>NZ_BSDR01000001.1:602500-930000 GCF_027925305.1 Desulforhabdus amnigena | reverse complement strand
ACCAGCCCTTTTTCACAGCATTCTGAAGACAACAGTTTACACGTTCCTTACAACTCACCATTGTCTAATATCTGAGTCTCATCTAACCATCGGGCGCGTAGATACATTGAAGATGTTGCAAATCTTTTTGAAGTTTATATTTATTGTATGGTTCTTGAGAACTTTTCTTTTGAATTAAAATCAATGAATAAAAAATTTTTCCTTTTTTGTTCCCCTTGTTTAAAGGGTTTTTTCGTTGACAACACAAGGTCCTGCATTAGGGCGTCCAAAAATGGCCTCTGAGGGCTGATTTTAGTGCTCGGGATTTGGGCCACATAAGTGTTGGACAGGTTGTGTCCACAGTTGTACGATAACCTGGATTTTATCAGCCATAATCCGGGAGGTAAGTACAATGATCAAAATACACATCCTCAGTGGCAGCGGCGGCGCATCTCGGTGGGCGGGTGCGCTATGAGTCCGGAGACCAGATACAAAAGGAGCCGGGATAACTGGAAACAGAAAGCCGCGTGCAGAGCTGAGAAGAACCGCTACCAGAGCAAAGAGCTGGCCCGAGTCAAGGCGGAGCGCGACAAGTTCAAAAAAGAGCTCAAGGAGAGCCGGGCTCGTGTACACCAACTGGAGAGCCAGGAACGGGTGATTGTCCTCCAGAGCAAGGTGGATCTGGTCTTCTTGGCCCTGCAGCTGTTTGTGGTGGCTCGCATCGGGTTCCGGGCCGTGAGCCGGGTGTTGGGCATAATGATGGGAGCCATGGGTTTAAAAAAAAGTCCCTTGTCCACAGACCATCATCAACTGGGTGACCAGGCTCTCTCTGGTGCGCATCCGGTCCGCCCCGATGCTACAGGGGCTGCCAGTGGCGAAGGCACCGTTTTGTAACGGACTTATCTGGATGATCGACATGAGCATTGGTCTGGGAACGGGTAAGATTCTGACTGTCCTGGCTCTCAACGCTCATCACCATCAACTCTGTCCAGTTGCCCCCGGGCTTCAAGATCTCCATTGCATGGCGGTATCAGTGGCCGATTCCTGGACGGGTGAGTCTATTGCGGCCTTCCTCGATCGCCTCATCGCCTCAGCGGGACGCCCGGCTGCTTACCTCAAAGACGGAGGCACCGATTTGCAGAAAGCCATCCACCTACTCGGTGCGCAAGGACTGGCAAGCCCGTGCATTGACGACATCTCCCATGTCATTGCCAATCTGCTCAAGTGGTGGTATCAGGATCATCCGCTCTTCGAAACCTTCCTTTCTGCCTGTGGCCGGGTCTCGGGCAAGCTCAAGCAGACGGTGCTCGCGTGCCTGGCTCCCCCGAAGGTGCAGACCAAAGCGCGCTTTATGAATGTGCACCGCCTTATCAGATGGGCAGAACAACTGCTCAGACTCTCTCCTGCCGGAGGTGCCCGGAAGGGCTCCACCCTCTCAAAGCTGCGAGCTTGTCTGGACCGGCTGCCCTCATGCAGGGCTTTCATCAAGCGATTCCGAGACGATGCCGTACCACTGCTCGAGTGCCAGAAGATTTTCAAGGCTCGAGGGCTAAGTCACTCCACGATAGCCCAGTGCGAGCCATTTATCCAGGCCATCGGCTCAAGCCCTGTTCGTCGTGAGTTCGTCGCCTACCTGCAAAACCAACTCCAAATCGCTGCCAAGCTTGGTCTGGATCATATCGGTCTGCCAGTGACCTCCGATCCAATCGAGTCGCTCTTCGGACTGGGAAAGTTTCACGGCACGGGAGAGATCAAGGATGCCAATCGTATCGCCCTTCGCCTGCCCGCCCTGTGCGGCACTCCCACCCGGGCCGAAGCGGAGCAGGTGATCAAGATCAGCGTTGCCGAAGAGCAGCAGATCACTGGCCGCTTCACCTCTTTGGTCAAACAGAGACGAGAGGTGCTCCCACATCCTGACCGTCTCGAGAGCTTGAGCACAGAGCAGGCTGGGACTCACCTCAAACTCATTGCCAGTGCCAAAAACCGGGAAAATAACGGAAAAATACTATATATTCCAATATCTTACAAGGAAACCCATGGCCCGCAGCTACAGTGTCAAACAGGGCATGGCTAGGCGCAAAATGCCCACACATGGGCCATTTTAGAATGGTAGGAGCATTGCTTCCCAGTGCCGGGGGTCAAAAACCAGTCAATGGGCGTTCGCCGATTTGGACGCCCTAGTCCTGCATGGTAGGAGATTTTCGCCGTTAGAGTTCATATTCTTTACTCTTGCGAAAGAGTTTGCGGTTTTTCTAATTTGAGTCGATCAAAATATATATAGGAATGGGTTGCCTCCAATCTCTCTTCTCGATCTCTCTGTCTGTGGAAATATTCTTAGTACGGTGTGGCAACTAGTACGGAAGCAATATCGTCACGGAAGACGACATCAAGCAATCTTTATCACAGCTAACGTTCATGCCGAGATGTTCGCGGCACCCCTGATGATGAAAGGTGGTATAACGTTCATGCCGAGATGTTCGCGGCACCCCTGATGATGAAAGGTGGTATAAAGGGAGCTGGCGAGGGCGAGGTCGCGCAAGTGAATACGTGGCTTGGACCCAGTCAGCTAACGAGACCCATTGTTTCGCATCGCACCCCGGATTGCTTCTATAGAGAGCGCACGGTAATAGGGCCACGGGTGCCGGGCACCCGCAGGTTGATTCGAAACATGTCCTCGCCATCTCAACATACATTTTACAGGAGGAGTCGAGGACATGGAACTGGAACCGATCCACAAGAGCGCTATAGGCCTTGATGTTCATCAAAAGCATGTGACGGCCTGTCTGATTGCGGAACAGGAAGACGGATCGATCCACACGGAAACACTGACTTTCGGTACGTTTAAGCGGGATCGGCGAGCTTTGGCCAGGTGGGCCAGAGACGCCAACCCCGAAATTGTGGTCATGGAGAGCACGGGCATCTACTGGAAGAGCATCTACTCGGCCTTGGAACGCGAGGGAATCGTTGCCGCCGTTGTCAATGCCCGACACGTCAAGCAGGTTCCCGGTCGCAAAACGGATGTGGCCGACAGTCGCTGGCTGGCCATGCTGGCCCGTTGCGGCCTGCTTCGCGGGAGCTTCATTCCTCCAGAAGAACTGGGAAACCTCCGTCTGATTTCCCGTGAGAGACAGAAGCTGGTTGGGATGCTTGCCAGTGAAAAGAACAGGCTTCATAAAGTCCTCACGGATGGCGGAATACGTCTTTCCGTGGTGGTCAGTGATATTCACGGTCAAGCCGCCCGGCATATGATCGAATGTTTGATCGAGGGCGGAACACCCCTGCAGGCGCTGGAGTTTGCCAACTCCAGGCTCAAAGCCACTCCCGAGGAGTTGCTCGACGCACTCGATGGCGATTTGACTCCCGCCCATCGATTCGTCCTGCGCGAAATCCTCCAGCACATCCGTGAGCTCGAGGCCCGTATCGCTCGATTCGACACCCAATTGCTGGCTGAACTGGAGTCTCACCGCTGGGCTCTGGACCTTCTCCAGACCATACCTGGAATCGATGCCGTGGGTGCGGCTATGTTGATCGTCGAGATCGGACTGGACATGGAGGCCTTCGGCTCCCCACAGCGTCTGGCCTCGTGGGCCGGGGTCTGCCCTGGCAATAACGAATCCGCCGGAAAGCGAAAAAGCGGTCGCATTCGCAAGGGCAACCCATATGTACGACGACTGTTGTGCGAAATGGCCAATGCCGCACGTCGTACCAAAAGCATGTTCCAAAGCAAGTATTCGGGGCTTGTCATACGCCGGGGACACAAGCGCGCCATTATTGCTTTGGCTCATAAGATTCTGAAAATCGTTTTCATTCTGCTCAGTCGCAGGGTACCTTATCGAGATTCACAGGTGGATTACAAAGAGCTGATGGTTCAGCGCAATGCTCCTCGATGGATCGCGGCTTTGCGCCAGTACCATATGCTGCCCACTGCGATCTGAACAGACCTTACCACAACTCAGGTTTTTTTCAATCCGCCCAAAAGCGGAGATGGTGGACTGTTCCCGAGAGCTCATAGTACTTTCACGGTAAAGGGAGCTGGCGAGGGCGAGGTCGCGCAAGTGAATACGTGGCTTGGACCCAGTCAGCTAACGAGACCCATTGTTTCGCATCGCACCCCGGATTGCTTCTATAGAGAGCGCACGGTAATAGGGCCACGGGTGCCGGGCACCCGCAGGTTGATTCGAAACATGTCCTCGCCATCTCAACATACATTTTACAGGAGGAGTCGAGGACATGGAACTGGAACCGATCCACAAGAGCGCTATAGGCCTTGATGTTCATCAAAAGCATGTGACGGCCTGTCTGATTGCGGAACAGGAAGACGGATCGATCCACACGGAAACACTGACTTTCGGTACGTTTAAGCGGGATCGGCGAGCTTTGGCCAGGTGGGCCAGAGACGCCAACCCCGAAATTGTGGTCATGGAGAGCACGGGCATCTACTGGAAGAGCATCTACTCGGCCTTGGAACGCGAGGGAATCGTTGCCGCCGTTGTCAATGCCCGACACGTCAAGCAGGTTCCCGGTCGCAAAACGGATGTGGCCGACAGTCGCTGGCTGGCCATGCTGGCCCGTTGCGGCC
The DNA here is from genome assembly GCF_027925305.1 of Desulforhabdus amnigena. Taxonomy (NCBI): domain Bacteria; kingdom Pseudomonadati; phylum Thermodesulfobacteriota; class Syntrophobacteria; order Syntrophobacterales; family Syntrophobacteraceae; genus Desulforhabdus; species Desulforhabdus amnigena. Next base: position 925,442 of record NZ_BSDR01000001.1, on the reverse strand, counting down.
TGCTTCGCGGGAGCTTCATTCCTCCAGAAGAACTGGGAAACCTCCGTCTGATTTCCCGTGAGAGACAGAAGCTGGTTGGGATGCTTGCCAGTGAAAAGAACAGGCTTCATAAAGTCCTCACGGATGGCGGAATACGTCTTTCCGTGGTGGTCAGTGATATTCACGGTCAAGCCGCCCGGCATATGATCGAATGTTTGATCGAGGGCGGAACACCCCTGCAGGCGCTGGAGTTTGCCAACTCCAGGCTCAAAGCCACTCCCGAGGAGTTGCTCGACGCACTCGATGGCGATTTGACTCCCGCCCATCGATTCGTCCTGCGCGAAATCCTCCAGCACATCCGTGAGCTCGAGGCCCGTATCGCTCGATTCGACACCCAATTGCTGGCTGAACTGGAGTCTCACCGCTGGGCTCTGGACCTTCTCCAGACCATACCTGGAATCGATGCCGTGGGTGCGGCTATGTTGATCGTCGAGATCGGACTGGACATGGAGGCCTTCGGCTCCCCACAGCGTCTGGCCTCGTGGGCCGGGGTCTGCCCTGGCAATAACGAATCCGCCGGAAAGCGAAAAAGCGGTCGCATTCGCAAGGGCAACCCATATGTACGACGACTGTTGTGCGAAATGGCCAATGCCGCACGTCGTACCAAAAGCATGTTCCAAAGCAAGTATTCGGGGCTTGTCATACGCCGGGGACACAAGCGCGCCATTATTGCTTTGGCTCATAAGATTCTGAAAATCGTTTTCATTCTGCTCAGTCGCAGGGTACCTTATCGAGATTCACAGGTGGATTACAAAGAGCTGATGGTTCAGCGCAATGCTCCTCGATGGATCGCGGCTTTGCGCCAGTACCATATGCTGCCCACTGCGATCTGAACAGACCTTACCACAACTCAGGTTTTTTTCAATCCGCCCAAAAGCGGAGATGGTGGACTGTTCCCGAGAGCTCATAGTACTTTCACGGTAAGATTAATTTACTGTTTCTTACACTATATTACTTGTTTTATTTGCATTCCTAATTCCTAAAGAATCATCGGAAAGGAGGGAAGAGGCTCATTTAGCAATTTCCAAGGCAAGTGATAGGCGCAATTTCCCACTGGCATGAGGGACAATCGCAAACGTTCCATCTCTGAAAACTCTCTTCGCTGCAAAAGAGGCTGTTTCAAAAGGAGGACAAAATTGCTAAACAATGTCAACTCTAAGATCAAGGAAGTTTCCAAGCTCAACTACAAAGAGAAAATCTTCGAGTATTGGGGGCCGACCCCTGATGAAGCAAGAAAGATCGTGGTCAACAAACCGCACGGTCTTCGCGATAAGAGGACCACGCTCAAGGAAGCGGTCGGTAAGTATGTAAAGGATGGAATGAACCTTGGTATCGGTGGGTTCGTCAATACAAGGGTGCCCGTCGCTATCGTTCATGAGATCATTCGCAAGGGTGCCAGGGACCTGACTCTTTCCATGCAATCCAATTCGATTTGTGCGGAGTTGCTTGCAGGTGCCATGATTATTGATCCCGACCGGGTTTCCATCAAACGCGTTGAATTGGCCTGGTGGGGTTATGAAATTATTGGAATCGCTCCCCTTTTTAGATACTTGACCACCAATGGCATTATTGAGGTGGACGATTATACCAATTATGGCATGTCCGTAAGGTTCAAAGCCGCGTCCATGGGGCTTCCGTTTATTCCCATCCGTGACCATGGTGGGTCCGATATGGAGCTCGTCAACCGCGGAAAGATGATCGAGTGCCCTTTCACCAAGAAAAACGTCTACCTGCTGCCTGCTTGCTATCCCGACCTTGCCATCATCAACGCCACGGCCTGCGATATGTACGGAAATGCCCGCCTCTTCGGTGCGCTCTGCACGTGTCCTGAAATTGCCATGGCTGCATGTCATACCATCATGACCACTGAAAAAGTCATTTCGGCCGATTCCATCAGGCAGTATCCCAACCTGACGGAAATTCCCTATCCCGCGGTGGATGCAGTCATCGAGCAGCCTTTTGCCAGCTACCCCGGCGCGTCTTATGGTCATTACTGGTTCGATATGGAGCACATCAAGATGTTCCGTAGTCTTGGTGAAGAGTTCAGAAAGACAGGAGACAAGGAACCCCTTAAGAAGTACTACGATGAGTATATTTTTGGCTGTGAAACGTTCGACGACTATCTCGAGAAGGCTGCAGGCTACAAGACGCTGAAGAAGTTGCGTGCTATGGATGAAGGACAGCCCATCATCGTCTAATTTCAATGATCATATCAAGTAAACTCTAAAGTTTAAGGGGGATAATAGAATGCCAGAATATAGTGATATGGAAATGATCGCCTACACTGGCTCGAGGGTTTTGGAAGACGAGAAGATTGTTTTCGTTGGTACGGGTCTGCCGATCATTGCCGCCATGCATGCGCAACTTACCCATGCTCCCAACCTGTACATGATCTATGAAGCCGGTTCATTGGCTCCCGTATTGGATATGGGAATGCCCTTGTCCGTTGGTGATACACGCGCTGCCCGCAAGGCAATGTTCCTGAAGGGATTGTGCAGTGCGTTTGAGTTGACTCAGAGAGGTTTTTCCGATTACGCTTTCATCGGTGGCGCACAAATCGACATGTATGGGAATATCTGTTCCACCATGGAAGGGGCTAATTACGACAAGCCTACCATCCGTTTCCCCGGAAGCGGTGGTGCGGGTGCCATGGCGGCCAATTGCGAGAAAACCATCGCCATTATGGCTCTCGAAAAGAGAAGATTTGTCAATAAGGTGGACTTTCTGACGAGTATCGGTTTTGGCGACGGTTCTCCCGATTATCGTGAGAAGGCGGGCGTCATGGGTTCGGGGCCGTATCGTGTCATTACGAACCAGGCGCTGTTCGGCTTTGATGAAAAAACCCGCCGCATGATGCTTCTAGAAGTAAAACCCGGCCTCACCCCTAAGGATATTCAGGAGAAGGTGAGTTTCGAGTTGGTCATTCCTCCCGTTGTGAAGGAAATGGTTGAGCCCAGCGATCATGATTTGAGCCTTCTGAGGGATGTAATCGACAAGGACGGATACTTTTTAAAGAAAAAAGTTCAAAAGTAACTGTTGATTTTGGAAGGCCTTTTGATTGGATCAAAGGGCCTTCGTTTTATCCGTTTGTCCAAATAGCACATGATGTTGCATGGTTTCGAACAATTTTGGCGGGTGATTTTACCAATGCGATAGGCAAATGCTGTCCGTTTCTTCTTCTTCTTGAAATTCCCATGTCTCATTCTCCCCATGTTTTCCCTCTGTTTTGCTATGCGACGATTGGTATGGACAGAGCGTGAAATCCCTCTGTGCCCTTTCTGCCAATGCGATTCGCTCTGCCCCGCTGGATCCAAAGGATAGGTCCCTAAGGATAGATTCCTTTTACCGCTCTGAAGCATGTTTTTCGCCTGGGAGAAAATCCTGCTATAGGCATTTTATGCAGTGGATTCCGGCAACCTCGATATCCATCTTGTGCGGATATCATTTTACGTCCCCGGCAAAAGAATCCCCCTGAGTGAAAAAGCAGCTGGCAAAGAGCAGAACAGTTCTTTCGTGCCCAAATATCTGTGCATGGTCAGTGAACTCACAAAACTGTCAATAAGAGGAAATGTTGAGATATCTATCTCTTGCGCGTGGAAAGTCGCACCTGTTTCTTTCATAAAATGATTACAGTTATTTCGTGTGTTTTTGCAGGACGGAGAAGGAACTTGTGAGCGTAGACAAAAGGATGACACTCAAGGAAGCGGTGTCCAAATTCATCCTCGAGGGGGACACTCTTTACTATGGTGGATTTCAAATCATGGTCCCCATGGCATTGACTTACGAAATTATCCGGCAAAGAAAGAAACACCTCAATATTCTCAGCACCTCTACAGATGCGGGGGGATTGGATCTCCTGGTGGCTGCCGGTTGCATCGACGAAATGCATCTTGCGTGGGCTATGAACTGGTGTGCCAGGGCTCCTCATGCAATCCAACGCGCTTTTCAGGATGGGGAACTGAAAAGACACGACATTTCAAATTTCGGAGCGACCGGCGCGCTCATGGCCGGGTATCTTGGGGTGCCCTTTTTCCCGGTTCGAGGAAATATCGGCACAGATGTGGTCAAATACAATAGCGCTGATGTCAGGATTATCGACGACCCTTTTACCGGCAAGCCGATCACAGTAGTTCGCGCCTGGCGCGCAGACGTAGCCCTTATCCACGCCCAGCGTGCCGACCATCTTGGCAATGTCGTGGCCTGGGGGACCCACGGGAATGGAGATCAGCATGGGGCTATGGGAAGCAAACGGGGCGTCATTGTGACTGCGGAAGAAATTGTAGATCCGGAAATGGTGAGGAGCGATCCGGACCGAACCCTGATCCCCTACTATAAGACCCTGGCTGTTGTGCCATGCCCATGGGGAGCTCATCCTTCGGCTTGTCGCGGCTTTTACGGTCTTGATGTTCGATTTGCACAATATCAAGGAAAGTACATGAAGAAAAAGGAAATCGTTCCGCACTTCCTGAATGAATGGATCTATGGTGTAAAGGATCATAAGGCTTATATACAAAAATATGTCAATACATTTGGTCAGGAAGCTCTGGAAAGGCTAAAGCCCATTTTAGGCTTCAAGCCCCAGATGGAAGTCGACTATGGGTATCACGACCCCAATATCTGGGAAGGGGTGCCTCCGTACACAGATATGCACATCAGGGGATAAGACAGGCTTTAAGGACACCAATGACCGGCAATTTTAAACCGACCGAACTGATGGTCATTCGATGTGCGCAAGAAATTATCGACGGTGAGGTTGTCTTCGCTGGAGTCGGATTGCCCCTTTTGGTTATCGGCTTTGCTATGGCCACTCATGCAAAAAATATCATTCTGTTTACGGAGGGAGGTTCTATCAGGGCGACTCCTCCTCCCGGGTTAGCCATCACGGTGGATGACCCCGCATTATTCTGTAAGGGCGATGGAACCTTTGGAATGCTCGCGACCATGGCTGCCCTTCAGCGTGGCGAGGTGGATGTCGCGTTTATTGGCGGAGCGCAGATCGATAAATACGGAAACATCAATTCTACTGGAGTGGGGAACTGGAATAAGCCGGAGACCTTCACTTATTTTGCGGGAAGCGGAGGAGCAAGTGATATGGCTGCCTGCGGCAAAAGGATTTTGGCCATTATTCCGCAGGATCCCAAACGTTTTGTGGAGCGGGTCGATTACCTGTCGGCACCCGGCTTCCTTGACGGCCCTGGGGCGAGAGAACGCTTGGACATGCAGGGAAATGGCCCGTCTGTTGTCGTGAGCACAATGGGGGTCTATAAATTTGATAGCCATACCAAAGAAATGTATCTGTCCGAATACTTTCCGGGACAATCGGTGGAAAAAATCAGGGCCAACTGTTCTTTTGACCTGGATGTAGCTCACGATGTAAAAGAGACGGAAGAACCATCCGAAGATGAATTGACAATCCTGAGAGACCTTGACCCAACCAGCTTTTACCTCAGTTAAAAGCCTTCATTTTGTGGCGGTTTGTTGTGGACTGTAGTGGGTATGCACATGAACCGACCCTCAATCACTTCGATTCTTATTGTTTCGGCAAGCTATGTCGGTGATTATTTTTGATTTTTATATGACTCATCCGGCAGAGCAAGATGAGCTGTGCCGGATGGATTGTTCACTATTGGAGAGAAGCGCTCTTTAGAAAGTATGATCCGCCAGCCGTTTTCGATGTGCCTGTGACAACCGGGGACATTGTTCTTCATACAAGCGCCCTCTAAAGTGCCAGTTCGTAGAGTAAGGCCGCAGCGGATCGAATGCCGCGGTGAAAGTCATCCAGCAGAAAACGTTCATTGGGGGAGTGTGCACCATCATCTGGACTACCCCATCCCAAAAGCAGAATGCTTTCAAATCCCAAAACCTCCTTGAGGAGATTCACAATGGGTATCGACCCCCCTTCGCGGATGAAAACAGGAGATTTCCCAAAACCCGTTTCAATGGCTTTTGCTGCCGCCTGAACATTTTTTTCGTCGCGGGAAACTAGAACGGGATCAGCCCCATGCAATTCCGTTATGTTCACCGTAACACCCCGTGGCGTAATGGAATGGATGAATTCTCGAAACAGACGGTTGATTCGTTCCGACCTCTGGTTGGGCACCAGGCGCATGCTTATTTTTGCACCGGCTTTGGCTGGAATGATGGTCTTGGCGCCTTCACCCGCAAAGCCTCCCCAGATCCCGTTGACGTCCAGGGTGGGACGAGCCGATTTGCGTTCCAGGGGGGTGTAGCCTTCCTCTCCCGTCAACTCTTGCACTCCCAGGTAGGCTTTGAGGCTGTCTTCATCAAACTGCAGGTTGGCCATTTCATCTCTTTCCCATTTTTCAAGTGGTAATACATTATCATAGAATCCCGGTATAGCTACCGTGCCATCGTCTTTTTTGAGTTTGCTGATAATGTCTGAAAGAGCTTGTACCGGGTTTGTGATGACTCCGCCAAACACCCCGGAATGGAGATCAAAACGAGGCCCCTGGATCTCGAGTTGCAGATAGGATAATCCCCTTAAACTATAAGTTATGGCGGGAATTCCATGCGTGAATTGTGAACCGTCGGAAATAGCGACAGCGTCCGCCTTCAGATCGTCTGCTCGTGACTTCAGAAAAGGCACAAGGTTAGGGCTCCCAATTTCCTCCTCTCCTTCTACAAGCACTTTTACATTGATGGGGAGTTTGGATTCGACGGCAAGAACGGCTTCGATGGCTTTGAGATAGGTAAAAAACTGCCCTTTATCATCCGTTGCGCCACGACCATATACATATCCATCCTGTATGACGGGGTTGAACGGGGGGGTACGCCATTCGTCGATGGGTTCCGGGGGTTGAACATCATAATGCCCATAAATGAGGAGGGTGGGGCGGCCCGGCATTTCACAGCGTTCGCCCAAAACAATGGGATGTCCTGCTGTGGAGTAAATTTTAGCTTGAAATCCAAGTCTCTTGAGATGATTCAAAATCCACTCACCTGCACGTCGAACATCGGGTGCGTTTTGAGAATAGGTGCTCACACTGGGAATACGCAGGAAACTCAATAACTCATCCACATATCGCCGACGATTTCCATCCATTTTGTTTAGAATTTCTTGAGGAATCATAGAAAATCTCCTCCCACTTCACTCCTGAATAACACCAATGGAGTGACTTTTAATGGTTTCAGTGACTTCGAGTTTCATTTCAAGAATACCACTTTGCTCGCGAACTCGTGTTTGTCAAAAGGGGGTTTTTTAAAGTTTGAAGCTTTATGTCAGTTGCTGCAAAACTATTACAATAGTCAACATACAACCTTTTAAGTATATCGCAACAAGAAATCTCATGCGGTTTCATCTCAACACTTTGTAAAGATTGACAGAGGATCGCATTGACAGGAGCAGATCGCCCGCACGCTCGTATCGTTCCTCTATGTATTGAGAACAATATCTTGGAGCATGAGATGACTTGAAATGGTTGCAACGTCGGAGGAATTCTTCAACCACTCATTGGTGAGAATGCATTTCTCCATCCTTCTTGTACGTAAATATCTCTAGACAAAGATCGACATTGGCCACTATTAAAGAAGTCTGATATGACCTTTTCCATCAGAAGGCGATGTCCAAAAATTTACGAATGAGGGCGGCTATGTCGGTTCGATTCGAAACTTTTTCCCGGGTGGAGGATATTGACAAACACATGTGGAATCGATTAGCTGCCGACGCCAGTCCGCTGATGGATTGGGAATATCTTTATGCCCTTGAGAAGTCGGGTTCTGTATCGGAAGAAGGAGGATATCGCCCCTTCCACATTGTCGCCTACTGGGACGAGGAACCAATTGCTATTGCTCCTCTCTATATACGCGACCGCGCCTGGGTTGAATTTGGAGACGGGGGGTTGCTGGAATTCCTTACCGAACTGACAGGCATACCTTATCATGTTGGAGTTTTGGGTACTGTCCCTTTCACACCGGTTCCAGGATATCAATTCCTGCATTCGAAGGGAATTGCGACTTTTAAGATCTATAAGCAGATCCTGCAATACATCGATTTCTTTTGCTCGTCCAAGGGATTCGCGACCAGCCGTATTTATTTTCTTTCGGATTCCACACTCGAAATGCGATCCCTCTTTGTGGGAAACGGGTATATAGCGATCAAAAATAAATACTACCTTTGGTTCAATCGAAATTTCAGGACCTTTGACGATTATCTCTTGTCATTTAAGTCCAGCCGCAGGACAAAAATCAAAAGAGAATTACGGACAGTACGTCAGCAGGACATAGAGATACGTATGATTCCGGGTACGGAAGTTCCTGAATCCTATTATGAAGAAATGTATGATTTGTATCTACAGACATGGATCAAACATATGGGGAGGGACATAAGGCCTTTCCTTAACAGGGATTTTTTCCAACTTTTGGAGAAGAATTTCCGGCACAGATGTAGTTTCTCTGTGGCGACTCAGTCAGGTAAAAAGCTTGCTATGGCTTTGTTTTATTACAAAGGAAGCACGCTGTACGGCAGATATTGGGGATGCTACGAGGAGATTCCTTTCCTGCATTTTGCGACTTGTTATTATTATCCTATCGAGTATGCAATCCGTGAAGGGTATGCCATGATGGATCCGGGGTTCGGGGGAGAGCACAAGCTTATCCGCGGATATGAGGTCGTGCCCGTATATCACTACATCAAGTTTCATGGAAAAAAACAACGTGAGGTTGCCGAGACAGTCATGCAAAAACTACGTGCTCATTATACATTGCCCTTTGAGAGCCTTGAAGATGGGCAAAAGAGTCCCTGACAGCTCCTGTTTGAAGGAAGTGAATCAACCTCTAAAAAACAAAAAGGCCGGAGATTCCGGCCTTGCAACTGTTCATTGTATGTCGCGTGGTATGTCGTGCAATGAAAAGAACTTACTGTAGCCTTTTTACATTGACCGCTTGAGGCCCTTTTGAACCCTGTTCCACATCAAATCGAACGGATTCCCCCTCAGCAAGGGTACGGAACCCGGAGCCATCGATAGCACTATAGTGGACAAACACGTCGCCCTGAGCATCTGTTTCAATAAAACCATAGCCTTTCTTCTCATTGAACCACTTTACTCGGCCTTCCGCCATATTCCTTCTCCTTATGTTGACTCATTGACCTGCTGCTTGTCGGGACAGCCATTAAAGAGGGACTTTGAAACCGTTTAGCTCTAAGGCGAGACCGATTTCGTGTACAGAGTCCAAAAATGAGGCCCAACTCGCTATATAACTATAGTTAAATTTTTTAGCCTTTTCTAATGCAAAATGCAACAGAAAAATGTAAGCATTCTCAATACACATGCGCTTATCGGGACGTTATTGAACAGTGCCGAGTGGTTTGAAGAGGGCAATTTGGTTCAATGAGTTTTACTGTTCTCCTCTTACCGTCATACCTTTGGTTTGATTTCTATCTTTACTATATGAAAAAAAAGCTCAAATTCATGGCTCCTCATGGTAATATCACTTTTCAAAAGCGTTTCCCACTTTCCGTATTGCCCTGCATCTCTTTGCCTTTCATTTTTCGTTGTGGCCGTTCCGATCATGGGGGTAATGTATTTCAATGTCGCTGAAGACTTTGTTTGACTATTAAGGATTTAAATGATTAAATTTGCCGGTTATCTGGTAAGAAATGTTTGCCGGATGCCGGTTGTTGTCCCGATTGGGCCATGTCGCTCGTCTTGACCGGAAAGGGACACGTGGGACTCATGAGGGTTAATATTGGTCCTCATGGGTCAGTTTTTCGATGATTAAATTGAGGAGCTTTATCGTATGAGGCAACGAACCGCGACATGGATCTTATTGTTAACTATTTCTTTCGTTTTGGCCATTTCAACTCCCTTTGCTTTTGCAAAAGAGAAGAGTCCCCAAAAGGAAACAGCCTCCAAGGAGAAAGCGGCTGGGGAAAAAGATGGTAAGAAAGATGCCGTTAATGATACAAAGGATGTCAAAAAAGAGCCGGCCGCATCAGTGAATGGAACCATCATATACATGGCGGAACTCGACTCGGAAATGAACCGTTATGAAAGGCAAATGAGCATGACGGGGCAAGCCCCTGATGCGGCAAAACTGGCAGAAATGAAAAAAAAGGTTCTGGATAGTCTTATCAGTCGTGAACTGTTGAGACAGGAAAGTCAGAAGCTTGGCATTAAGGTAGATCCTGCTGAAGTAAGCGCGCAGATGGATACCCTGAAGAAAAGGTTCCCCAATGAGACTGAATTTGTGAGTACCCTCAAGAAAATGAATCTTACTGAGGATAAGCTCAAAGAACAGTTCGCACAGGATATGGCCATCAAGAAAATGATCGACGAAAAGGTTTCCGATAAGGTGACGATTACTCCGGAGGAGATAAAGGCGTTTTATGATGGAAATCCCGATCTTTTCAAAGCTCCTGAGATGGTTCGAGCCAGTCATATTCTTATCAAGGTAGATCAGAAAGCCACTCCTGAAGAGAAGGCAAAAGCTAAGGAAAAAATTGTAGCCGTTCAGGAACGTATCAAGAAGGGCGAGGATTTTGCTGCTGTGGCCAAAGAGGTTTCTGAGTGTCCAAGCAGTGCCAATGGAGGCGATTTGGATTTCTTCCAACGAGGTCAGATGGTGGGGCCTTTCGAGGATGCGGCATTTGCTTTGAAACCGGGTGATGTGAGCGATATTGTTGAAACCCAGTTTGGCTATCACCTGATCAAGGTGACGGATAAGAAAGAAGCCGGCGTCACTCCCTACGATGAAATCAAGTCCAAGATTGAGCAGCACCTGAAGCAGGAAAAAGTCAACAAAGAACTGACTGCCTATGTGGATCAACTCAAAACACAGGCCAAGATCGAGGTCTTTCTAAGGTAGGTCCTCTCATGCATGTCGCGACTGACTGGCGTAAGTAAGCTGAAACTTTTCGATAGCAGTAGCGATCTCCGGTTGTCATGAATGATCAGTTCACGGCTCATTCGTCTTATCGCGTCTGAGTCGTCAGATTTCCACGGCAGGGAGGAACGGTCAGCGTTCCTCCCCTGTCTCCCGCCACTTTGAATCGTTGCCACACAAACATTAATGACAGACGAAAAGTCCAATGGAGTCATTTCATGAAGGGTTTTTCTTTTATTGATGCTGATTATCTGCAGATGGAATCTTTGGGAATCACTGAAGAACAGGTCAGGCGTCAAATTGAAATTTTTGAAAAATCTTCCTACTTCGTCCATTTGAAACACGCTTGCGTTCTCGGCAACGGCATCCAGATCATTCCAGCATCGGAAAAAGACAGGTATCTTCAGCTTCATTTTGAAGCAGCCCGTAAAGGCCGGTTTTTGAAATTCGTCCCTGCCTCCGGTGCTGCGACTCGCATGTTCCAATCACTCATGCAGATTTATCATATGCCACAGTTCCTTGAGTTCAATGAACTCCAGCGAAGAGCCGGACAAGGGGTCGCGGTAGCCTGTGATTTCATTCGATTTGTAGAAGAACTTTTTCACTTCCCCTTTATTGACGATTTGGAGGATGTTCTTGCACGAGATGGCTTTGATCTGGATATGCTCGTCAGAGAGCGCCGTTTTCTTACAATCTTAGAGTATCTTCTCACGGATTATGGGCTCAACTACAGTTCCCTACCAAAAGGATTGTTGAAATTCCATCGGTATAAGAACGGGTCCCGAACGGCTTTCGAAGAACATCTTGTAGAAGCGGCCGATTATTTGGGCAATGGAAATGGTGTGTGTTGTCTTCATTTTACCGTTTCTCCCGAGCACGAGCAGAGATTTCTCGAACTTCTGGATGTCGTAGAGGGCTGCTATGAAAATCGTTTTGAAATGCATTACTCCATCGACTTTTCTTATCAAAAACCCTCCACAAACACTATTGCTGTGGATATGTTCAATCGCCCCTTCAGGGATCGGCACGGACATCTACTTTTCAGGCCCGCAGGCCACGGAGCCCTTCTGGAGAATCTCAACGACCTTCAGGGAGATCTGATATTCATTAAAAATGTGGACAATGTGGTCCCTGACAATTTAAAGGAAGATACCGTCGTATGGAAACGGATTTTAGGAGGTTACCTCGTTGAAATTCAGAATTTGGTTTTCGATACCATTCGAAAGCTCAAGCAGGAATCTTCCGAATCCGATGTGGAAAAGGCGGCTTCCTTTGCACGGGAAAGGCTCTCGATTCGTTTTCCGGAAACATATGAATATATGCCTTTGGAAAAGCGAAGGGATTTACTCTTACGCAAACTCAATCGTCCCATAAGAGTGTGTGGAGTGGTGCGTAATGTAGGTGAACCCGGAGGAGCTCCTTTCTGGGTGGAAAATAAAAACGGAACCCTCTCTTTGCAGATTGTGGAAAAGGCTCAAGTAGATTTCAGTCAATCGGACCAGGAACAGATTTGGATGTCGTCCACACATTTCAATCCAGTGGACTTGGTTTGTGGCGTACGCGACTACGAAGGAAAACCATTTAACCTGGGATATTACGTGGATCCGGAAACCGTTTTCATCTCCAGGAAGTTCAAGGAAGGCAGGGAACTCAAAGCATTGGAACTTCCCGGCCTATGGAATGGGTCGATGGCTGACTGGATCACGGTGATAGTTGAAGTGCCCAGGACCACCTTCAACCCGGTTAAGACGGTCTTTGATTTGCTCAAGCCTGAACATTTATCGGGATTTGAACAAAATTAGGCAATTTACTTTGGATAGTTTCCCATTGTCCCCTGCTATTTAGAACCTATCCAGAAGCCACCTGTGGACTTTGCGACACACCCCTTGGTCCCCCTTGAGGGGGGAATTAAAGGGGGGGGCTGCTGCCGAGGTAGGTTTTTGGATAGGCTCTTAGAGGGGAGCAAGGGAAGCCTCGAAGAATTCTTTTCAAGCCGAAAATTTCACAAATTTCCTCTTGCCAAAGTGTAAACATCAAGCCCCCTACGGAAAAATACTTAAAGATTGTCACTGTGCTTTACAAGTCTTTTTAAAAATACCTTGACTCCTTAAAAAATATGGTCTTGTTGGCACGTGCGAATCTTTTGCCGCCGGAGCGGTATGTATACTTCAATATAGACTGTCCGGACGCCACAGGACCACATCTCTCCTGTCTCCCTCCTTTTCTATCGGGTTGGCGGAGAGGACTAGCCGAAGTTGTCTCCCTGGGGAGAATGGATGAACAAAAATGGAATGCAGTTTAAAATGAAACACTTTTGTACTAAAATTATAGCGTTGATTTTAATTTCATAAGACCTGCATTATGCGTTGACATTATTGACTCTCCATGGATTGGGCCCATAGAGGGAGGATATTTGTTTTCTGATTCTTGAAGTATTTGGTGACATTTTTGTCGTAATGCGGTATGAAGGAAGTTCAAAAATAAGGGGAAGGAGAAGGCATATTATCAGTGATGACAGAAAATTACAGCTATTTGGAATTGAGAGCTTTGCACGAAATCGCTCGAGTGCTTGCCATAACGGGGGAGCTTAAAGATCAACTCCTTCAAACCCTGGGTATTCTTAGTACGTGGCTGGGTATGGAACGAGGCATGATTTCCATCCTTGACCTTCAAACGGGTGAAGCCTGGTTGGATGTGGCCCGGGGTGTTGAGGTGGGAACGGGGGAGATTTCTTACCAGCCAGGCGAGGGAATCACAGGAAAGGTGGCTCAAACGGGGCGCCCCATGGCGATCGCCAATCTGGGAAAGGAAACCCTGTTTCTCGACCGTACAGGGGCGCGTAAATCCCTGAATCGTGCGGAACTGGCATTCCTGTGCGTTCCCATTTTCTATCAGGGCAAAGTCGTGGGTGTACTTTCCGCAGATAAACTGGCTCACCAGGTGGAGAACCTTGAAAAAGAGGTCCAGATTTTGAGTTCGGTGGCAGAACTCCTGGGTAAAGTGGTTCATTTTCGTGTGGTTGAAGAAGAAAATCGCAGATTGCGACGCATGCTGGCCGAAGCCAGGCGCCCTACCACCAACATTATCGGCCGATCTAAAGTGATCCAGGAAGTTCTTCGACTCATCGACCAAGTGGCGGATACGAACACCACCGTGTTGATCAATGGGGAAACCGGGACGGGGAAAGAGCTGGTAGCCAAAGCGATTCATGAAAATAGCCGGCGACGCAAGGGGCCTTTGGTCCAGGTAAATTGTGCCGCCATGCCGGATTCACTCCTTGAAAGTGAACTCTTCGGACACGAGAAGGGGGCATTTACTGGGGCAGTCACGCGCAGGCGCGGCCGATTTGAAGAGGCACAGGGCGGGACCATCTTCCTGGATGAGGTGGGTGAATTGTCCCCCATTGCTCAGGCAAAACTGTTGCGTGTGCTTCAGGAACGCGAGTTCCAGCCTTTGGGTTCTTCACGAATGGTGAAAGTCGACGTGCGAGTCGTCACTGCAACAAATAAGGACCTCGAACAGGAAGTTGCCCACGGAAATTTTCGTTCCGACCTTTACTATAGGCTCAACGTTTTCCCCATTTTTTTACCACCCTTGAGAGAAAGAGGACCGGATATCCTTTTGCTGGCAGATTATTTTGTTCAGAAATATGCTCAGGAATTTGGAAAAGAGGTCAAGCGTATTTCGACTGGGGCCATAGATATGCTCATGTCCTACCACTGGCCGGGGAATGTGCGGGAATTGGAAAATTGTATTGAACGCGCCGTACTTTTGGCTACCGGTGAGGCCATTGATGCCTGGCATTTACCACCCACACTCCAGATGAAACCCACGGGAACGCAAAGCGTGAGTCGCGGAAAACTGGAAGCGTTGGTGAGCGCCTTTGAACGGGATCTCATCACCGATGCTCTCAAAGATGTCCATGGAAATCAATCTCAGGCGGCACGGTTGCTGGGAACAACCAAAAGGATCATTCAATACAAAGTCGAAAAATACGGAGTCGATCCCAAGAGGTTTCGCACGAAGCTCTCAAGCGGCAAAGCACGCGCCAAAGCCTGATGCTCCTTAAATTTGTGATACCTTTTGCACGGCTCTTTTTTTGAAGACGATGGACCGTTTTTCATACCTCAAACTAGGAAGTCAATCGAAATGCGTATAGCATTAGCTCAAATGAATCCATATATTGGTGATTTTGCTGGAAATGCGGCAAAAATCCGTGATTTTATCGAGCAGTCTCGAAGGAAACAATGCGATTTGGTTGTGTTCCCGGAACTCGCCCTTCTGGGCTATCCGCCACGGGATCTCTTGGATAAACCCAGCTTTGTCCTTGCCAGCAAGCCCTACTGGCAGGAAATTCAGGAAGCGAGCAAGGGAATCGGGGTCATCGTCGGGGCTGTTGCTGAAAACAAAGACGGCCCGGGTAAGCCTTATCATAATTCCGCCCTCTTTTTTGACGATGGTGCTTTGGTGGCTTGTGCGCACAAACGACTGCTTCCCTCATACGATGTTTTTGACGAAGAGCGCTATTTTGAACCGGGCAAGAAGACGACCTGGGTGGATTACAAGGGAGCGCGCCTTGGCCTCACAATCTGTGAAGATATCTGGAACGTTAAGGAGTATCTTCCACGTCCCCTTTACCATTGTGATCCCATTTGTGAACTGCAGCAAGCCTCGGTGGAGATTCTCATCAATATATCGGCTTCGCCCTACCACGTGGGAAAAGCGGTATGGGTGAGTGAACTTCTCAAGCAGCATGCAACGCAATCCAATATGCAGGTTGTTTATGTCAACCAAGTGGGAGGCAATGATCAACTGGTCTTCCATGGCCACAGTATGGTGTGGGATCAGTCAGGACGGCAGGTTGCCTGCGGGTATGATTTCAAGGAAGATCTGATTGTCTATGATACGGAAACCCTTCGGGGAGATCTCCATGAATCGAACCTTGATAAAGCAAGTGAAGTGATTGAAGCGCTGATCCTGGGGCTCAAGGATTACGCATCCAAATGTGGTTTCAAGAAAGCCGTTCTGGGGTTGAGTGGCGGTGTCGATTCCGCACTGACTGCGTGCCTGGCCGTGATGGCTCTCGGAAGGGAAAATGTCATGGGAGTCGCCATGCCGGGTCCCTACAATGCTCCGGAGAGTCTCGAGGATGCACGTGTTTTGTCGAAGCGACTGGGTATCTCTTTTCACGAAGTTCCCATTGGGCGTCTTTTCGATTCGGCCTTGCAGTCCCTCGCTCCCGTTTTTGAAGGCTTTCCCCCCGATGTAACGGAAGAAAATCTTCAGGCGCGCATCCGGGGAATGATTCTGATGGCCATTTCCAACAAATTTAACCGGCTTCTGCTCAGTACGGGAAATAAATCGGAAATGGCTGTGGGATACTGCACCCTTTATGGGGACATGAACGGGGGGCTGGCGCTCCTGGGAGATGTTCCCAAAACACTGGTTTATGAATTGGCTTATAAATTGAATGAAATCCATGAATGGATACCCGAACGCAGTCTGGTGCGCGCTCCTTCGGCCGAGTTGCGTCCGGACCAGAAAGACCAGGACACTCTGCCACCCTACGATGTTTTAGACGGCATTTTGGCAGCTTATGTTGAAGAACGTTTGCCGGCCGAAGAGATATTCTCCAGGGGGTGGGACGAAAAGCTCGTCCGATGGGTGATCAATCGTGTAGACAGCAACGAATATAAACGATGGCAGGCTCCACCCATCATCCGGGTGACTACCAAGGCTTTTGGCATGGGGAGGCGCAACCCTATTGCGCATGGGTACAGAGAAGGGCGCATGCCCTCCGGACGCTGATTTCTGCGAGAATCGAACCGAAAAAAGATTGAAAGGGAAACTTTTATGAAAAAGGTTGAAGCGATCATCAAGCCTTTCAAACTGGATGATGTCAAAGAAAAGCTCACGGCCCTCGGGGTTAAAGGAATGACCGTGTCGGAAGTTCGGGGTTTCGGTCGCCAGAAGGGACATACGGAAATCTACCGAGGCGCTGAATATGTCGTCGACTTCCTCCCCAAAATAAAAATTGAGGTTGCCGTTGTGGACAATCAGGTACCCGAAGTGGTGGATGCCATTCGTTCGGCTGCGAATACCGGTAAGATCGGAGACGGCAAGATCTTTATCGTCCCTTTGGAAGAATGTATACGTATTCGTACGGGAGAAGTGGGCGAAGAAGCCCTTTAAGAATTGCGGCAACGGAAAGCAATCGTTTATCCGATTCTAAAACGGACTTTTTTTACTCAATGGGGGTGAATCTTCGGTCATATTGATCATTCGATTTTGCACTCACTACCCGCACTTTTTGAGAGGATCTCATGGCCCAGCAACGTTTTAATCTTCTCTTCCAACGATTGAAAGAAATCCGCCAGACGTTTCTCCAAATGTGTCGGAATGACGTTCCCGGATTGCTTGCTGCCCGCACCTATGCACAGCACTTTCGGGAGAATCTAGCCAAAGCTTTCAATGCCGAATCCTTGCCTGAAGCAGGATGGGCTCTTGCCGCTGTAGGGGGATTCGGGCGCGGAGAGTTGAGTTTCGCTTCCGATTTGGACCTTCTCTTTCTCTATCAGAAGCGTCTTCCTCAGGTTCTCCAGGATGTAGTGCGGGAAATCGTTTATGGACTCTGGGACAATGGATTTGAAGTAGGTCATGTCACAGCTTCCGTCTCGGCGGTGAAACGTCTGGTCAATGAAGATTTTACCATCCTTACCAATCATCTCGAAGCCGAACTGATCGCTGGAGATTCCCAGCTTTTCAAAGATTGGCGCAAATCCTACAGCAAGAGCTTTGGAACACAAAGTCGGCGGCGATTTCTTCAAAATTTGCTTCAATATCGTGAAGGCCGCCTCGTGCAGTACGGCGAAAGTTCTTATCTTTTAGAACCTCACATCAAGGAAGGGGTTGGCGGATTGAGGGATTGCCATCTCATGCGATGGGCAGGGGCCGTCTATTTTCAAAATCCTTCTTTTGATGCCATGATTGCGCATGAATGGCTCACTCCGCAGGAGAAACTGTGGATCGAACAGGCTTATGATTTCCTGTGGCGTGTGCGGTTGCAACTTCACCAGTTGACGGGACGTCGACAGGATCAGCTCCTTTTCCCGGAACAGGAGCAGATCGCTGCGCGCATCGGCTGCATGGATGGACTTCAAGGCTCTGCAGTAGAAGCTTTCATGAGACTCTACTATCGTCATACTGCACGCATTCGGCGCACCACCTCTTTTTTCCTCGAACGTTTGGAAGAAGCTCAAAGAAAAATCCCAAGGCTTGGTCTCCACAAGCGAATTCTCCCGGGGCCGTTCCTGCTGGAAGGCAGGCATCTTCATTTTATGGAACCGGAATGGGTCAAAAAACGTCCGGGGCTCCTCATGCAGTTTTTCTGGCAGGCAGCGCAATCTGACGCCCATTTTCATCACCAGGCAGGACAGGTCATCCGTGAAAACTTGAGCGCATTTACGGATGCGGTGCGCAGAGATCGGGAAACCATCAAACAGTTTTTCGATATCCTGCTTGACGATAAGAACGCTTTTCGTGTGCTCAAGGTGATGCTGGAGACAGGTTTTCTGGATGTGTTTCTACCTGAGTTTGCCGCAGTGCGTTACCGGGTCCAGCATGATGTTTATCATTTGTATACGGTGGATGAACACCTCTTGCGCACCGTACGTCAATTGCATCGCATGGAACAGGATGAGGACGAATCACTTTTGGGACTCAGGCTGAAAAACGTTTTTGAACAGATAAAGCACCGTCGCATCCTCTACCTCGCAGCGCTGATCCATGATATCGGCAAAGGGAAAGGCAAGAATCATGCGGAGCGGGGCGCCGTAATGGCCAAAGATATTGCCGAACGGCTGCATCTTTCAGAAGAAGAGGGCGACTTGCTGATTTTTCTCATCAGGCATCATCTCATTCTTGCAGAGACGGCTCTCAAACGTGATCTCATGGATGAAAAACCCATACTCGGCTGCGCCATTGAAGTGAAAGAGAGGGAACGGTTGCACCTGCTCTATCTTCTCACCATTGCCGACTCGCGCTCGACAGGCCCTGGTGCCTGGAATACATGGAAGGCTTCCCTGCTGAGAGAACTCTGGGCCAAGGTGGATCGACTGCTCCTCCGTGGGGATTGGAAGGGAGAGGACTTGCAGGAAAGATCTGCAGTCGTGCAGCAAAAGGTCCTCGAACATTTTGAATCCGAGTCGGAGAAACTGAAGGTCGCTCAGTGGCTCGAAAAGCTTTCTTTTCGCTATCTTCTTTCCCAGGCCCCCGAGGCCATCAAGCGGCATTACCATATGGAGAGGGAACTGGACGGTGAGCGCGCTCTGGCATTTCATGCGCGGCAGATGGAAGGAAGTATGTGGGAGGTCACATTTGCCACCAGGGACCGCCCCGGTTTGTTTGCCATCATAACAGGCATCCTCTGGGCAAGAGGGTTGAATATTCTTTCGGCAGATATTTTCACCAGAGAGTCCGGGATTGCACTGGATATCCTCATCCTGGAACGGTTGCCGGATCCATTGCGTGCCGATGAACTCTGGGAAAAAATCAAGAGTGACTTTGGGAAGGTCCTTGAAAACCGTTCGTATTTGGATGAACTGCTGGCAACCAGGCGAAAACCTTCTCTTTTACAGCCCAAGTGTCTCCCGCGCAAGGAAGACCGTGTCCTGGTCGACGAGGATGCTTCGGATTTCTACACCATTATCGAGGTGTATACATGGGACCGGCCAGGCGTGTTGCACTCCATCGCCAATACGCTTTATAATCTCCAAGTATCCATCCAACTGGCCAAAATCTCTACGCCGGGAGCCCAGGTTACGGATGTTTTTTACGTCACCGATCTTAGCGGCAATAAATTGATGGATTTTGACCTTCATGAAAGAATAAGACAAAGTTTGTTGGAATGCCTTGCCGTGACATGCTGAAAATCGCTTCCGAAAAGCACGTTTTCTGATGGACGGCACAATCAAAGGCAACATATGTTACAATTTTGTATACCCTTCTTTCCCCTTACCAAACATAGCTAACACATTGTTTATTAACTGTTTATTATCTTATCTCTTCAGGAAGGACCTTCATTTTTATGAACACTTACTAGGTTGAGGGTTCATTTTTGTTCATCTTTATAATCTATCCCTGAATCACTTCCTGCACGAATCGGGCAGTATGATGAAAGCAACAAAAAATAATCTTATAAAATTGAATACCTGAATGTTTTTTTATGCTTTTGGCAAGAGAATTGCTTTTGGTGATTTTGACTTTTCAAAAACAACTAGGTTTGAACGAATCCAAAGGAGGCAATGATATGACCCCGAGTGAAGTACTCGCCTTTGCCAAGGAGCAGGGCGCTAAGATGGTTGATCTCAAGTTTATGGATTTCCTTGGAACTTGGCAACATTTTACAAATCCAATTGAAGAGTTGAGTGAATCCGATTTTGAAAATGGCTACGGCTTTGACGGATCCAGCATTCGCGGATGGCAGCCCATCAATGCCAGTGATATGCTCGTCATTCCCGATCCGGAAACCGCAAAAATGGATCCTTTCATGGCGGTTCCCACCCTTACCATGATTTGTAACGTTGCAGACCCTGTTACCAAGGAAAGATATACTCGCGACCCCCGCCACATCGCTCAAAAGGCCGAGGAATATCTGAAGTTCACCGGCATTGGTGACATGGCCTGGTTCGGTCCTGAAGCGGAGTTCTTCATTTTTGATGATATTCGCTATGATGGAGCCTGCCAGTACGGCTACTATTTTATCGACTCCATTGAAGGCACCTGGAATACCGGTCGTGTTGAAAATCCCAATCTGGGCTACAAACCGCGCCATAAAGAGGGTTATTTTCCTGTTCCGCCTGTCGACTCACAGCAGGACCTTCGCACCGAAATGGTACTGATGATGCAAAAGGTGGGATTGACCGTGGAATGCCAGCACCACGAAGTCGCTACCGCCGGTCAGGCAGAGATCGATATGAAGGCTGCTACTTTGGTAAAAATGGCCGACAATCTGCAGTGGTACAAATATGTAGTGAAGAATGTTGCTTTTCGCAATGGAAAGACGGCAACCTTCATGCCCAAGCCTCTTTTCGGCGACAATGGTTCCGGCATGCATGTTCACGTTAGTATTTGGAAGGACGGCACACCGCTTTTTGCCGGCGATAAGTATGCAGGTCTGAGTGAAATGGCTCTTTATGCGGCCGGTGGTATTCTCAAACACGCAGCATCTCTCTGTGCTTTCACCAACCCGACGACCAATTCATACAAAAGGCTTGTGCCTGGTTACGAAGCACCGGTGAATCTCGCTTACTCCAGCCGTAACCGCAGCGCATCCTTGCGTATCCCCATGTATTCCGCTTCACCCAAACTGAAACGTATCGAAGTGCGCTTCCCGGATCCGTCCTGCAATGGTTACCTCGCTTTCAGTGCTATCCTGATGGCCGCTCTGGATGGTATCCAAAACAGAATCGATCCCGGCCAGCCCTTGGATCGTGATATCTACTCCATGACTCCTGAAGAACTTGCCAATGTGCCTTCTACCCCCGGGTCACTCGATGAAGCTCTCAAGTCCTTGGAAAACGATCACGAGTACCTCCTCAAGGGCGATGTCTTCACCGACGACGTTATCCAAAAGTGGATCTCATACAAACGCGAGAACGAGGTAGATCCGCTCCGTATGCGTCCTCATCCCCATGAATTCAAACTGTATTACGACATCTGATACGTCAACTAAAAGGGCTTCCACTGTGCAGGGTGGGCAAAAACCGAGCATTGCCCACCGCCCTGCGCGGGAAGTCCCCTCTCTCGCGGGATGGGCAAGAAAAGGGTTTCACTCACCCTGTGATGGAGACGTATGTTTTTTGCGAACCCTCGATGCCGTGCCGACCGGAACAAAGAGCTGATGCTACGCCAACCCAAGATCTCCTCCGAGATCATCTCCTGCCATTTTCCTTGATCTTCAGACACGATCTTATCTATTATGAGTAAAATTTTCTCAAGATAGAGGCGGTACTTTTCTATTGGTCTCTCCGTGTGTCCTCCTCTTGAGAGAGTGTGCTTGTGCGTTCCTTTTCCAACCTAACATGCCGGCCGAAATGAAGACCTTCTCACCCATTCACGTCCATTCGGAGCCCCGGAATGTATGGAAATGTGTGAAAAAAAGTCTAAGGCCTTGCAATCAGCCGGCTCAACAACAAGGAGAAGAAATGTCCAGTCAATCTCAGCCGAAGGTGTTTGATGATCTGTCTCAACCGGAGTTGGTTCAGTGGGTCATGGAGGGATTTCGGCGCACTTTGATACATTATGGAAGCTGGTTCAGGGAAGTGGAATACCAGTTGGGAATGAAGAAAGCGGCTGCCATTGAAACGGTCGCCGGTGATCTTTCGTGGAGCATCATGTTCAACAGGCTTGCCAAGGTACTGGATATTGAAGTGGAAGACGGAGTTCCGAAGGCTTTGAGGAACATGGGAAGGCAGGATCTTTTGAAACTGCTCGATGCCATTTGCGTCAACTGGCTGGCCAACGACGGAGTCTGGTTCCAGGCTGTGGAAAAGCAGTTTGGAATGGACACTGCGAAACGCTGCAATGATACGTGCTGGTCGAGGTTTTCACCTTACGAGGCTCACAGGATCAAGGAACTGCTTGGGATTCCTGAACTGGGTGGATTGGATGGATTGAAAACGGCTCTCGCTTTTCGCATGTATGCGCGAATCAATAAACAGTCCATCGAAGATGTGGATGCAAAAAGTTTTATATTCAGAATGGAAGAATGCCGAGTGCAAGTAGCGCGAAAACGTAAAGGACTTCAGGATTACCCCTGCAAATCAGGGGGCATGGTGGAGTATCCCTTTTTTGCCAGTTACATAGACCCGCGCATCGAAACGGAATGCATTGGTTGCCCGCCCGACCCCCATCCTGAAGAGTGGTATTGTTCCTGGAAATTTACTTTGAGGGATTAAATCAACATTCTGCCGAGCTTTTTACGAAGTGGTAGATTGTGCGGTTTCCTCTTATTTTCATTTCCTACCGTTGCCGATGTTCATCCCCGCTTTTACGGGAAGGGACATCGGTAAAATTACCCCCAAAAGCAATATTAACCACATACTACCCACACTACCTATGGAATTTAAATTGAAATGGAAGTCAAAAATATCCTGTCGGAAGTTCCTAAATCTCTTGAAAACGAATGTTTTGAAAGCTTGATCCAAACCAGGGAGGTAAAGATCGAGAGGATCATTTCCCTGGGGCATGCCTCACCCGAAGGGTATTGGTACGATCAACAGCAAAATGAATGGGTCCTTGTCATTAAAGGGAGGGCTCGCCTGCGTTTTGAAGGCAGTGATACAATGATCAGCCTGGAGGCCGGCGACTATATCAATATTCCTTCACACAGAAGGCATCGCGTTGAATGGACTGATCCCGCTGAAGAAACAATCTGGCTGGCGGTTCACTATTGAGGTGACGCTCTATTGAGCTGTTCTCGCCACCCGTCACTCGGCCGGCAACGAATGCGTTGCCCCAGAAAACAGCCGTCAAAATCGGCTTTAAATAGAGGATGGCCCTTTGCAAGGAGAGGTGGAAAGCGTTTGGGCAAAATGGAGTATTGAAAAGCAAAGACTCCTGCTCTGCCGATTTTCGGTATCCCTGAAAACAGAAAAGCCGAGGACCTGCCTCGGCTTCACATTGCATACTGAAGATTCTAAAGAATATATCGACTAAAGCTTCCTCACGTTAACCGCCTGAGGCCCTTTAGCGCCTTGCTCTTCATCAAAAGCCACCCTTTGACCTTCGCTCAAAGACTTGAAACCCTGACCCTGGATGGAAGTATGATGAACAAAGACATCCTTTCCAGAATCGGCTTCGATAAAACCATAACCCTTTTGATCATTGAACCACTTTACTCGACCTTCCGCCATTTCTAAATCCTTTCTCAACTGTGTTCTTTACAACCTGCACTTCTCTTCTTGGCGCGTTATTTCGAGCTACCCTGAAACCGCTCTATAAGGCGAAAGACCGATTCCTCGTATAACCCTACATATCGAACCCCTTTTCTTTAGGGATTTAAAATAAACTCTAAATAGAAAAAGGCAAGAAGAAAAAGCGATATCGAACTAAAAATCCATCCGCTGGTTTTCAATACAAAAAATTATTTGAAATCATAAGATAAAATAGAATTCCATCTGCCTTCTATTTCCTCCGTCTCAACAGGAAAAGTTCTTTCGAATTCTTAACGGAACAAATTCAAATAATCAGCAAATAGGCGAGGGCTGACGCGCGAGAAGCGATCAAAATCCGCCATAAACTCTAATCCCGGGACAATGGCTTTCACCACGGGCAGGCCAAGATCCTCACGCGTCAGGTCGACGTAAATAGGGCGATACCCGTTGGCCATCAGAACCCCTTCCAAGAGGGCCAGATCTTCCCTGTAGTCGCCTCTGGAATAATTGGGAATATCCTGAAAGCGCACTACGGGTAGTCCATCGGGGCCTGAAGCGGATGGGGGTCCGTACGGGAAAGGATAAGGCGTTTCCGTCAAAGCGGAAACGAGAGCGCGTCTTCCATCCGGATGTGCACTGGTGCCCTTGATGATTTGCCCCTCGGACCCCACGACGAAACACTTGTAGCATGGTATTCCCAATTCAGAGGTCATATTCTGAAATTGAATGTGGATTCCCTTCGCGCGATATCCAGCCAGGAGAGGACTCAGCACCGCATCGTTTGCCTCGATCCTGAAGCATCGCGAAGGATCATAGAGCGTCACCCCTTCAGCATCACGTTCCAGCACTTCCAAAAGAGCACTCACCTTGGCCTGTTCCATGGTATTGCCCGAAGCCAGACCGGTGGACCCGAGGCCGCTGAAGAGACTGATTTCATCGAGATTACAGAAAAGAAAGACACACTGAGCCGGAACGAGGATCGGATGAAGGCCGTCTTCATCGCGATACTCTCCCTCCAGCCAGTACAGGGGACTATTTTCATAGGGAACTTCCAGGCACAATGTATTGGGATCAAGAACAGCGGTCGTTCCTCCTGCAAGCTCTTCATAAGAAGCGTAGGTAAGGGGATACCCCTTCACGTACCCGAGAACCCCTTCCGGACCAAAATCGGCAAAGGCTGAACACCGTTCCACTATTTCCATGGAATAAGAAGCCCTTGCCATTGGCAGTGAAAGCCCTCGCCCATAGCTTGTCTGCACGCCACGGAGGGTATAATCATGCCGGCCGTTGCGCACTGCATGGTTGATGTTCCACTGTCGAAATAGGGCATAAGGGCTCAGGGAAGATGCATGCCGCATTTCCGTGCCGCCCAGCACCCCGGTTTTTTGAAGTTTTTCCAGAGCTTTTTGTGCGGTTTCTTCAAAAGAGGGGAGGGAGTCCGAGTGCTGAGTCGAAGATTTTGGAATGCCATCGGAGACTGTTTTGATGGAAACAACATGCCTGGAATCCGAGAGAAGCTCCCTTTCTGCAAACGGAAAGGGCAGGCCGATGGATTGGGGAGAGGGGATGGATTTGTGCTCGTTGATATTTTCCTCAAATAATTGAATCCATTTGAAATGGAGAGCCTGATCCTCTAAACGGTCCGATCGAATATGGATGAGGGGAGTATACGAACTCAGCTCTTTCAGATCTTCCGATTCAAAAAGCTTTCGTAATACAGTGAATTTTTCATAGATATGGCAAACCTCATACAAAAGAGACAAGAAAACCGGATCGTCCTTCCCGGCTTTCTTGATCATGTCCCGGATTTTTTCCTCTTTCAGGACGGAGAGGGATTCCATCAAATGCTTGTGCATAAACTCGTCAAAAGGATGGGACCTCAAGTATTCGATGTAATCGTTGAAAACTGTTTCCTCCGCTGGGCAGCATGCGAAATATCCCACACCGGAGGCCGTAGTTGTCAGCCGCAGTTCGTAGTGCATTTGAGTACTTGCAGGTACAGTCTCATTGTTCATGAAAACTCCTCATTTTATACAATAAATGAATGTCCCCTCAGCCCAAATATCCTGCTGCTGGGCCGGTCTCCAGGGTTTGCCGTCTTTTGCTTTCGCTGGATTTATGTACGACAAAACTGCTGTGCGGGTCGAGAACTTTCGCATCCTTATCATGATGGATCATTTACAAAATAGAGGTGGAATGATAGACCCGAATACTTTGAATGAGCTATGCCTTATAAAACATTTCCTGCACTGAAAAACTTTGTCCTGTATTGGGAAAGGAAGATATGAACGAGCAGTACATTTCCATTATTTCAAAGGAGCTTCAACTCGCCCCCCATCAGATCCAGGCTACTCTGCAGCTCTTTGAAGATGGAGCAACGGTTCCATTTATCGCGCGATACCGCAAGGAAGCCACAGGATCTCTGGATGAAACTCAGATTGTGGCTATCCGTGATCGTCTCGCTCAACTTGAAGCTCTCGATAAACGACGCGAGGCGATCCTGAAATCCCTTGCCGAGACGGGAAAGTTGACGAACGATCTGAACCTCAAGGTCCTCAAGGCCGATTCCCTTGCCGTTTTGGAAGATCTCTATCTACCCTACCGCCCCAAGCGTCGGACTCGAGCTACCATCGCCAAAGAAAAGGGACTTGAACCCCTTGCACAGAAGCTCTTCGACCAGGAGCCGGGTCTGGATCCGGACGTTGAGGCTCGCCGGTACCTCGACGAGGAGAAAGGTGTTTCCTCGGTAGATGATGCTCTTTCAGGGGCCCGCGACATCATTGCCGAGTGGGCCAACGAAAATACCGAAACCCGTGCTCATCTGCGTAACTTGTTTTCCCGGAAAGGTCAGTTTCGAGCCAAGGTTCTTCCGGGAAAAGAAGCCCAAGGCATCCAGTACCGTGATTACTACGACTGGGAAGAATCAGTCGGCCAGGCTCCATCGCATCGCGTGCTTGCAATGCGTCGTGGCGAGCGTGAAGGGTTTCTTTCCCTCCATATTCTCCCACCTGAGGAAGAAGCTCTTGCCATTCTGGAATCTCTTTTTTTAAAGGGGGATTCGCCTGCTTCTCAACAGGTCCGATTGGCCCTCCATGACAGTTATCGCCGACTGCTGGCTCCTTCCCTGGAAACGGAAATCAAACAGGAGACCAAAGTGCGTGCAGACCGGGATGCCATTGCCATTTTTGTGGACAACTTGCGGCACCTGCTCATGGCCGCCCCTTTGGGATCCAAAAAGGTGATGGCCATCGACCCGGGGTTCCGGACCGGCTGTAAGGTGGTATGCCTGGATCCTCAGGGGAAACTTCTTCACAATGAAACCATTTACCCTCATACGGGAGATCAGGCAGCGGCCAAGGCGGTAGAGCGGATCGTGGCCATGGTGCGCCAGTTTAAAACAGAAGCCATCGCCATTGGAAACGGTACGGCGGGAAGGGAAACGGAATCCTTTGTTCGGAAATTGGGGCTTCCTGCAGACGTTCAGATCGTCATGGTGGATGAGAGTGGGGCATCCATTTATTCGGCTTCCGCCATTGCTCGGGAAGAATTTCCCGATCATGACCTGACAGTTCGTGGAGCCGTTTCCATCGGGCGGCGTCTCATGGACCCGCTGGCGGAGCTGGTCAAAATAGATCCCAAGTCCATCGGGGTGGGGCAGTATCAACACGATGTGGATCAGGGCGAACTCAAGAAAAGCCTTGACGATGTGGTCATGAGTTGTGTGAACAGTGTAGGTGTTGAGGTCAACACCGCCAGCGCACAGTTGCTCACTTACGTTTCAGGACTTGGACCTCAGCTGGCGAAAAATATCCTGGCATACCGGAACGAGAAGGGCCCCTTTGAATCTCGCGCAGAACTCAAGAGAGTTCCCCGCCTTGGACCCAAGGGGTACCAGCAGGCCGCCGGTTTTTTGCGCATTCGCGGAGGCTCGAATCCCCTCGATTCCAGCGCCGTCCATCCCGAATCGTATCCCATCGTTGAAACCATGGCGAAGGATCTCAAATGCTCCGTCTCCGACCTCATGCGTGATGAAAGCCTCAGGCAGAAGATCGATCTGTCGCGCTATGTCACCAAGGATGTGGGGATGCCCACTTTGAACGACATTCTACAGGAACTGGCCAAACCTGGTAGAGATCCTCGGAAAACCTTTGAACCCTTTTCCTTTGCACCAGGAATTGAGAGCATCGATGACCTGCAGCCCGGCATGAGGTTGCCAGGCATCGTCACGAATGTCACTGCATTCGGAGCATTTGTAGACATTGGTGTTCACCGCGACGGGATGGTTCACGTGAGCGAACTTTGCGACTACTTTATAAAAGATCCCGGCCAGGTAGTGCGCGTACACCAGCAGGTGATGGTCACCGTTCTCGATGTGGATCATCAAAGAAAACGCATCGCTCTTTCCATGAAGAACCAGGGAGATAATAAATCAAAGGACAAACCGGACCGTAAGACTCCGAAGAATGTTCCGCAGCCTTCCACACAAAAATACCACGAAAAGATATCACAGAAAAAAAAACAAAGGGGGATTCAACAATCCCTTTGAGGCTGTCTTCAAGAAAATGTAGACGGGGAACTTCGTATGGGAAAAGAGCTATTCGCAGGAACGTGAACTATACCACAAACAACTATATCGACCGGAAGGAGACTTAAGGTGATTTCGGTTAAACAACGGTGTTTCCGGTTCATTGGAGAAAGCAGGTATGGCGGGATTCTACGGCTTCAAAAAAGAAGCCTTTCCTGAATAAAAAAACCAGTCGGTGGGGCAGACCGACTGGTTTTAAGAGGAGGAAAGAGTTTTCTTTCATATTTGTTTATGAAGTTTTGCAACATGAATGCCAACCTCGAAATAAATTTTAAGATATTAATATTACAAATATTATTTGCTCAACCCCAGCCCCCCCTTTAAATTTCATCGCCATTATCGCGCCATAATAGATAAAATAACGCCACAATAACGACATGTATGCGCCATATATATCATTTGAAGGCGTGATTAGTGCGACTTTCAACCTGGCCCGCCAATCATTTGGAGTTTTATTTCCAATTGCATTGGTTCTTCAAGAATTGTACGGTGCGTGTTTCCGACCAGTATCGATTCCCGCCATTCCCATATCCCATAAATCCCACGTGCCCACCAAACCTGGGGGCTTCCAGGAAAAAACAGGGATTATTCAAAGCTTCTTCATAAGGATAACACGAAGAGGAGAGAAATGGATCATCCAGAGCGTTCACCATCAGAACAGGGATTGAAATGCGATGCAAAAACCCCTTGCTGCTGGACTTCTCCCAATAATCCTCCGCGCTTTCAAATCCATGGAGAGGTGCCGTATAACGCTCATCGAACTCTTTAAAACTGTGAATGAGGTGGTAGCCCTTATCATCGATTCGACCAGGAAACTGTTTCATTTTTATACGTATTTTTTCGTGTAGATTCAGGAGAAACCGCTTCATGTAAATGAGATTTGAAGGTTGCTTCAACTTGTGAGCAGCGGATGCCAAATCGCAAGGAACGGAGAATGCGATACCCGCCTTGATGGAGGGGTGCATGCGTGCCGAATATTCTCCCAGAAATTTCAGAATCACATTCCCGCCCATACTGAATCCAATCAAGGCGATGTGGCGGTAGTCGAACCTGTTCAGAATTTCCTTGAGCACGGTATTGAGGTCATCCGTATCCCCACTGTGATAAAATCTGATCTGGCGATTGGGCTCTCCACTGCATCCTCTGAAATTCCATGCTACAGCATCCCATCCTTGGGCATTCAAAGCCTGCACCATTCCCAAAACATAGCTGCGGCAGGAACTTCCCTCCAACCCATGAGCGATCACTCCAAGTTTGTCGCCCCCAACGGAAGCGCGATCCAGGTCGATGAAATCATCATCTGGAGTTGAGATCCTGATGCGATGATAGGAAACGTCTCGCACCCTGCGGAAAAGGCTGGGAAAGATTGTCTGAAAATGACCATTTTGAAGAACAAAAGGGGGCTGGTAAGAAGTGGAAACAAGAAGCGGCACACGAGACTCCCTTAAAAACTCAAAAAACCTATCCTTGACCTTATTCTTCCCTTCCAGGCTCACCACATTCGTTTTTTTGTAAGCCTGGAATTCAAAATAAGCTCAAAAATTTACTGTCTGTCCTGAAGATCTTCCGGAATTTCATCGAGAAAACGGCTTTCTATCGTTGCTTCCCCCCTTCGCGTTCTGGAAGAGGTAAGATGGAGATAGTCCGAGGCCCTGGTCATGGCCACATACATGAGACGCCGTTCTTCCTCGATACCTTCATCATGCTTTTTTTCATCCCGGGCATCAAACGATCGACCATGCGGCAGAATGCCCTCTTCGAGTGCGACGACGAAAACCACCTTGAATTCCAGCCCTTTGGCAGCATGAATCGTGGAGAGCCTGATTCCATTCTTCTTGTCTGCGGTATCCTGATCATCCCTGATGAGTGCGGCATCTTCCAGGTAGCTTGCAATGGAATCTTTTTGCGACGCATCGTAGATCATTTGCTTGATATTTTCCATACGGCTTATGACGTCTTCTTCGTTCTCTGCGATGGATTTGATGTATTCGCCGTATTCCATTTCCATAACGACTTTTCTCAGAGCTGTATCCGGCTTTTCCTTTCCAATGGCTTCGATGAATGAGAGCAGTTTATCCAATTCCACCATGGCCTTTTTGGGAAGAATGTTCCTGCGGAGTGCTTTTCGGCACGCGTCCTGTAAAGACATATCTCGCTCTTTGGCTGCAAAGATTTTCTTGAGAGCGCCCGGACCAATGCCACGCTTGGGAACGTTGATGATGCGTTCAAAGGAGACGTCATCCCGAACATTGACCGCACTGATAAGATAAGCGTTAAGGTCTTGAACTTCCCTGCGTTGAAAAAAGCCCTGCGCTCCAACCATGTTGTAAGGAAGCCTTTCGGACCTCAAGGCCCGTTCAAAGGGAAGAGACGTGAACTTTGTTCTGTAGAGAATGGCGATTTCCTGCATGGTAATTTTCTTGTAGCCGACATATTCCCAACATTTCTTGGCGACCCAGGCCGCTTCGGCGTCGTCGGTGGGGAGCGATTTGACGTGAATAAGTTCACCCTTGCGCCTGCTGAAGCATGTTTTTTCCATGCGTTGGGAATTATTGGCGATAAGAGCGTCGGAAGCGGCTACGATTTCCGTCGTGGAGCGGTAATTTTCTTCTAATTTGAAGATCCGTGCGTCACAGTATTTCCGGGGAAAATTGATAAAATGAAAGGGATCCGCTCCTCTGAACTTGTAGATACTCTGATAGTCATCCCCTACAACGGTCAGTCTTCCATCCCGCAGGAGCAAATCGATGATCTGGTTTTGAATATCGTTGGAATCCTGGAATTCGTCCACCAGGATATAATCAAAAGAATTCTGATATCGGTCACGAATCTCTGGAAATTTTATCAGAAGATCACGGGTGAGCAGGAGAATGTCATCGAAGTCAATGGAGTTGTTCTGTTCAAGCATTTCATTGTATTTTCTATAGATTTCCAGCTTTCGGGGGAGTTTCCCATGGAGATTGAGAAACTTTTGTGGGTCTCCCGAGTTTTTAGCGTGGGAAATCATGCTGCCCGCTCCGTACAAGTACTTTTTGTCCAGGTTCAGTTCGGCAAGGACTTTCTTCAGGTGCGTTTTCTGTTGGGAGTCGTCATGAATCATGAGGGGTTTTTGGTATCCCAGTAAATCGCAGTGGGCTTTCAGGATCTTGAAACAGGCGCTGTGAAAAGTCCTCACCCAGGGAAAATCGTTTGCCGGCCTTTGGGTTGCCCTTTGAAGCCTGCTCTTCATTTCGGCAGCCGCTTTGTTGGTAAAGGTAATGGCGAGAATCCTATCGGGACTATAACCAAGGTCGTTCACCAGGTGGGCAATCTTGGTGGTCAGGGTCCTGGTTTTTCCACTTCCCGCGCCTGCGGTGACAATGGTGGGACTGGAGACATAGGTGACAGCCGCCTGCTGAGACGGCGAAAGCTGATCGATGGGCATGCAATAAACTCCTTGAAAATGAATAGACTCTGTCGCTGCTTTTCAGGGTGAGGACAATATTCCAAACAAGGCATGCCTTACAAGACCCTTGTATAACGATTTTTTGAGAATGCAGGTAGGAGCTGGTGAGTCCATGCGGTATCTACCTCGAGGTTTCGATCCCGTTTTCCTCATTTCATTCCATCTTGCAGGTAAGATGGCCTTTTTTCTCTTGAGTTGCTTTAAAAAAAACTGTCTGTTATCTTCATTTAAAATGAGTAACGCCCTTTTGGGAAAGGGCTATTTGCAGCTAAACATCTGAAATTCACCATAGCCTTTTGCTTTGAAGATACTCCGTCCGTAGGTCGGGATTCCTTGCCCCAGGCTGGATGCCTGATTTGAAAATCCGACTCGCAATTTTCATGGCTGAGGGTAAGCATTCCCGGATGTTCTGACATGTTGGTGGATAAAAAATGACACAAAGGAAACAAAAAATGACCGAAACTTCTATTGTTGAGGAAAGCGCAGTTCTTCTTCAGATCCAGAACAGCAAAAAACCAGACCAGACCATTTTGTTGGTATACAACAAGGAAAAAGGGGTATTTGAAACCCGAGGACTCAAAGAACTGTTCGGCGTGAAGGAAATTTCCATAGAATCCGGAGAAGTTCTGTCGTCCCTCGAACAATACGCGATGGTTCTTTCCTTCCTGCTGGAAAGCATTTCAACGGCCCAGGATCTGGGCCTTCCATTTGGCTATCAGGATCAATTCGATTTTGAAGGTGCGAAATATACTCTCTATCAAGATGGGGATTATCGCCGTTTGCAGCGGGTTGCCTGAAAGGATCATCAGAACCTGTCCGTTGATGTCGGGTTTCAATACCTTTATTTTCTTGAGTTTTTCAAGGGGGCAAATCCTTTTCGCATCGTATTTTCGGCCACATTTCTAGGGACCATGAACTGCAACAGATAGTCTGGCCCCCCCGTTTTGGACCCGATCCCGGACATGTTGAAACCTCCAAATGGATGGCGTCCCACCAGTGCTCCTGTACAGCCCCGGTTGATATAGAGATTGCCCGTCCGAAATTCTTTCGCAGCCC
Organism: Desulforhabdus amnigena; assembly: GCF_027925305.1. Taxonomy (NCBI): domain Bacteria; kingdom Pseudomonadati; phylum Thermodesulfobacteriota; class Syntrophobacteria; order Syntrophobacterales; family Syntrophobacteraceae; genus Desulforhabdus; species Desulforhabdus amnigena. Next base: position 892,540 of record NZ_BSDR01000001.1, on the reverse strand, counting down.
GGGCGATATTGGCTGGACTTCTTGAAAACACTGCTCCCGTGAGGGCGTAAGGGGTACTGTTGGCAATAGCGAGAGCCTCGTCGAAATCCTGCGCTTTCATGACCGCCAGCACGGGACCAAAGATTTCCTCCTGGGCCAGGCGATGGTCCGGACGGATATCCGTGAAGATAGTAAGCGGTACAAAATGTCCTCCACTGCCAGGAACCTGACGCTCCAGCAGTAAGGTCCCTTCCTTCTTGCCGATTTCAATATATTCCATGATTTTCTGTCGAGCCGAAGGATCAATCACAGCTCCCATCACATTTTGAGGATTCTCGGGAGAGCCCAGGTGGAGGCTTTCCGCTGCGGCTTTGAGCCGGTCCACGAGTCGGTCGTAGTTTTCCTCGAGAACGATCAAGCGCGAGCACGCCGAGCACTTTTGTCCTTGATAGCCAAAAGCGGAATGCAGAATATGTAAGACAGCCTCATCAAAATCCGCATCCGCATCCACTATAATGGCATTTTTCCCACCCATTTCGGCGATCACATTCTTGACCGACAAAGCTCCCTCAGGGGTTTTCGACGCAAGCTCTACAATGCGAAGTCCGACAGCTTTACTGCCGGTAAAGGCAATGAGGCTGACTTGAGGGTGTGTGACCAGATAGTCCCCGATCTCGCTGCCGGAGCCGGGAAGGAAATTGAGCACACCCGGAGGAAGTTTTGCCTCCTCGAAAATCTTTGAAACCATGGAGCCGATCACGGGCGATTGGGAAGCAGGTTTATAGACGACTGTATTTCCCGTCACAATGGCGGCGCATGTCATTCCCATGGAAATAGCGAGTGGAAAATTCCAGGGGGCAATCACTACGGCGATTCCACGGGGTTCGTAGAAAAGGTGACTGATTTCTCCGGGTACCTGTCCCATGCGTTGTGGAGCACTCAGCCGGATCATCTCGCGCCCATAGTATTCCAGGAAATCGATGGCTTCGCAAACATCTCCGTCCGCCTCACTCCAGGCCTTTCCCACTTCAAAAACCTGAAGGGCCGCCAATTCATAACGCATCCCTCTCGCCACATTCGCCGCCTTGAAGAGGTATTCGGCTCGAACCCCCGGATCCGTGTCTCTCCAGAGCGGAAAGGTTGTTCGCGCTGCAAGAATGGCCTCTTCGGCTTCCTCTCGCCCCGCGGACGAGACGATTCCCACTACTTCCTCCGGCGCATTCGGATTGATGGAATGGATCTCCCTTGAAACGGAGATTTTTTTCCCTCCAATGACAAGAGGCACTTTCATAGGGAATTTCTTACGGACATCTTCCAGCGCGGCCGCAAAGCGCTTCCGATGCACAGCTTGAGACCAATCCCACGGAGGTTCGTTGAGGAAGGGTCCCTTGTCTCCATATTCCGGAGTTTCACGTGGGCCTTCGGGTGCCGAGGGATGCTCTGCGAGGAGATCGCGAGGATTGCGCAACAATTCTTCCCGCGCCACCCCCTGCGAGAAACTCTGCCGCAAAAAAGATTCATTCGCAGTATTTTCCAGGAGACGGCGTACAAGGTACGACATTCCCTGTATCATATCGCCAACAGGAGCATACAGCCGAACGGGTAGCCCCGCCTTGGTGAGTGCATTACGGACCGGTTCTCCCATTCCAAAAAGCACCTGATATTCCAAACGTTCCGCAGGAACTGAAAAATCTCTAGCCACTTCCATAACATAGGCTATCGAACGCATATTGTGGGAGGCGCAAGCCAGGCTCACCCATTCGTGATTTTGCAAAATCATCCGCGCAAGCTTCTCAAAGTTGGCATCTGTTTCGTACTTGTTTGTAAAGACGTGGATGGGCCAGTTTTTCTGCAGCGCCGTAATATATTCCGAATCCCAATAGGCTCCTTTCACCAGACGAATGGTGCAATGGATCCTGCGCTTCCGAGCCCACTGGATCAAATCCGTGAGGTCCGTTTCGCTTTCGCGCAGATACGCTTGAATGACAAGACCTGTATGAGGATAATCGTGAAATTCGGCTTCCTCCATCAGACTGCGGTAGAGCTCCAGAATAAGATTCTTCAAGCCCCAATGCTCCATATCCAGATATACAAAAGAGTTCGCTTTCATGGCTCTTCTAAGAATGGGACGAAGGCGTTCTTTGGCCATAGAGATAGAATGTTCGAAAGCGATGGGATTCATTTGAGAATACATGGCGGACGGTTTGATGGAAATATTGATCTTCGGTGTGTGCCCCCAATCCATATTTGAAACATCTTGTCCCAATGCGGTCCAACGGTGTTGGGCTGCATCCAGAATATCCAGCAGATGGAAATACCTCTGCTGATATTCTTCGGCTTCCTTTTCTGAAATGACGGTTTCACCCAGCAGATCGACGGTGAACCCCATTCCTTGAGATCTCAGCTTTTCAAGACCTGCCAAAGCATCTTCCGGACTGGACCCGACTATAAATTGTTTAGCCATGGAAGAAATGTTGTTTGCAATGCTTTTGGAAATCACCTTAGCTGTAATGGACGTAGGAGATACAAACTTGATTCCCCATTGCAAGGTGGAAGGAAAGTTCAATTCAGGGCGGGAAAAATATTCTCTGAGGTGTTTGGCAATAGACTCGGATCGTGTCAGGTAGGGAAAAACATCGACAAAACGGAACATTTCGACTTTAAAGGCTTCATCCTGCATGCACCACCCAAGCATCTTGCCCATCCAGTATTCTTTTTTAAAAACTGAAGGGGATTCGCCTTCAATGAGGCCATAAAGTCTCAAGCCAGTTTCGAGAATTCTGCTTTCAAGATCGGAAGCCATGATGATTCCTCCTTCTTGGAACTTTTTCGTCCAGATGTTGAGGGCTTGACAATCTATGAAAAATCAGAGACCAAAAGACTCGATTACAAGTCTCCGCTCAAATGACGCAAAAGGGACGCCGGGTCCGGTGAACTGAAAATTTCTCCTTGGCCTCATTCTTTCTTATGATCTCCTTCCCGATTTGCGATACTTCTCGTTTTTCCTTGGCATTTTAATAATTTTCCTGAACAAAAAGTACCTAAAAGTTGACACTAAATTGATTCCCTGTTATTTTCCGCATACTTCTAAGGAAGCACCCCTAAAGTCGAGGGGAATCCATTCTTTTCTTTCATCATTCAACTTGCTGCAACTGCACCAGAAACGAGGAGGATTCCATGAAAAAGTTGCTCTATTTTGCCCTGGCGTTATCCCTCATGTTGGGAACAGCACACACGGCACAGTCCGCCAAGATTGGACTGATGGGTCCCATGACGGGCTCCTGGGCCAGTGAAGGCGCTGAAATGAAGCAGGTGGTGGACCTCTTGGCTGAAGAACTCAACGCCAAGGGCGGAGTTTTGGGCGCGAAGATCGAAGTCGTAAGTGAAGACGATGGCGGAGATCCCCGCACAGCGGCTCTTGCAGCCCAGCGACTGGCCACTCAAGGCATCACGGCTGTGATTGGCACCTATGGCTCTGCAGTGACCGAAGCGACACAAAACATATACAATGAGGCGAAAATCATTCAAATCGCCAATGGTTCCACAGCTATCCGCTTATCGGAAAAGGGCTTGAAGTATTTTTTCAGGACCTGTCCGCGTGATGACGAACAGGCAAAAGTGGCTGCTAAAACGATTGAAAAGCTTGGGGTGAAAAAGCTTGCCATTTTGCACGACAACAGCACGTATGCCAAGGGCCTTGCCGATGAAACCAAGACTCTTCTGGAGGGAAATAAGGATCTGCAGATCGTTTTCTTTGACGCTCTGACCCCGAAGGAACAGGATTATACCGCTATCCTTACGAAGCTCAAGGAAACAAAACCCGATCTGGTCTTCTTTACGGGCTATTACGGTGAAGCGGGACTTCTGCTCAAGCAAAAGAAAGAAATGAACTGGGCGGTACCTTTTATGGGTGGCGATGCGACGAACAATCCCGACCTGGTTAAAATTGCAGGAAGCGATGCTGCCGCCGGGTTTTATTTCGTGAGTGCTCCCCTGCCCAAAGATCTCCCAACGGAAGAGGCCAAAGCCTTTCTTGCCGCCTTCAATAAGAAATACGGTCATCCCCCCAATTCCATCTATCCCGTTTTGGCCGGTGATGGATTCCGGGTAGTCACTTATGCGATGGAACAGACCAAATCCACGGACCCAGACAAGATCGCTGCATACCTTCATAACGAACTCAAGGATTTCCCAGGACTGACTGGAAAAATCTCCTTCAATGACAAGGGCGACCGCGTTGGTGAAGTATACAGAGTATATAAGGTGAACACCGAAGGTCAGTTCATCCTCGAACCGTAATCATTATATTCATTATACATGAAATCGAATTGGTTCGCATTTTCAGGGTGCAGAATGCAGAAATTTTTATATCCCATGTTCTGCACCCGTTTCATTCCGCAAAGGCCCGGAGCTTGAATTCGGTTGCATACTTTGATCTCACTGCCATCGAGGCAATGCTCCCAACTGCGGAGACATATAAATCGTGGCCTGCATAAACTGCAGGGCAACTTCCACTTACTTGGGCACTGATTCATGGAACAATTTTTCCAACAATTGACAAATGGGCTTGCGGTGGGAAGCATCTATGCCCTCATCGCCCTGGGTTACACCATGGTCTATGGCGTGCTCAAGCTGATCAATTTTGCTCACAGTGATCTTTTCACTATTGGCGCTTACCTGGGCTTGACTCTTTTGACCTCTCTGAGCCTTACGGACCGATTGGGCCCGCTCTGGGGGGTTATTCTTCTGGCGGCCATGGTCATGGGCTTTGTGGCACTGGCGGGAGCACTCCTGGATCGAGTCGCCTACAGGCCTCTCAGGGAATCCCCCCGCCTTTCTGCGGTTGTCTCCGCCCTGGGAGCATCCATTTTTCTCCAAAATACCGTCATGCTGATCTATGGGGCACGTTTTCAAGTCTATCCCACCGACATACTGCCGAAAACGGTGCTTCATCTGTTCGGGCTCGATGTTCCACTGGTGCGCATCCTCGTTCTTTTTGTTTCGCTGGTGATGATGTTCGGCCTTTATTTTTTCATTCAAAAAACCAGGATCGGCACAGCCATTCGCGCAGCGGCCATCGATCAGGGGGCCGCGCGTCTCATGGGGATTGATGTCAACCGTGTGATCTTGCTGGTCTTTATGCTCGGACCTGCCCTGGGGGGGGCTGCAGGCTTGATGGTGGGGCTCTACTATGGGCAGATCAACTTCACCATGGGATGGGGGTACGGACTCAAAGCCTTTACGGCTGCCATCCTTGGAGGGATCGGAAATATTCCCGGCGCCATGCTGGGAGGAGTCCTTCTGGGAGTGATTGAGGCCATGGGGGCTGCATATCTTTCCTTTGCATGGAAAGACGCAATAGCGTTTCTTGTATTGATTTTGATTCTTATTGTTCGGCCCACCGGTCTTCTGGGCGAACGGGTTGCTGAAAAAGTATGATCATTCATCAAAAGAAGGTGCTCATTGTGTTGGGAATAGGTGCGGCGGCTATTTTACCGCTCTTTCTCAATGCGTACTGGGTGGACGTTCTCAACAGCATTGGCATTTATGCCATTCTCGGACTGAGTTTGAACCTCATTGTGGGGCATGCCGGCCTTTTCAATCTGGGCCATGCTGCGTTCTACGCCGTAGGTGCCTACACTGCAGCCATCCTCAATACTCATTTTCATATCCCCGTGCTCTGGCTTATTCCTTTGAGTGCGTTCACTGCAGGTGTTTTTGCTCTCATCATCGCCCGTCCCATCATCCACCTTCGAGGAGACTATTTGTGTATCGTTACCATCGGGGTAGGGGAGATCGTACGCATTGCCCTCATCAATAACGTATTCGGTATTACAGGTGGAGCGAACGGCATCTTCGGGATTTCACGGCCTTCGATTTTTGGATTCGTTCTTCGCACTCCATATCATTTCTTTTATCTCATTTTAGCGTTCACCATCATTACTATTTTTCTTTTCCTTTTTCTGGAAAACTCCCGTTTCGGGCGGGCTCTCAACTATCTCAAGGAAGATGAGGTGGCTGCTGAGGGGAGTGGCATCAATACAGCACATTATAAATTGGCATCCTTTGTTCTGGGGGCCAGCTGGGCAGGAATGATGGGTAACATTTATGCCGCAAAAATGACCATCATCTCTCCTGAGTCGTTCACCTTCTGGGAATCCGTCCTCATGTTCGCCATCGTCATCCTGGGCGGTTCAGGAAGTATTCCAGGCGTGCTGCTGGGTGCATTGCTCATCGTGGGTCTGCCCGAGGTCTTCCGTGAATTTGCCACCGCGCGCATGCTGATTTTTGGAGCCGCCATGGTGGCCATGATGATCTTCCGAACGCAGGGCCTTTTACCCTCACGGCCAAGGAGCTATTCTCTTTCAGATGTTTCAGGAGGGGAGGGTAAGTTATGAGCCTCCTCAATGTGCAGCGACTCACCAAGAACTTCGGGGGGGCTGACGGCGGTCAATAATGTCTCTTTCGAAGTGGAAGCGGGCACTGTAGTCGGCCTGATTGGTCCCAACGGAGCGGGAAAGACGACGGTCTTTAACCTCATAACGGCCATTTACAGACCGGATCAGGGAGAAATATCCTTTGATCAGACGTCTCTCATCAATCTCCCCACACACCGCATCGTTTCTCTGGGAATCGCCAGAACGTTTCAGACCATTCGACTCTTTCAAAATATGTCTGTACTGGAGAATGTCCTTGCCGGGTGTCATTGCCAGATGAAGGCCGGAGTGATCTCGTCCATGTTTCACACCCCCCGCCAGCGGAAAGAAGAGGGGGCGGCCATCCAGAAGGCACTAAAAGCGCTCGATTTTGTCGGATTACGGGATCAGGCGGAGCAACTCTCGAAGAATCTTTCTTATGGAAACCAACGCCTTCTCGAAATCGCCCGCGCTCTCGGCACAGAACCTCGTCTCCTGATTCTCGATGAACCTGCGGGTGGAATGAATGAACAGGAAACCGCACTGCTCGTTACCTTCATTGAAAAACTTCGAGACATGGGAATCACTGTTTTGCTCATCGAACACGATATGAGTCTGGTAATGCGAATCTGCGAAAAAATCGTTGTCCTCGAATACGGCTCGAAAATTGCCGAAGGAACTCCGGAAGAAATCAAGCGTGATGCACGTGTGATTGAAGCCTATTTAGGTGTTGATAATGATTGAGAATATGCTCCTTGAAATCGTCGATCTTTATGTAAAATATGGAAACATCGAGGTCCTCCATGGAATCAATCTGAAGGTAAGGGAAGGGGAGATTGTCACGATTCTCGGGGCCAATGGTGCAGGAAAATCGACCACTCTTCTGAGTATCAGTGGTTTGGTAAAGCCGTCTTCCGGGGCGATCTATTTCAACAAGAATTCTGTTCATAAGATGGCCGCACACGCCATCGTCAAGCAAGGAATCGCGCAGGTTCCCGAAGGGCGTCGCGTTTTTGGAACGCTTACGGTCCAGGAGAACATGAATCTCGGCGCATTCGTTTGTGCAGATCCAGCCAGGGCCAAAAAGACTCAAGAATGGATTTATGAATTGTTTCCAGTTCTTGCTGAGAGACGTCAGCAGCTTTCCGGCACCCTCAGCGGGGGGGAGCAGCAAATGCTGGCCATAGGGCGAGCGTTGATGAGCCAACCCAAAATTCTGCTCCTGGACGAACCGAGCCTGGGGCTTGCACCCCTTCTCGTCAAAACCATTTTTCAAACCCTGCGAGAAATCAACGCCTCGGGCGTCACCATCGTTTTGGTAGAACAGAATGCGAGGGCAGCTCTCAAGCTTGCTCACCGCGGTTACGTCCTTGAGTTGGGCAATATTGTCCTGGAGGACTCTTCAGAGGCATTGATGGCCAATCCCCGAGTGCAGGCCGCTTATCTGGGGGGGGAGGCTACCCGGTCTTAATCGCGCTCAAACATTTCTTTTCGTTCTTTCCTTGCGTGAAGCCCTTTTCCATTCTGCGCCTCTCCTGCTTTTTACGCCCCCCTTGCCTTGAGAACGGCCCTCGCCATCAATTCCCTGCAAGTGGTTGATGTCCATCAAAAATGAACCGGGGGTCGGCGTGCTCTGCATCTTTTTTTGAAGTTTCTTATCCGGTTTGCTGGTTGCCGACAACTTGAGCAGCAGATCCTCACGGACGGGGGGAAACAGTAGGTATTCTCGGGGGATATGTTTCCCAAGAAAAAGTGTCGGACCGGCTTTAAAGAATGAAATCCCTTCAAGAGCGGCTTTTCTGGAAAAAATTTCCAAAAGAATGGGTTCAGAATCGCGGCGATGAGCCAGGCGAAGGGCTAGATCTTTTTCCTTTGCGAGAGGCAGAAAGGGACGATTGGAGGATGAAAGGCCGTTTTGGGATGCATGTAGATACTGTTTACGTCTGCAACCGTAATAGAGTCTTTCTGGAAGGTCTTCAGCAGGTGGATAGACTGGGATGAAATTCTCTTTCTTGAGGCGCAAAACATTTCCATCCAGTTCAACCGGAAATTCGATACCGAGAAAAGCAATTTCCCGCAAGTGCATTTCTCGCACGTAGCGAAGAGAAGCGTCTTCCTGAAGGGTCCAATACAGTTCTTTCCACGGCATTGTGCCATCTGCATTCCAGAAAAGCCCATATTCATGGGGAGCGTGGACGAGTATATAGGTTAATGTTTTGGCAAGAGTTTTAGGCATATACTGAGCGCTCATGCGAAAAAAGCTCCTAAAAAATAAGTGATTGATAGAAGTGTGAAACTGTCCATTTGATTTTACTTATCATATAGTTCAAGGGATAGACGACCACAATGGGCTTTCTGTCATTAGGGAGAAATTTCAGACTTCCCTCAGCACCTTTCGTTAAGTTTACATAATATTTCTTATCGGACCTTGGTTTTAAAAATACTCTTCTCAGGGGTGGCACTTATCCCCTACTCAGATTGTGAATTTCAAGAAAAATAAGAGTTCCTATTTTTTCGCCTTGACATTCAGGCCGGTCTCAAGTATTAACTCTTCCTGTGCTGAGCGGGAATAACTCAGCGGTAGAGTGCAACCTTGCCAAGGTTGAAGTCGCGGGTTCAAATCCCGTTTCCCGCTCCATTTATAAGAAATCAAGGGTGGTTCAGCCGCCCTTTTTTTTATCCCATTCTCTCCCAATCCCTTACATCGCCGCATGTTATGAAAAAATCTGAAAAGCCGATTATCGGAGCAAAATCTCGTAGTAAGCGGAGATCACACAGGGAACTTTTGGAAGAAGTCTATTCCCTTTTTGCCACCAAAGACCAGGTGCTCATTACCATAGATCCCGATCCGGATGCCATTGGAGCAGCTCTTGCGTTCAAAAGGCTCCTCTGGCACAAGGTACAGTCGGTCACCATCGGCATGATTCGTCCCATAAGACGCTTAAACAATATCACAATGGTGCGACTTCTCAAGCTGCCTCTAGTGTTGCTTGAGAAAAAACAAACAAAACAGTTTGACAAGTACGTTATTGTCGATGGACAGCCGAGTCATAACGCCTTTTTCAGTCAGTTTTCATATTCCGTTGTGATCGACCACCACCCCGTGAATTCCTCTGTTGAATCCCCGTTCGTGGATATTCGTCCAGAATATGGATCCACATCCACCATACTCACGGAATATTTGAAAGCGGCAAAAATCAAGCCATCTCAAACACTTTCCACTTCCCTGCTTTACGGTATTAAAACGGATACACGGAATTTTGAGCGTCACACCATTCTCGACGATATTGAATCGTTTCGGTACCTGTTTCCTCTTGCCAATCACAATGTTTTGAGGAAAATAGAAATTTCCGATTTATCCCTGCAGGACCTCAAATTCTTCCATAGAGCTGTGGAAAGAAAGCACATTATTAAAGATCGTATTTTTTCACACCTTGAGAAAGTCCCCAGTGCCGATATCCTTGTAGTGATTGCCGAATTCTTTCTTAAAATCCACGATATTTCCTGGAGCATCATTTCCGGCATTTATGAAAATAGCCTCATCATCGTGATCAGAAACGACGGTTTTAGAAAAGACGCAGGGAAAATCGTCAGACAGGCATTTGGAGATATCGGCTGCGCCGGTGGGCATGAAGCGATGGCGCGAGCAGAAATACCAATGGACAAACTGAAAGATGTAATACAAGAGCCAACTTCACCCAATATCGAACGCTTTATCCATAAAGCCCTCTTCCCTTTTTCCTGAGATGTCTTCAAATACCTCACCACGAACGGCAGAATACTTTTGGGACCGACTGAAAGCCCTCTGGGCCGTCTGAATCAGGCAGCCCAGAGAGGCCAACATCGAATGGACCGTGAGACAAAATCACAAAGAGCAGCCGGAGGACGAGCATTGGTCCGGCTGGCTCGAAATGTCATATGGAATTGTTCATCTTTTTCCTAAGCCGCTTTTTCCAGCCGGACTGCGCATACCTTGTATTCGGGAATCTTGGCAATGGGATCCAGGGCTGCATTGGTCAGCACGTTGGCCGCACTCTCTGCAAAGTGAAATGGCATGAAAATAACGCCCTTCCCTACCCTCTCTGTGAGCTGTACTCTGGATTTGATTTTGCCGCGGCGGCTTGTAATGGAAACAAGATCTCCATCACGGATCTCGAGCGCCTTGGCATCTTCCGGGTGCAGTTCCATGATGGATTCAGGTATCTCTCGATCCAGATGCTGAGAACGGCGCGTCATGGTGCCCGTATGATAATGCACATAAACACGACCTGTGGTGAACCAGAAGGGATAATCTGAGTCAGGTTCTTCCGCAGGTGGTCTGTAGTCGATACCGTGAAAGAGCCCCTTTCCACGGCTGAAGCGGTCTTTGTGCAGATATAGCGTACCCGGATGGTCGGGAGTCGGACAGGGCCAGCAGAGCCCATTGCCTTCCAGCCTGGAATAATCCATTCCTGCGTATGATGGAGTCAGTTTCGCAAACTCATTAAAGATCTCTTCGGCTGATTCATAGTTCATGGGATACCCCAGACGATTTGAAATCTCCTGAAGAATCAGCCAGTCGGTTTTCGCTTCTCCTACCGGTTCGATGGCTTTTCGAACGCGTTGCACCCTCCGTTCCGAGTTGCTAAAAGTTCCATCCTTTTCAGCAAAAGAAACTGCGGGAAGAACTACATGAGCCAATTCTGTAGTGGGCGTTGGAAAAATATCCAGGACCATCAGGAAGTCCACGGCCTCCAGTGCATGCTTTACATGATGAGAATCGGGATCGCTGACCATGGGGTTTTCTCCCATAATCACCAAGCCCTTGATTTTCCCATTCAGCACACCGTCCATCATTTCCATGATGGTCAGGCCGACAGTGGGGGACAATTTGGCTTTCCACGCCTTTTCAAATTTCTCTTGAACTTCAGGAACAGAAACGACCTGATAGCCCGGGTATACGTTGGGGAGCCCTCCCACGTCGCAAGCGCCCTGCACATTGTTTTGTCCCCGCAGAGGGTTGACCCCTGTGGAAGGACGCCCTACGTGGCCGCAGAGCATGGCCAGATTGGCCAGACTCTTCACATTGTCCACTCCCGTTGTGTGCTGTGTAATTCCCATGCAGTAAACGATAGAACTCGCTTCAGCCTTGGCATAGAATTCCGCCATCTTTACGATATCATCCACGGCGACACCAGTAATCTCCGCAGCGCGTTCGGGAGGGAACTTTTCAATGATCGCAACAAGATCTTCAAATTTTTCAGTACGTTCTTCAATAAATTTTTGATTGTGCCAACCGTTTTTATAAATGACGTGCATCATGCCGTTGATCAAGGCGACATCAGTGCCCAGCTGCTGGCGCACATAGATGTCGGAAAAGCGTGATATTTGAATCTCCCGTGGGTCTGCCACAATCAGTTTGGCCCCTTTGGCTTTTGCACGGTAAATACGTGTAGCTGCCAAGGGATGTGCGACTGTCGTGTTCGAACCGATGATGAAGATGCAGCTCGCATCCTCGAGTTCTGCAAAAGAGTTTGTCATTGCGCCACTTCCGAATGCTGCAGCAAGACCTGCTACAGTTGAGGAGTGTCAAAGGCGAGCGCAGTGATCGACGTTGTTTGTTCCTATAGCGGCTCGGGCCAGTTTCTGAAGGATATAATTGTCCTCGTTGGTGCATTTGGCGGAGGCGAGAAAAGCTATGCTGTCAGGCCCATGCTCATCTTTGATTTTTTTTAATTTGTCAGCCGCATAGTCCAGAGCGGTTTCCCAGGAAGTCTCCTGAAGGATTCCGTTTTGGCGAAGCAGCGGCTGCTTCAAACGGTTGGAATGTTGGACAAATTCATGCACATACCAACCCTTCACACAAAGTTTGCCTTCGTTGACAGGACTGGTTTTCGAAGGGATGGTACGAATGATCCGGCCATCAAGGACCTGCAAATAAAGTCCACAGCCACATCCACAATAAGTACACGTGGTCAGAACAGATTGATAATCCATAAAACATACTCCTTCGACGGGGGGCAACCTCATTGTTTTCGCATCATGAAAATATACGGGAAAACTGAGGATGCTGTTTGAGTTCTCGATCAAGGACCATCTACGAACGTGCTCTTCAAAAAATATTCGATGGACTCAAACCAATGCATGTCACGGGGGGCAATGTGCGGTGCGATGGAACGTAAAGAATGATGAACAACAGTTTGCCATTATATCGATTATATATGACTTTGAATTTCTATTTGGAATTCCAAAGGTATCAATCAGCATAACCCAGAGAATGGAGGAACAAGCATTGGGGAATGAAACGCAGAAGAATAAGAACCTGAGCAGGGTACATTATGAGAGTGAACGTCTGTACTTTAATTCTAGAATGGAGTGAACATGCATCAATTTATCTATGCTGCTATTCTGAATTACTTTTTTCGGATTTTTGAATTGTTTTCTCTTCCATAATTCCAGGTACTGCAGGAATATCAGAAAAAGTGCTTGTCAATTTTTTCATTTTGCGCTCCTCGCGGTATTTGACCAGATTTTCGGGAAGCCCGCGCTTTTTTGCAGCCTTGCTCCTGGCCTTGGACAAAGACTTTGCGGAAAGAGACTGTTTGAGAGGAAATCCCCATTTTTGCTTATATTCCCGTATGGTCAAATCATGGGAACCGAGGTGCTTTGCGGTCAATTGCTTCATTGTAGCGCCACATTCGAGACATATGACTCTGTCGTCCTGGATGGATTCCTTGGGATGAATTTTCTCTGCTGTTTGTTCTTGTTCAACACTTTCGTCGGCCATCTTAACCGATTCCAGCGCAGTACCTTCTTCTTCAGCCTTTTGCATTCTTTGGAGTGTCGTAAAAGTCTTGATCAGAGCCATTTCAACCTGCTCAGCCGACATTTGTCCCGATGAAGCTTGTACTTGAACAATGTCAGCCGCAATTTCCAACAATTTTTTCGTCATGCACATCCTCCAGTATGTATATAACCTTTCTATTAAATCTTGGTAAAATATATTATATTTATAAACAAGTGCATTTTTCATGATAGCATCCCATTTATATTTTCAAATTATGAATAGATTTCAAATATAAGTCAATAAATAAAGCTGCTTGACTCTCACTGAGAGATTTTATGAAAAAATTCAAAAATTTTTTATTCGATCGAAAAATCAGATAATTTAATCATATTCAATGCCTTGGTCATTTCGAAAAACTTTTTCCCACCAGGAGATAGCGACACGCTCGGCCTTTTCCTGTTCGATTCAAAACATTTGCATCCACCATTTCGTTCAATTCCCTTAAAGCTTGACGCTCGGAAATTCTATTCATTTGAGAATAATATTTATTGGTGATGAATCCATGAATATTGAGGAATTCGATCGCCTTGAGTTGCCGTGGTTTTAAACCTGATTCCTGCAGTCTTTCACCGGGTTCCAAAGAAGGTATATCCTCTGGAACTTCTGGTTCCTGTTTTTCATTTTGAGATTCCATCACTTCCTTGAATTTCACACGTTGGGAAGGTTCTCGAACCTCAGCGGGCAAATCCTTGATACTGATCTCTTTACCGTTGGAAAGGATCACGGCTCGTTCAATAACGTTTTCGAGTTCTCTGACGTTACCTGGCCAATGATATTCAAGCAAAACCCGCATGGCATCCTGATCGATGGCGATGCCCGTTCGATTGCTTTCCTCGCCGTACTTCCTCAGGAAATGATTCACCAGTAAAGGAATATCGTCTGTTCTTTCCCTCAAAGCGGGAAGACCGACATGTACCACATTGAGTCGGTAGAAGAGATCGCCGCGGAACCTCGAAGCCGCCACCTCTTCTTGCAAATTCCGGTTGGAGGCGGCCACTACCCGTACGTCAACCTTGAGTGTTTGGCTTCCTCCCACACGTTCGAACTCCATTTCCTGCAAAACCCGTAATAGCTTTACTTGAAGAGGAGTCGACATCTCACTGATTTCATCCAGAAAAAGGGTACCCTGATGGGCTAGTTCGAAACGTCCCTTTCTCTGGTTTACCGCTCCACTGAAGGCCCCCTTCTCGTGTCCGAAAAGCTCGCTTTCCAGCAAAGACTCTGGAAGTGCACCACAATTGACGGAAATAAATGGCTGATCCCGTCTCGTACTATTGAAATGAATGGCCCGGGCGATGAGCTCTTTTCCCGTCCCGGATTCGCCGGATATGAGCACAGTGGCCTTGGTAGGGGCCACTTTTTCAATGAGTTGATAGATGCGCTGCATGGGAGTGCTTTTCCCGATGATATTGCTGAACCGGTATCTTTCCTGCAACTCCTGGGTCAAATAGCGATTCCGGCACACGAGTTGATAGTGTTCGATCCCTTTGCGGATGGTGAGCTTGAGCTCTTCGTTCTTGAACGGCTTCAGGATATAGTCGAACGCTCCTTTGCGCATAGCTTCCACAGCCCGTTCCACAGACCCGAACGCTGTCATCATGATGACGGGAAGATCGGGATTCAGGGAATGGATGGCCTCCAAAAGAGCCATTCCGTCCATCCCCGGCATCTTCATATCCGTAATCACTACATCCAAATCGCTTTCCTGGAAAATTTCCAGTGCCTTCAGTGCCGAATCCGCAGTAACCACTTGATAACCTTCTTCAATAAGAAGGTCTTCCAGTACTAAAAGGTAGTTTTTTTCGTCATCGACAATCAAAATATTCTTCATGCGCTACTACACCGTCTTTTCGTTCTCGGTTTTCAACTCCGGCTGCGAGACAGGCAATCGAATGACAACCGCAGTCCCCTGCCCAGCTTTGCTATCCACCTCGATATACCCATTGTGGCTGTCTATGATCGTCTGAACAATAGCCAACCCGAGACCGGTCCCCTTTTCACGAGTCGTAAAAAAAGGATTAAAAATCTTATTTTGCAGTTCGGGCGGGATGCCAAATCCCGTATCTTCGATACGCACTTCCACCTGCTTCGGACCACTTACATCATTTAGCCAGGCCGATCTGACGCGCAAGGTTCCCCCAGAGGGCATGGCCTGCAGCGCATTGGCCATAAGGTTGAAAAACGCTCTGTAGAGCAATTCCATATCCGCTTCAAGTGTGCAACACCCATTTTGATAATATCTTTCAACGCTTATACCCAACTTAAGGCACTCAGGCTCTATCATTTTTAGATTGCGTTCCAAGATATCTTCAACGCAACACCTGCTGGCCCGAATGGTTTTCGGCCGTGCGAAGTCCAGAAATTCCGTTAAAATATCGTTGAGGCGCGTTGCCTCTTCCACAATAATGGAAGTAAAACGCTTTTGCCGTTCACTTTCAATACGGGTATGAAGCAGTTCCGCAGTACTTCGAATGATCCCCAGAGGGTTTCTGATTTCGTGAGATACCCCTGCGACCATTTCTCCCAGGGCTGCGAGTCGCTCCGCCTGATGCAGGCGATCTTCCAGCTTTTTCTTTTCCGCCGACCTCGCTTCGATGATCTTTTCCGCCCGTGAGGCGAAAAGAAGAATGGTCACAAAGACAATACCCACAAAGACGAGGAAACTGAGAACCACGATAAGCTGAAAGCGGTGGATGAGCTCGTAATCATGGGTCATGTCCTGTATTATTTCAAAGACGCCAAGCACCTTTCCGCGCTTCCAGCTCATGGGCTTTTCCTCCCACATGGGGAAATAAGTCTTGAGCTTGCGTATCCCCCCGCTCCATTCGATGATGCCTAAAAAAGATTTCTTTTGTCCCACCAGGAATGAAACGGATTCTTCCCTCAGAGCACGGTCAAAAACGTTTTCCAGGTTTCCCTTTGTGCCGACCTTGTCGGGTTCCGTACTGTACGTAAGAATCTGTTGGGGATTGTATATATTCACCCTTTCTACCGAAAAACCATGAATCGTGTTTCTCACGACCTTGTCGAGTCGTTCATACTGTGTTTCCCGGCTCAAACGGATCTCGCCGTCGCTGATGAGTGTCGGCAAAGTGAACTGAAAGAAAACTTGGTGATTGAGATTCTCAGCCACTAGAGATGCATATTGTTCGCTCTTGGAGAGCAGTATAGCTTTTACCCTTTGAGAAATGAAACCCGATAGAAAAAACGTACAGACTAGAATAACCATCAGACTGGAGAGCGAAACGTATTTCACCAATTGGAAAGACTGGCCGCCATCCTGGGAGGGAGCCTTGGCCTTAAATATCGAGATCATATATCTCCCGAACGAGTTGTTGCTCTCTGAAAAGACATCCAATAACGGTTGCCGTGAAAAATACACCATCTTCAAGGTCGGAGAATTCCTTTCCCAACACCGCTGCCTGATTTCCAAACCCGACCTATGATTTCCCTGGACGGAGGTGAATTGTGACCGTTCCGGTCATGGGAGTTAATGTAACAATGTCGCATTAACTGGTAACCGAAAACCATTGATTGTCAAGCTCTCACGTAACACGCCACACAATTTTCACTTCCTATCCCTCTGCCCTCTACTTTCGAAAGAACATGCATCACATCATATCATATATTCCTCGGTTGAAATTTGCTGCGTTTTTCCAGCAACTGGCGCCTGCGGGCCAGCAACTGGCGCCATTTTCCCTCCCAGCCTCTTTGAGTCGGATGGTAGAAAAGCGTCCCCGTCAGGTTTTCAGGCAAATACGTTTCCTCAATCCATCCGCTGGGATCATCGTGGGGATAGCGGTATTCTCGCCCGTATCCAAGTTCTTTGAGCAAAGTCGTAGGTGCATTCCGGATATGAAGCGGCACGGGATATGTTCCCGTCTTGCGGGCCATTTCCATAGCTTTCCCAAAGGCTTCGTAGATAGTGTTGCTCTTGGGGGACAACGCAAGATAAACGACGACCTGAGCCAGCGCCAATTCTCCTTCAGGGGTCCCCAACAGTTGATATGATTGCAGCGCCGCGACAGCTTCCACAAGAGCCATAGGATCTGCAAGTCCTATATCCTCGGAGGCCATGCGCACGAGGCGGCGTGCTATGTAAATGGGATCTTCACCCGCATCAAGCATGCGCGCTAACCAGTAAAGGCCTGCATCGGGGTCACTGCCGCGAATGCTCTTGTGCAATGCGGAAATCAAATTGAAATGCTCTTCTCCCCCTTTATCATAGTGAATCGCTTTCCGGAGAAGGGATTCCTGCATGGTCTGGAGGTCGATAACCCGCCCGGAATTTGCCTCTGTCGGAGCGGTAGTCGAAACGGCAGTCTCGAGAGCGTTCAGGACAATGCGAGCGTCTCCACCGGATGCCGCCAAAAGATAATCTTCAGCCTCTTTTGTCAAAGTTGCCGAAAATTTTCCGAGGCCTTTGACCGTATCCTGAAGGCTCCGTTGGATCAAAGACTTAAGGTCTTTTTCTTTAAGGGGTTCCAGCACAAGCACTTGAGCACGGGAGAGAAGAGGCCTAATGATCTCAAAAGAAGGATTTTCCGTGGTGGCTCCCAGGAGAAACAGCGTCCCATTTTCGACATGAGGCAGAAGAGTATCCTGCTGGGCTTTGTTCAGACGATGGATTTCGTCCATAAAGAGCAATGTGTGCTTCTTTTCTCTTACCCATACCGCAAGAGCCTCCTCCACTGCTGCCCGTATTTCACGTGTACCGGCCGTTACTGCCGACAAGGAAATCAGGTGAGTCTGCGTTTGCTTTGCGATAATTCCTGCAAGAGTCGTTTTACCGCAGCCCGGAGGTCCCCACAATATGAGCGACTGCAACTTGCCACTTCGCAGCAAACGATGCAGAATTTTGCCCTCTCCCAGCAAATGGGTCTGCCCCACAAACTCATCAATGGCTACGGGGCGCATCCGTTCAGCTAACGGAGCATGCTCTTTCAATTTTTCCTGGGAACGCTGTTCAAAAAGATTCAATTGTTGAACCATGATCTACCGTAAATATCTATGAATATAAAGTTCAATCCCAATAGACCGAGGTGTTGTTTGATATCATACCCGCAGGTCAAGAGAGAGCGAAAAGCACATCTTACCTTCATCTTCCACATATCTCAGCATGATGGAAATTTCGCACCGTTTTAAATAAAGGACAAGGACGTATCCGATTTAAGTTTTCGAGCTATGAGGGATCAAAAGCAAAAGCGAAACAACGGGCATCAGGAACCTGACTTTTGAATATGAAAGGATGAGAAGAGGAAAGGTTCATTGTTTTTTCGATTCATTCTCCCAGATAAGCCTTGCGGACCCGTTCGTCCTGCAGCAACTCCTTGCCGGTCCCCTCTAGAATGACTCTGCCCGTCTCCAGAACATATGCATAATGGGCCACCTTCAGTGCAGCCATAGCATTTTGCTCCACAAGCAGAATCGTTGCTCCCTGTTCGTTGATCGTCTGAACCGTCCTGAATACTTCTTCCACCACGAGGGGAGCCAGTCCCAGAGAGGGTTCATCCAAAAGGACCAGTTTTGGTTTGCTCATGAGCGCCCTGCCGAGAGCCACCATCTGCTGCTCCCCTCCGCTCAACGTTCCCGTCAACTGTTTGCTTCGTTCCTGCAGTCTCGGAAAGAGAGAATACACCCACTCCATCTGCTCGGCCACCTCTTTGGGCCGTTGGTGATAGGCACCGAGTTCAAGATTTTCAATCACCGTTAAGTTGGGGAAAACCTTACGCCCTTCCGGGCTGATACCGATCCCCCGCTGAATGATCTGGTAGGTATTCAGTTTTATCAATTCTTCATTGTTGAATAATATAGAACCACTACGAGGTTTTTCCAGCCCCACGATCGTTCGAAGTGTAGTGCTTTTCCCCGCACCATTGGCTCCGATGAGTGTAACAATCTGGCCCTGTTCTACATTCAAATGTACCCCTTTGAGGGCATGGATTCCTCCATAATAGACATGGAGATCGCTCACCTTAAGCATTCTTTTCTTCTCCAAGATAAGCTTTGATCACTTCAGGATTCTTCTGGATTTCACCGGGGGTACCCTCTGCGATGGTTATACCGTAATCCAGCACCTTGATCCGTTCACAGAGGCCCATGACAAATTTCATGTCATGTTCAATAAGGAAAATCGTCAGTCCGTATTTCTTGCGCAAACCTCGAACCATTTCAGCCAGTTCCATGGTTTCCAGAGGATTCATTCCGGCGGCGGGCTCATCCAACAGGAGCAGTCGCGGACGCGTGGCCAGCGCTCGTGCAATCTCCAACCGGCGTTGCTGTCCGTAAGCAAGGGTCGAAGCTTTTTCGTTCGCCAGATGCGCCAACCCCATTTCCTGAAGGTAATCAATGGATTCCTCTCGTATGCGGCGACTTTCGTGACGATACCTCGGAAGACCGAACATGGCTTCCCAGAAGTAGGAGCGAAGCTTATGGTGCATGGAGACCATGACATTTTCCATTACTGTCAAGTCATTAAAAAGACGAATGTTCTGAAAGGTCCGCGCTATGCCTCGAGCCGTAATCTGGTGGACTGAAAGTCGAGTTACATTTTCGTCCTGCCATATCACCTCTCCGGAGGTGGGAGTGTAGGATCCGGTGATCATGTTGAAAACCGTGGTTTTTCCTGCTCCGTTCGGCCCGATGAGTCCCACCAACTCTCCCGGTTGGAGAGTCAGGGAAAAGTTATCCACTGCCGTGAGGCCTCCAAACTGCATGACAAGATGGTCTGCCTGAAAAAACGTGCCCATCCAAAACGTCCCTTTATATATTCTAAATTTGAAATAAATGAAATGATAGCAACAAATAGAAAATCCAGGAGCCTGTTTTATCCTCTCAGCCGCATCCTTCCATCTCACTTCTGATGCCTGCCAAAAAACCAATCCCAGTTGAATTCATTTCTGCCCATGATTCCGCGCCGCACAAAAATAATGACCACCATGAGAATCAAGCTGAAAATCACCATGCGCATGCCGGGAATGCCGGGAATGGTAAAAAAACCAAAATTCATGGGAGCTTCAACGATTCGCAATGCCTCCCCTCCCCATGCAAAGAGCATCGCTCCGATTATGGCACCCGTAGTGCTGCCCAGTCCTCCCACAACAATCATGATGAGCAGGTTGAAAGTAAGAAAAAATGTAAAAAGGGTCGGAGAGATGGTAGTGATCAAATGAGCCAGCAGGCCGCCACTCACCCCCGAAAAGAACGCGCTGACGAGAAAAGCCAGCAGGAGATGCCTGAACGGATCGATCCCCATGGCCCGTGCAGCGATCTCATCGTCTCGAATCGCCTTCATGGCCAGTCCATAGCTGCTGTTGATGAGACGGGTGATCAGAACAATGGTGACCACCGCCACCCCCCACGACCACCAAAGGTTTGTGAATGGTGAAAGACCCTTCAATCCCAGCGGTCCGTTGGTCACTCCCTGCAGTGCATTGCAGAGAACGCGAATGACTTCGCCAAAACCCAGCGTTACAATAGCAAGATAATCGCCTCGCACTCGAAATACGGGAAAGCTGATCAAAAATGCGAAAATAGTGGCCATGACGCCTCCAGCCAGAACCGAAATGACAAAAGGTGCGTGCAGTGAATTCAAAGGCCAGATGAGAGGTTGAATGATGTAGTTCATCTGTTTTTCAAGAGGACTCATGGTTAGAAGCGCAGCAGTATATGCTCCAATAGCGATAAAAGCGTTGGGACCCAAGTGCAGTATTCCACAAATGCCGTTAATCAAATTATAACTGACGGCAAGAGTTACAAAAATGGCCATATTGTTCAGAATGCGCACATGGTAGTCCGAGCCGTATTGATCGAAAAGATAAAGGATGCCAAACAAGAGGATAAGACTGATTCCATTGAGTAAAAGATTTCGTTTCTCCCTGTTCATTCTCTCTATTCCTTAACTCTTATCGATGATGGGCTCTCCCATGATGCCCGTAGGCCGAAAGAGCAAAACAAGGATCAAAATCACAAACGCGAAAGCATCACGGTACTGGGCCAATTCGGGTACGAAAGCCACGATGAGAATTTCTCCTAGCCCAAGGAGGAATCCCCCCAAAACGGCTCCCGTGATATTTCCAATTCCACCCAGTACAGCGGCGATAAAAGCCTTGAGCCCTGGAAAAACTCCCATGAACGGGTTTACCTGGGGATATTTCATCGCCCACATGATTCCACCAGCCGCAGCCAGCATCGATCCCAGAAGAAAGGTGATAGAGATGATGCGGTCCAGATTGATTCCCATGAGGCGGGTCGTTTCAAAGTCCTTGGATGCTGCACGCATGGCCTTTCCCACTTTTGTTCTGAAAACAATGTAGAGAAGCCCGAAGAGCAAAACCAGCGTCACGATGGGGGTGTAAAGCGTCAGAACCTGAATGCGAAGTCCGAAAAGGGAGATCACTTTATCGAAAACTTCGGGGCGTGGAAAAGCTCGTGGAACACCACCGATAAAAACGAGAGCCAGGTTTTCAAGGAGAAAGGAAGCTCCGATGGCAGAAATGAGAAGAGAGATGCGGGGCGCATTCCGGAGCGGTTTATAAGCGGCGCGGTCCAGAACAATTCCCAGTACGCCCGTGACGATAATAGCCAGGGGGAAACTCAAGAACCAGGGAAGGGCCGAGAGGGTGGTGGCATATATGGCAACGTAGGCCGCAAACATCAAGAGGTCACCGTGGGCGAAATTGATCAGGCGCAAAATACCATAAACCATTGTATAACCGACAGCTACGAGCCCATACAAGCTTCCCAGGGAAATCCCATTGATTAACTGTTGAAGAAAAATGGTTGAAGTCACGCAGAAAACCCTTCTTTAAAAGAAAATTACTCTAACGAAGAGCCGAAAAAAAAGGCAGGGTGCATATTTTGCCCCTGCCCTTTTTGCTATGTGGAGATTCCGTTTCGCAACAAAGATCTCATCGATCTTCAAGACTAGGGATTGATAGTCGTTACGTAAACGAATTTTCCATTTTCAACCTTATTGATGACCATGCTCTTGATGGGGTTGCCATTTTCTCCCATAGTAAGAGTGCCGGAAACGCCCTTGAAATCTTTCGTGGCCGCCAGAGCATCCCGAACCTTGGTCCCATCCGTCGAACCGGCCCGTTTGAT
Source organism: Desulforhabdus amnigena (assembly GCF_027925305.1). Classification (NCBI taxonomy): domain Bacteria; kingdom Pseudomonadati; phylum Thermodesulfobacteriota; class Syntrophobacteria; order Syntrophobacterales; family Syntrophobacteraceae; genus Desulforhabdus; species Desulforhabdus amnigena. Next base: position 870,214 of record NZ_BSDR01000001.1, on the reverse strand, counting down.
GGCATCTACCAGCAGAAAATATGCATCCGCCCCCAAAGCCCCAAATGCATCCGCATCCTTCTTGTACTTCTCTTCATAACGCTTGATATATTCCTTTGCACGATCGGTCGAAGCGGCCTGTTTGTGAAAATGCGCCGTAAAATACATGTTTTCAACGGATGCGCCGCCGATTTCGATCAATGCATCCGCCTGAGCCCCGTCACCTGTCAGGATCGGCTGGTTGATTCCGAGGTCTCTGGCCTGTTTGGCCATAAGAGCGTCTTCAGTATAGTAGTTGGGGGCATAAATGATGTCAGGCTTGGTGGACTGGACAGCAGACAACTGAGCGGAAAAGTCCTGGTCTCCTGTCTGAATGTAGGTGGTGGAGACAATTTTTCCACCTTGCTTTACAAACTCTTTAACAAAAAAATTGCCCAGACCGACACAGTAGTCCTGGGCGATATCAATGATCACAGCGGCGGTCTGCGCCTTGAGTTCACTACGGGCAAATCTGGCTGCGACTTCACCCTGGAAGGGATCGATAAAGCAGGCACGGAAGGCATAATTCTTGCCCTGATTGACAAGAGGATTGGTTGCCGTGGGACTGACGGAAGGGATTTTGGCCGCTTCAGAAATGGGATTCCCCGCCATGGTATTGCCGCTGATGGCTTCCCCGAGCACTCCAACCACTTTTTCCTTTTCCACGAGAAGAGTCACGGCATTGGCGGCTTCGATCTTGTCGCTTTTGGTATCGACAAGCATCACTTCTACCTTCTTACCCAATACTTCAGGTTCCATCTCCTTGGCAATCTGGATACCCGACCACTCCATATCCCCGTAAGCCGCCACAGAACCCGTCATAGGCAGATAAGCACCCAACTTGATGACATCTTCCGCCAAAACCGGCATAGAAGAAAATGAAAAAAGAATGGATATTACCACCAAGAGCGTCAAGACATTTTTCTTCCCCATCACTGCCCTCCTAAGTGAAGTTCCAATTTTGTCCCTGCCGAAACCGTTCAGCTTCTAAAAAACGTACTATATGGACACCTTGCACTTTAATTGCATGCTATTGTCTACTCTAGGCTTTTTTTTCTGTCAACGAAAAAGGACCGGCTGGATTTTAGCCGAAGTCGCACGACTCCATCCGGATGCTGCCTAGAAAAGGCTTCGATGGTCCATGGATGCAGAAAGTTCATCAACATAAAATGACTGGAATAAGATGCGGGATTTGGATATGAACATAGCTTTGCACCGGAGAAAATCATCTTCAGGCGGATGCTTCATCCCTCATCCTTCCTTGACTGGTGGTCACAAGAGAGACGAAAAAGGATATGTTTCTGAACAGGAAAATATCGGTTCCACCTTTGGACTCAAATCGATAAGATCTTTGTTCTATCGGCACATGGATACACAAATTCATCGGAACTCACATTGCAGAGAACCTTTGATTTTGCTATATGGGTGATGGCATTTTCCATGACAGGTGAAATGGAAGAGGAAGATTGACTTATGGCAACAGCGCTTGTGACAGGAGCAACCGGATTCATCGGGGGGCATATTGCCCTTTTGCTGGTTGAAAAAGGCTGGCAGGTCCGTGCCCTCAAACGTGAGAATTCACGCCCCGCGTTTTCTTCCCATGTGGATATAGACTGGCGCGTGGGCGACCTGAGAAACCCTGCTGAGGTGTTCAGGGCTCTCGCCGGATGCGATGCAGTTTTCCATGTGGCTGCAGATTATCGCCTCTGGGCCAGAAATCCCAAAGAAATATATGAAAGCAATGTGCGTGGAACGGTCAATGTTATGGAAGCCGCACTGGCCGCCGGAGTGGACCGGGTGGTTTACACAAGCAGTGTGGGCGCTCTCGGACTGAATCCCAACGGTGCGCCGGCCAATGAAGAAACCCCCGTCCGGCTTGAAGATATGGTGGGCCATTACAAGAGATCCAAATTCCTTGCCGAACGCGAAGCTGAAAAGTTTCTTCCACGTGGACTGCCCCTCGTCATGGTTCATCCGAGCACTCCCGTGGGTCCCGGAGATCACAAGCCGACCCCTACGGGTAAAATCATCCTGGATTATCTGAATGGCAAGATGCCTGCTTATTTGAATACCGGCCTCAACCTGGTTCACGTAAAGGATGTGGCCCAAGGGCACCTGCTGGCCATGGAAAAGGGGCATGTCGGTGAAAAATATATCCTGGGCAATCAGAATCTTACTCTGGAGGAAATTTTCAAACTTTTGGAAAAGATTTCTGGAATTCCAGCCCCACGAATACGTTTGCCCTATGTTCCCATATTGATCCTGGCCTACGTTTCCAAAGCGCTTTCGGTTGTCACAAGGAAGGAACCGGTGATCCCTTTCGAAGGGGTCAAAATGGCGCGGAAGTATATGTTTTTCGATCCCAGCAAGGCGGTCAGGGAATTGGGCCTTCCCCAAACTCCTGTGAAGGAAGCTCTCACTGAGGCCGTCGACTGGTTTCGGGAGAACGGGTATGTATGCTAACAACTGATGAGCATACAAATCAGGGGTTAAGAGAACAAGAACAACAGGACTCCGTTTGACTTTATTCCTTGCCCCCTATTTTTTGCCCTTCTCTCCCTTATCAGATCACTTACAGCAAAGAGTCCAAGAAAGTTGAGTTCACCATGCGTTTTCCCATAAGTCTTTATGCTTCCATGACCGGTTATCTCATGAAGAAAAAATTTCAGGGAGACGACCACTACCCTCTGGTATTGATGCTTGAACCCACTCACCGCTGCAACCTTACCTGTTCGGGATGCGGGCGCATTCGCGAGTATCATGACACGCTTCATAAAGAAATGACCCTGGAAGAGTGTCTGCAATCCGTAGATGAAGCGGGAACGCCGGTCGTCACCGTCACGGGTGGTGAACCTCTGCTCTATTCCCATATTCAGGAACTCATCAAGGAACTGCTCGTCCAAGGCAAGCACATCTACTTCTGTACAAACGGGATTCTTCTCGAAGAATCCCTTCACCTTTTCCGGCCTCATTCCCATTTTACATGGAATGTCCATTTCGATGGAACCGAACCCATCCATGACCACATCATCTGCAGGAAAGGGGGATTTCAGAAAGCCCTGGCAGGGGTCCGGGCCGCCAAGGCGAAGGGGTTCCGCGTCAGTACCAACACTACCGTATACCGCGAATCGGATGTTCAGGATATCGAGAAGCTCTTTGTGCAATTGACTGCGGCCGGAGTGGACGGAATTCTGGTAGCACCCGGATTCAGCTATGAAGATGTCAATGGGGAAGTCTTCCTGACACGGCAGGAGATCATGGACAAATTTCGAACGATCCGCACATGGACAGATCGCTTCCCCATCATCAGCAATCCCATCTACCTGGATTTCCTGGTAGGTATTCGCAGCCTGCACTGCACACCATGGGGCAATCCTACGCGGAATCCCCAGGGTTGGAAGTCCCCCTGCTATCTCATTACAGACACGCATTATCCCACATTTTCCGAACTCATGGAAAAGACAGACTGGAATTACTATGTTTCTGGAAAAGATCCCCGGTGCTCGCAATGCATGGTTCACTGCGGTTATGAACCCACCGTCGTTCGCCAAATGACCGGAAAGGATTTGCTTCGCATGATCAAGTGGAACATCAATGTCTGATTTTTTTTATCTGCTCATGGGGACAATCGCCCTGCGCCCCTACGTTTTTGCATTCCTGACGGTCTATATTATCGCTGCCGCCGCTCATTTAGGGTGGCGGCGGGCGCTCCTTTTCATACCGATCGGATACTCCATTGCATGGATCTCGGAATTTTCTTCGATCCACTGGGGTTTTCCCTATGGTGACTACTATTACATTACAGATACCATCCACAGGGAGCTATGGGTGTTGGGAGTCCCTTTCATGGATTCCCTCTCTTATGTGTTCCTCTCTTATTGCAGTTATTCCATGGCTCTCTTCCTGCTCAGCCCCGTTCTTTTTGCAAGAAAGAATGTTTTCATTTTGGAAACGCATCGCCTGAGGCGTTCCTGGCAAACCCTAGTATTGGCGTCATTTCTTTTCGTATTTCTGGACATCATTATCGATCCCGTTGCGCTCCAAGGATACCGCTGGTTCCTGGGGCAAATTTACGGGTACCGACACCAAGGACTCTACTTCGGAATCCCCATGAGCAATTTCGCCGGCTGGCTGGTCGTGGGATTTGCCATGGTTGCAGCGCTCCAAAGGCTGGATCGCTACGAAATTTTGGCTCCTCAAAATCCTTCCCGTTTTCAGAACATTCCCGGTATCAGCCTTCTGGGTCCGATCCTTTACGTTTCCGTCCTGATCTTTAATCTTTTAGTAACCTTCTGGATCGGCGAACGACTCCTGGGGACTGTGGGATCCCTCCTGCTGTTTTTTCCCGCCCTTCTCGTCTTCTTTTTTACCCTTTACAAACAAGAGCACATCACTGCGGGAGATATTGAACGCCACTCGACCGAATTTCCGCATTCCCGTGTGAAGGCGCCATTACCTTGATTCCTCTTTCAGCTGGATCGAAGATAGGATTTCAGTCAGTTCGTATAGGGGAAGACTTAGAAAAGAACTCAAAAGACCGGCAATTCGCATCGCAGCGAGACGCGATCGCCGCCACGAAAACCAGAAGGATTTCATGAGACCAGGCTTTGCCGCCACGGTTCTCAACACCTTCAGCGTTTGGACTTGACCGTCGCCGTTCGTAATGGACCCCAAATCGAAATCGATTTCATCTTCATCTCCGTCGCTCACTGTCCGAAAGCACAAAAAAGGAATACTGTTCTTGAGAGTGAATTCAGCGGCAAAATAGCTTTCCATATCCATGAGAGAGGGAACTTCTCGAAGCAATTCGAGAAGAGGAGCTTTGGGTTCCGGCCTTTGTGCCGTAAGAATCCGGACCAGGGCAAAATGGTTTTCATGAATGAAATGCTGCAAAGTAGAGGGTACCTCGAGAATGAGTTGAGAACCGCTCCTATCGGAATGCAACGAGTCATGCAGAAGATTGAATCGATTTGCGAGAAATGTTTGTCCGACTTTCAATTTTTTATGCAGACTGCCCGCAAAGCCAAAAGATACAATGAGATCCGGTGTGTACCTTTCTTGGACCCACTTCAATGCGTCTAAAATTCTGCTCTTCCCCATACCGGTTTCCACCAGCATGAAGTCTCTGTCGGAATGAACCCGAATGAAATGTCTGAAAGGGCGTGCCGAAACAGAGCGCCAGGGACCGCTCAATTTCTGGAAAGGACGATACTCTTGAGGCAGGGCTGCAAGCAGAGCGATATGTGCGTAGCGTTTCCCGTCTTGAATACTGCTCATCGTCTATAAACCGTGAGCCTTTTTCATCTAAATGCAGCAGAGTTTAATATTCCCATCGGCCTATCCCTTGTATTACTAACATAACATGAATCATTTTGGATCGGAACGAAGACTTTGCCCGGCAGCGTCGGCGGGTTTACTGAAAGAAGCTGCCAATTGTCTGGCAATCTCTTTAAATACAATGCTCGTTTCAGAATCAGGCGAATCGATTATGCCTGGTCGTCCCTCATCCTCCCCTCTTCGAAGGTCCAGGTCAATGGGAATCTTTCCCAGAAGGGGGATGTCCATCTGTTGTGACAGTCTTTCTCCCCCTCCTGCGCCAAATATTTCTATCTTTTCATCCGAATGAGCACACTTGAAATAAGACATGTTTTCTACGATACCGAGGATGCTGATATCCATCTTTTTAAACATGTTGATTGCTTTCTTTACGTCCGCCAAGGCCACTTCTTGGGGCGTGGTCACCACTACCAATGAAACGGTGGGAATGGATTGAGCGACGGTAATGGATGGGTCACCGGTGCCGGGAGGCAGGTCGACCACGAGGTAATCCAGTTCGCCCCACATCACGTCGTTGAGCAACTGTTTGACAGCTTTCCCCACCAAGGGCCCGCGCCAGATCAGAGGATGACTTTCTTCCAGCAGAAATCCGAAAGACATGACCTTCAATCCGAACTTTTCAAGCGGCACAATCATTCCGGCTTCCGATTGAGGCTTTTCAGAAAGACCCATCATGACGGGAATGCTGGGTCCATAGACATCCGCATCCAACAACCCTACTTTAAAGCCCTCGTTTTTCAAAGCCAGCGCAAGGTTGAGTGCAACAGTAGTTTTTCCGACTCCACCTTTGCCGCTGGCTACTGCAATGAAGTGTGCCGTTTTCTCGATTCCCTTCAATGGATGCTTCGGAAAAAGACGATGCAATTCCTCTTCGCTCATCGCGGTCAGCGCCACCTCTACTCGAGAAACGCCGGGGATCTTTTCGATCGCTTCTTGAGCTTTTTTCACGATTTTTTCCTTCATGGGACAGCGCAGAGTCGTGAGAGCAAGGGTGAATTTTACTTCGCCATCGCTGATCAGTATATTTCTAACCATTTCAAGCTCTGTGATGCTCTTTTTCAGCTCTGGATCCAATACGCTATCGAGGGCCTCTCTGACCTGGTTTTCTGTAACCATCTGCTCCTCCATTTTCCTCGGAAAGAGGATTCAACACGGTTTATAATCGGTTCATTGCCGTTTTATCGAGATGCTCTATAGAAGCTCCCTCAGAACCTGAAGAAAACGTGCGTTGTCCTCGGGCAGTGCAGTGGTCACGCGCATGAAGCCAGAACCGAGTACAGGGTCGTTCAAGGGCTTGATAAAAATGTTTCGTTCCCGCATTTGCCTGGCCAGATCAGCAGCGTTGTAGGGGGCGAAGTCTGCGAGGAAAAAATAGGTTTCAGTGGGATAAGTCTGCACGCCCAGCGCCTCCAGATCACCGGCAAGGCGTCTCGTCCAGTCGCGAAGATCGATCACCCGCTTCTGGATTTTATCTTCGTATTGGAGAGTGGCCAAAGCTGCAGCCTGGCTGGGGCGAGCCAGAGGGTAAGCATCGTTGTGGATGTTCAGATCGTCAGCCAGTGGTTCAGGCAGAATAGCATACCCCACCCGGAAGCCAGCCAAACTATGAGCTTTGGAAAACGTTCGAGTCACCAGCAGATTGGAATAGCGAGGAACCATATGCGCTACAGAATTTCCGGTCATGCCAATGAACGCCTCATCCACCAGGAAATGAGTAGCGGGGTATCTTTTGAGCAGATCCGGCAACGGTGTCAGATCAAATGTACCTCCATTGGGGTTGTTGGGATTGACGATCACCATCATCGTAGTGCCGTCCGGTACTTCAAGGGTGGCTAGGTCGAAGCTGAATCCATTTTCCGGTGCCAGTCTCGTTTCAGTGTAGCGCTCAGCGATTTCAGGGAACAGTGGATAGGTGGGAGTCAGCAAATGAACTCGGCGTCCGAAGCGGTCGAACAGTTGTCGCAGGATCAATTCTGAACCGGCGTTGATATGGATCAATCGCTGGGGTATGCCGATCTTCTCGCTGATAAGCCTTCGTAAGGGTTCCGAATAGGGTTCTGTGTAATAGTTGCTGTGAGGCACTTCAGCCTGTGCGGCTACGATGGCTTCTTCAATGGGCGGTAAGGGATTTTCGCAGAGCAGCAGTTTGATCCCCTCGAAACCGCTACCGCCCTTTTCTGATAGAGATATCACGTTGGTCCTCTCTTCCTTATTTTCACTCCAAAGCTACAGACCGTCCTTTCGCACGATACCGGCAGATGCAATCTTCTGCAGCTTTCTCACGTTCAAAAAGCGAAGAAATTCTTAGACCGCAAGGAAAAATCGAGACTTTTGATCATCATGCAGGAACGCCCTCCTGCAACCGTGCAATGATCAACCATTGCGAGCAGAACTATGGGCTCACTTCTATCACCGCACCACAGCCACCCGTTATAAAATTGTGGCCCCAGACCTCCCGAAAGCGGGCGATGGCCTCGTCGCCTGTGCAGTGGCTCGGGGCCACATTCTTGACGCCAAGTTCCCTGAGGGCTTGAAGGTGCTTGGTGATCTGAGAGGGACTCATGCCCATCATATGGAATCCACCCATCGTCAGGTAGACTTCTTTTTTCAAGTAATTTTTTGCCTGTGTGACCATATGAACCACGCCGGGATGGGCACACCCCGTAATGACCACAAGCCCTTTAGGGGTGTTGAGAATCAGGGCCTGTTCCCTGATCCCATTTCCCATCTCGCCCGTGGAATGAACCCCTTTCAACAATTCCTTTGGTTCCTTTACTGCAATAACCCTGGCGCCCAGGTCCATGATCTTCTTTTTCAAAAAATCGGGAAAAGAATACGGCATGAAGACTGAGACATTCGGATTCTCAGCCAGGAAAGCTTCCAGCCCGCCAGTGTGGTCCATGTGAATGTGAGATAAGACAACGGCATCAATAGATCGTGGATCGATACCGACTCGATGCATATTGGCAAGAAGTTTCTCACCGTCACTGCCGGTATCAAAAAGAATATTCTGATCAAACCCTTCTATTACACAGGCGAATCCCCAGCCCGTCCGGAGTTGAGGAGAGAACGGGATATTATTGAAGATGACGGAGATACGGCAAACAGTGGGGTTTTCTTTTTCAGTATTCGCGAGAGCGATGGTGCTGAACATCATGAGCAGTAAGCTCCAAGGCAAAAACCACACCCACGAGCGGGCCGGCCTCATAAGCGTGGATCAATATTTTGAGGACCACCACATTCCGGAGTGTAACAGGTAACGTTTTTAAAATTAGCCGTCTTGCCGCAGTTAGGGCAAGATTTTGGGTAAGCCGGTGCAGTGAAGGTGTATCCGCATTCGCCACATTTCCAATAGGTCAAACCGCAATTGGGACAGATATCTCCAGTAAATTGCCCTGAAGCGCTGTAACCACAATGGGCACAAACATATTTTTTTTCTTCTTGGCTCATTTCGCTCTCCTTCTTGTTTGTTTCTTAATCTCCCTTGGACGTCGGCCACAACTCAGCGGACATCCATTTCCCCTCGATTACCGATCCGAAAAGCTGCAAGAAGCCGCTTTACCTCACATTTAGTATAATAACCCCTCTTTGTAAAAACAGCTGCCAAATCTAACATTTATTGTAGCAAAGATAGTGCCGGCCAAAAACCCAAAGCAACTCCTCGTTTGAGACTGCAAGCCACGGCAAATATCATTCGACATTCTCATTATGATTTCGAGGCAAAACGAACCCAATAAAACGCAATAAAGATGCAAAATGTTCCCTGAGATCTCGGTTCTTCTGAGAAAACGACATGCAGTTGGATTTACCGGCATCCATCCTCTTTCATTTATATCTACACACTTCTTTGGGCTACAAGTAACTTTCGTCCAGGACCGGTCTCAAGAGACAATACGAGCCAAATTTTGTGGAAAGTCCGTGAATAATCCGCTGACACCCGCATCCATGAGATCCCGCATGGTTTGTTCATCATTGGCTACCCAGACGAGTACATGATACCCCTCTTGCCTCAGTTTAGATATTTCATGCAAGGTAACAGTATGGAGCATGGGATGGTAGGCTTGAGCCCCCAGTTTTCGAACCAGAGCCTCGGGGTTGGGGTGGGGAAAAGATACCAGTACGCCCAAAGCAACTTCGGTGTGCAGAGACCTCGCACACTCGAGATAACCGTGATTGAATGACGAAATGATGACCCGGTCCGCCATGTTCAGATCTTTTACAAGGGAGACGACTTTATAGACTATTTCAGACTCGGAATGGGAATTGCCCAAATCCTTGATTTCAACGTTCACCAGCCAGTCGTGTTCGAGGGTGAAGGTCAGGGCATCTTGAAGAGTGAGTACCGGCTCCCCCTGATAGGTTTTCGCCTCCTGGAGGGATAAAGCCCCTGAAGCTATTTCTCCAAACGGATCCTGCTCTACGAACCAGGAACCGAAATCCAGGTGCTGCAGCTCTTTCAGGGTGAAGTCATGTACTCGCCAGGGACTGCGGGAAGGATAAATCGCCTTAACGTTGGATGTACGATCCAGGGTAAGATCGTGCACTACAATGAGCTCACCATCCAGGGTCATTCCTACATCCAGTTCCCACATATGAGCACCTACCTGCAGGGCTTTGCGAGCTGCAGCCAGGGTATTCTCCGGCGCCAGCGATCGAGCTCCCCGGTGAGCGATATTCAAAACGGGATGACTGAAGATCCTGGATGAGTCGGTGGGCATGCATCATCTCCGAAGGCTCACAAAAAGCATCAAAAAAAGGAGCCAAAGAGGAAATACATCCATCATGCAAGCAACTGCTCAATCTCCCCAAAGAGTCTGATCATGTCATTCTTGTAAGCTTCAGGGAGAATGTTGAGGCGCTTTTCCGGTATAAAAGCCATGTCTGCCTTCGCTGTAGCAAGCTTTGTCCCTTCGGCGTCCAGAAGAGTTCCCTGCACGGAACACCCGCGGGGCAGGTTCAAAGATTCTATTTCTCCTATGGCGGTCAGGGGAGTATTCACTGAAACGGGCCTCAGGTATCGCACCTCAATGCTGCGTGTGACGAAAAAAACCCTCTGAAATGCAATGACCGTCCAGCCCATGATTTCGTCCAGGATCGTGGAAATGATCCCTCCATGTGCAATGTTTTCCCAACCCACATGGTGCCCTGTTAAAGAAAGATCGGATCGAACGGTATTCCCCAAACAATAGAAAGACATATTCAGTCCCATGGGATTATCCGTGCCACAGGCGAAACAATAATACCCTTGCGGCTTGGGAATATCTATTTTTTTCAATTCACTCTCCATTACATATTCATCCTCTAAGTTTATCCTGAAAGGATCGTCGAGATATCAGGGGCTCTCGACAATGCAAAATCATTTCAAAACATGCAATGACTCAAATGTGTTTTTGATTTGAACTCCTTTTGGAGTACGACCAACACAGAGTAGATCCTTCGCATCATTTGTCGTAGGTGACGCAACCGTTTATCAACGAGGCACGGGACACCTTCCCGCAAATACTGAACTTTTCTTTTAGCAGAGATGTCCGATATATGGAAAACATTTTCGTGACGACAAGATGGGCTCGCCATCGGTTCTCGAGATAAGTCGATGAAGAATGATTAATATTTATCTGTATGAATATGATATGAAATGCGGCAGAAACCGCTGGATATCCTCAGATCGAAACCGTCATCCGTCATAACCCGGTCTTCGGCCGTTTGTTTTCAGATGGCAATAACTTGGGAAGTTCAAGGAGAAAACTCAATGGTCCATTATCCTTTCGAACCGTTCCGCATCAAGATGGTCGAACCCATCCACCTGATAGACCGTCAAACCAGAGAATCGCTCTTGAGGGAAGCAGGATACAACGTGTTTGCCCTCAAAGCCCGAGATGTTCTTGTGGACCTGCTCACGGATTCGGGAACAGGGGCCATGAGTCACATTCAGTGGGGAGCCATGATGCAGGGGGATGAATCTTACGCGGGGGCGGCTTCTTACTTTCGTTTGTCCGAGACCATACATTCCATTTTCGGTTTCCAACATTTCGTGCCCACCCATCAAGGGCGCGCCGCCGAAAACATTTTAAGTGCACTGTTGGTAAAACCCGGACTCTTCGTCCCCTCCAACATGCACTTCGATACGACGGACGCGAACATTCGCGCCCGTGGCGGTCGTCCTACCAATCTTGTCATCGACGAGGCATTCATCCCTTCGAGCATGCATCCTTTTAAGGGCAACATGGACCTGTGCAAGTTGAAAAGCTTTATCGACCATACAGGCCCTGAAAACATTCCACTTGGCATGATCACCGTTACGAACAATGCCGGAGGCGGACAGCCCGTATCCATGGAAAATCTTCACGGAGTCGCAGAAATCTATAGGAGTCACGGGATCCCGTTCTTTATCGATGCCTGCCGCTATGCCGAGAATTCCTACTTTATCCAACAAAGGGAACCCGGCTATCAAGACAGAAGTATCCTCGACATCGCCCGGGAAATGTTTTCTCTGGCAGATGGCGCCACAATGAGCGCCAAAAAGGATGCTATAGTGAATATCGGCGGGTTCCTTGCCATGAACGATGAAGAACTTTATCGGCGTGCATGCAACGAACTGATCCTGCGCGAGGGGTTTCCAACTTACGGAGGACTGGCTGGACGCGATTTGGAGGCCATTGCCGTTGGATTGCAGGAAGGGATTGACGAAACCTACCTCGCCTATCGCGTGAAACAGACGGCATACCTCGCCGGCAGGCTTAAAGAATTGGGGATTCCCATTATGGACCCCCCTGGAGGTCATGCAGTCTACATCGATGCAGGTGCCTTCCTGCCCCATATCCCCCCTTCTGAATTTCCAGGACAGAGCCTCGTGGTTGAACTTTACATCGAGGGGGGAATCCGTGGCGTGGAAATCGGATCTGTCATGTTCGCCCACAGCGACCCTGAAACCGGTGCCATGATCCATCCAAAACTCGAAATGGTTCGATTGGCCATTCCACGGCGCGTTTACACTCAAAGTCATTTGGACCATGTCGTCAATACTTTCAAGCTCATTGCGGAGAATCGCGACTCCATGCGTGGGTATCGCATGACCTATGCCCCTGAACTGCTGCGTCATTTCACGGCACGATTTGAACCTATCCGTTAGTTTTCGAAAGGACGGCGCATCTCAGCATGTCCATTTCAGCACACAAAGCAAAGCGGAATAATACCGATTCGTTGAAATGAACTACCATTTTCCCCTTTTCAATTCCTGGAATCCATATATAAAAAGATCTTTTTTCGATCTAATATTTCGCTTTTCTGAGGAGGTAACACTTTGAATGCTGCAAAAGTTGGCTCACGCATACGGGCCTTCAGGGAAAAGGAGAACATGAGTCGTGAAGAACTCGCAGAACGGACCGGCCTCGAAGAGACATTCATCCAAGCAATGGAAGAAGACGACGTCTACCCCTCCTTGGGGCCTTTATTAAAAATTGCACACGCCCTTGGCACACGCCTTGGCACCTTTCTTGACGACCAGATCAGCAGGGATCCTCTCATCGTGCGTCTCGAAGAGCAGCAAGAGGAATTGAGCATGTTAAAGGGAAAAGACAAACCCGTAAGCCTTCGATTCCACTCCCTTGGGCGCGGCAAAGCAGATCGGCGCATGGAACCTTTCTTCATTGAGATCCTCCCCGAGTCGGCCGAAGACAAAAAGCTCTCCTCCCACGAAGGAGAGGAGTTCATTGTCGTAGTTTCGGGTGAAGTGGAAGTGATCTATGGTCATGAAGTGCATAGGCTCAAAAAAGGCGACAGCATCTACTACAATTCTGTTGTCCCCCATTATGTAAGCAGTGCAAGGAATGAAAAGGCCGAAGTTTACGCTGTCTTGTACATTCCAGACTAAAGAATCTTTGAGGCGAATATGGAAAAAGCTGTATTGCAGTCGCTGACAATAGGACAAATCCTTGATCGAACCATCGAGAAATATCCTGATACTGAAGCTCTAATTTATGTAGATCGCGATTTTCGTCTCACTTACCGTGAATTTGGAGAACTAGTGGACCGGCTTGCCATGGGCATGATGGCCCTGGGAATCCAGAAGGGTGAAAAAGTCGCTATCTGGGCGACCAACGTCCCTTACTGGGTTGCCCTTCAATTTGCCACCGCCAAAATCGGAGCGATCCTTTTAACGGTCAACACCTACTATAAAAGCAGCGAACTGGCCTACCTGCTCAAGCAATCCGAAGCCGAAAACATTTTCATCATCGACGGATTCAGAGACACGGACTACCTCCAAACCCTCTATGAACTCGTTCCGGAACTCAAGACTCAACAGCGAGGTTTCTTGAAAAGCCGGGAGTTCCCTCACCTCAAAAGAGCTCTTTTCTTGGGACATGAAAAGCACAGGGGGATGTATTCCATTACAGAGATCATGGCTTTGAGCCACCTTACCAGCGAACAGGAATACAAAGAGCGACAAGAGAGCCTCGATCCCCATGACGTGGTGAACATGCAGTATACCTCCGGCACGACAGGCTTCCCCAAAGGGGTCATGCTCACCCACTACAATATTGGAAACAACGGTTACTGGATTGGAAAAAACCAGTTGTTGGGCCCTGAAGACCGTCTCTGCCTCCCGGTTCCTCTCTTCCATTGTTTCGGATGTGTCCTGGGGGTGATGGCCGCCGTGAATCACGGCAGTACCCTGGTGATTCTTGAAAATTTCGACCCCGTCCAGGTGATGGCCGCCGTCGAGGAAGAACGCTGTACAGCGCTTTATGGCGTCCCCACCATGTTCATCGCCATATTGGGCCACAAAATGTTCGGCAAGTTCGACTTCAGTTCCCTCAGAACTGGAATCATGGCCGGTTCGCCCTGCCCCATCCGTACCATGGAACAGGTCATAGAGAAAATGTACATGAAAGATGTTACCATCTGCTATGGTCTCACCGAAGCTTCGCCGGTGATGACTCAAACACGGGTAGACGACGATATCGAGAAACGGGTAAAGTCCGTCGGACGAGCCATGCCCGGCATCGAAGTGGCGGTCATCGATCCCGAAACGGGTCTCCCCGTCCCGCCAGGCGTTCAGGGTGAGGTCGTTTGCCGAGGCTACAACGTTATGAAGGGCTATTACAATATGCCCGATGCCACAAATAAAACCATTGACAGTGACGGTTGGTTGCATTCGGGCGACCTTGGAGTGATAGATGAAGAGGGTTACCTTTCCATTACCGGGAGGCATAAAGACATGATCATACGTGGAGGAGAAAACATCTATCCAAGAGAGATAGAAGAATTCCTCTACCGCATGGAAGGTATTCGAGATGTTCAGGTCGCGGGGGTGCCGAGCTCCAGGTATGGTGAGGAAGTTGGCGCCTTCATTATCCTGAAGGAGGGGTATAACTATACACCCGAAGATGTGAAGGATTTCTGCCGTGGGAAAATTGCCAGGTACAAGATTCCCAAGTATGTTCTGTTTGTGAACAGCTACCCCATGACGGCCAGCGGCAAGATTCAAAAGTTCAAATTGAGAGAGCAGTCCGCATTGCTGTTTCCGGATGCCTAGCACAGTACGGCAGGAAAGCGGCATCCTTTATGGACGTCAAGTTAACGTGGCATTGTCAGATTTCATCTGAACCACGAAGATGCGGAGAACACAGAGATTTCATTTGAAAGTCTTTCTCTGTGCTTTTGTGGTTAATGTGTATGGAGATCAATCGCCTCCAGTTCCAGAGTTTCTGAGTTCCTGCAAGGTTTCGGTCTGGAACGGTTCATCAATGCCCCTCTGTTGGAGATGGAAAAGTAGCAAAGCCAATAACAAGACAGTAATGAACCATGCTACCCATCCCATTATGGATCTCATAATGTTTCTCCATTTCAGCGACGAAATGCTTTTTTCCCAAACAAGTTCAAAAGAAAGATGCCTCCTATGAATCCACCTACATGGGCCCACCAAGCAATTCCAGCCACATGATGGCCCCTTCCCAGCAAAGAGAATGTACCGCTGAAAAATTGAAGAATAAACCAGAAACCGAGAAAGACATAAGCGGGCAACACAATGAGATAAGGAATGAAAAAAATCGGAATGAAAGTCAATATCCTGGCGCGTGGGTAAAGGATGAAATAAGCTCCCATAATCCCGGCTATTGCTCCGCTCGCTCCAATAGTGGGTATGCTGGAACTGGGATTAAAGAACACCTGGATACTTGCGGCGATAAGACCGGAAATGACATAAAATAAAAGGTAGGAAAGATGCCCGATCTCTCCTTCCACATTGTCACCAAAAATATGTAAAATCCACATATTTCCAATTAGATGCAGCCAGCCCCCATGGAGAAACATGGAGGTAAAAAAGGGCAAGATCTGCTCCATAAGAGTAAAATGAATTGCAATTTCAGGCTTGGTATAACGGGCGGGTATCAGACCATAGGTAAAGAGAAAATCCTCAAGGTGTCCCCCCAGTTGTAGTTCATAGAGAAAAGCAAAAGTGCAAAGGACAATAATAAAATAGTTTATAACGGGTACGCCTTTTGATGGGTTTATATCTTTCAATGGAATCATGTGAAGTTAACCTTTTTGAGATGACTCCAACATTCACGTCCGTTTCCCCCGCCAAGGGGGGCTGAAGATCCCCATAGAATCTGAATTCCCCCTTTTGAAAGAACAACGATCAGAAACTAAATGTTAAGAAACATCTAGATCGAATCCCCGTCTACGGGCATGTTTTTTGCTTTCAGGCACAAAAGCTGTGGAATCAAACCAACAGGATTGCAATCGATCATCTATTTTACAAGCATGACGGGACAGTGAGATAAAATGCTCACTTTGTAGCTGATGGTTCCCCATCCCTGCACGGCATTGTCCGCTTCAATCTTGTGAGAGCTCAGGATGATCAGGTCGATCTCCTGGTTCGTTGCGAAATGAATGATCTCTTTCACCCTCTTTCCATAGGTGATTTCTGTCTGAATCGTGAGCTGCCCCTCACGGTACTGCCTAATCATTTGTTCCATTTTCCTGCTGGCACGTCGTCCCAACTTTTCATAAAAATCACTGAAATCGTCCAGTTCAGTATCTTGAATGGTTTCTATCACATGGAGGAGAGTAATTCGAGATTCTTCTCTGAGGGCAAGTTTGACGGCTATGGCAAGAGCGTTCAGGCTCCTCTCTGTGAGATCGGTCGGGACAAGAATGTGTTTGAACATTTCGATACCTCCGCTTTATCTTTGCGTATCCGCTGTTTTTTAGCCATAGAGTCCAGACTATTTTTTATAACGAATCAAATTGCGTCATCCCAAAGATTTATCGTTCAGCCCCCGTGGATTTCGTTTGTTTGCATTGATTATCTAAAAAAGATGTCTTTTTGCATCATGACAAATTACATAAGCGGTATCCCGATTCTTCAAGTGTTTTCGATATCTCAAGAATATGCTGTGGTCCTCGTGTTTCAAGTTCCAATTCCACATGACTCAGATGAATAGGAATATCCCAGCCACTGCGTTCATGATAAATGTGCAGCACGTTCGCTTTCAGGAAAGCGATGATCTTCAATATTTCCATCAAGGCTCCGGGAACATCTTCCAGACAAACAGAAAAGCGCATGATACGCCCATTCCATACCAACCCCTGCCGGATTATTCTATCGAGTAGAGGACTGTCAACATTCCCTCCGCTGATCACCAGAACGATTTTGCCCCCTTTGGGGAAATCCGATTTACCGCTCAAAAGTGCTGCCAAAGGAACGGCTCCTGCCCCTTCGGCCAACACCTTTCGCCGTTCGAGAAGAAGAAGGATGGAGGCTGCAATCTGATCTTCTTCTACCAAAACGATTTGGTTCACCAGACTGTGAATGATTTCAAAAGGAAGTTGGCCAATTTGTTTGACCGAAATGCCATCAGCAATGGATTTGACCGATTCGACACAAGTCACCTTCCCTTCTTGCAAAGCCTGAAAAGCTGAAGGACATGCTGCAGCCTGCACTCCAATCAGTTGGACCTCCGGCCGCACGCTCTTGACCGCCATCGATACACCCGCCATGAGTCCTCCCCCGCCGATGGGAACGAAAATGGCGTCCGTGTCCGGCAAATCTTCCAAAATTTCAAGGCCGATGGTGCCCTGCCCGCATATAATGTCCGGATCGTCAAAAGGATGAATAAAGACATTTCCATTTTGAGCCAATTTCTGTGCTTTTTCAATGCATTCCACAATGCTCTGCCCATGGAGAATCACTTCTCCGCCATAGGCACGCGTTGCTTCCTGCTTGGAAATGGAGGCCGACTCGGGCATAACGATGGTTGCAGGCAAGCCGGCTCTTTTCGCTGCGAGGGCGACACCCTGCGCATGATTACCGGCGGAGGCCGCTACAACTCCGGTGCAACCGTCACTTTGGTTAACGAGAGAATCAATTTTACAGGCAGCTCCACGCAGTTTGAAAGAACCCGTCTGCTGTAAGTTTTCCAATTTCAGATAAACTTCAGCATCACACATTTTACTGAAACTGGCTGAGTAAATCAGAGGGGTTCGAATCACCTTTTGCTTAATGATCCGAGATGCGTTTTGAATATCGATCAATGAAATCATGAACTCGGCTCGCTTTCCCCTGAGGCGGTCAGATCTTTTTTGCAATGGTGAATACGAAATCAAAACCGCCAGGTTTCGATTCATACTGGAGATTCGATCTTATCTGAACACCTATGAAGGGGCACCCTAGTAGGTGAAGCAATTATTGGAAATCAGGCAGAAAATCTAGTTTAAAAACTAGAATCTGCAGATTCGGGCGGTGTCCGGAAAAAGTTCTGAATCCGACTGACTTTCAGACCTCAAAGATAAAATGATTCGATTCGCTCTCTCCTCGATCTCGGGAACGAGCTCCACCAAGGCTTTCAAGGACTTGATCACTTTCTTGATCTGGTGCCTGTGGGAAACAGGAAGTTTAGGATGATCGAGCACTTGAAGAATGTCTTCAAGGATAAACAGTTTGTCTGCAGTAAAGTACACATAAGCGATTTTGGCCCATTTTTCAGCAAGGTCTCTGGGAATTTGGTCCAGTTTTTCCATAAGACTGTGGTTTTGTCCGATTTGCAGGGCCCGCTTCAATCGTTCAAAAAGCATTAGTACTTCTTTTCTGCTTTCGGACCAGGCATTGGAAGAGGAAAACAGACGTTCCCACTTGGGTATGATTTTATGAACGAGCCACTGTTCGCCTTGTTGAGGCAAGAGCGACAAAGATGCAAATTCTTCCTGTTCATGGAGGAGCGTCTGGCAGAGTCGAGTCGACTCGTCTCCATTTTGAGCATCGGTCAAATGTGAGTTGAGCAATTCATTAAGTCGCTCGAGAATGGATCGTTTCGATTCAAGATTTGGAAAAGCCCTATAAAGCTGCGCTTCCCATTCTTCCCGCAGCACGCCTATCTCCGCATTGACGGCAAAAAAGACGAAACCGAATTTTGTCAAAGTATTGCGCAGTTCATGAGCAAGTATTTCGCTGCTCTTCAGTTGACGGCGAGTGAACTCTTCCTGATTACGAAAAAGTTTTTCACGGAGTTGCAAGGAAAGCAGTTCGGTTCCCAGGCTTCGTGAAAGTTCACGAATGATTTTGGTCGAACGGTCATCACGTCGTATGGAATAGGGCCTAAAATGAATTTTTATGACCGCACAGACCACATATTCCGTCTCCTGCCAGATAGGATTTCCTTCCCAGTCACTTGGGTATTCCAAAATGTCCCGCCCTCCTCCATACAAATCACTTTTTGGAACCAGGACGGGTTCCATATGGTAAAAATCTTCGATTTCGCCTCGAAGCTGCTTCCCCACGCTGCGAACGTCTTCGAAAGGGTTTTCGGCCGTCCAGCTTTTCTGTTTTTCGACACACCATCCCATGGCTTCCAACACGTGGTCCGGCTGGTCACGATATTGTTCCCAACTCTTGCCCGGAGGATTGTAATCAGAAACGGCCGGCAGTCCCCACTGGATTTCATCGCCGCTTTCTTTTCTGATGCCCGAAGTGACCCGGACAGCCAGGAGTTTGGGCATGGGACCAATTCTATAAATAGTACCCTTTGTGGCGTTTTCGAGACAAAACAGAATGGTTTTGATCATATTCTTACACGTTTTCTCGAGTAGATCCTCCATCATGTCCATTCCAGTCTCCAGAAATCCAAAATATCGAGTTCAAGAGTATCCGCGTTTACAGACTCATTATAATGCTGTCATTTAATCTAAACTAGGGGAGGTGGATTGTAAGCGAAGAGAGGTATTTTATCAAGATTGTCAAGCGAAGCAGATTATTCAGAGATAACTCGCAAGATTGAGAGGTGGACTTTTCGCGGGAGTGCTTACTCTTTGACTATTGAAGGTCCAAAGTTCAGCGGGTTCATGGCATAATTTTAAAAATGAGAAAAAACCGATTTTGGATCTCTTTTCGTTTTCCCTGCTCGTTGTACTTTCTTGCCAAGCCGTTACGAAATGAAATAAAAACGGCCAGGAAACTTCCTTGGCCGTTGGAATCGTTCATTTACTAATGCGCAGTCGATCTCTAAATTTTCTTCACATTGACAGCCTGAGGGCCCTTCGGACCACGCTCCACCTCAAAACTCACCTTGTCCCCTTCTGAAAGGGAACGAAAACCTTCTGCCTGGATGGCGGTATGATGCACGAACACGTCACCCTGATCTTGTGTTTCAATGAACCCATAGCCCTTTTTGTCATTAAACCATTTTACTCGGCCTTCAGGCATTTCTGATTTCCTTTCGTTAGCGCTGTTTTTTGCTGATTTCCGGCGCGCTACTTTGAGTGCACCACCGAAATGGCGACAAAAGATCCATCGATTGGGCAAGACTTCAAATTAGCGAACCATATTCTATAATTAAATGCGACAAATGCTATCTCATAATGACTATTGTGTCAAGCAAATGGAGCCCATCTTTAAGCTTTTATATTATACAAATGAATGACAATAGAATGAAGAATAAACCATCCATACTTTCCCCTGACTCTGTCATGCATATCGGTTGATATTTCCTTTTTTCTAAATGGAAAAACAGGCTGAATATTTTTCGATTTACAACTCTGAGCCTGAGGTTGATATGACAGCAAAAATCCCACACAGTTCATACCTTGGGACTTTATCTCAATGTAGCGCATCAAAATTTTTGAATATTTTTTCGGAGGACAAAAATCTTTTTTACGGGCATTACCCCAATCACCTCGATCGCTTCGGTCAGTTGTTCCGGCTTGGACTCCAGACTTTCCCATGATTCCATGATGAGGCTCTCCCCCTTTTTCGTCACGACAACAGGCAGAGTCTTCTTGGAAGGTTTTTTTCCTTCATAGACAACGTTGGAAGGATCTTCCGGACGCACCAGCTTGCATTCTACCGAAAAAGATTCCACCACCTGGTAGAGGGTAGAAACCGTGTAGTCCTCCGATGCAAAGGGTTGAAGCCTTCCATCTTCCATCACATAGATTCGCTCATTGCTTCCTGCACCCATTTTACCGGCAGGCAAATCCATTTTGTTTTCCCCTGTTGCTTCTTCCCCCGTTGCTTCATGGGAGAGATTTTCAGTTGGAACGGGGTTTTCCTTTCGCTTCATTATAAAACACTCCTTGTATCTTCCAGATTTGACAAGAATTTCCAGTGCATTGTTCAATCCAGTCTCTTTCTCAAGGCTCGTATAGCAATGCTCCCTGCAAAGCAAACATTTGAATGAGGGAATGCGACGTTCGTCTCTCTTACACCAAACATACTCTGACATACGGAAAGGCTTTCCATTTCATGCTCAACCCGGCTATCCCATTTGCAGACACCGCTAAAACAGCGAAGTCATTTTCTACATCCTTCTTCATCCTGTTGAGGATACGATCAGAATATGCCACAGCGGCATGCATAAAGGCAAATTCAGCGCTTCTTCAATGGCAAAAGCAGCGTCTAAAAGGCGTATGTACCCCCTCCAATTGAAGTGGAAAAACAAAATCGTTATGCGAGTGACATCTCTCTTTATCACATATATAATTATTTTTTTGTTATTCCGAATCGAAGCGTGATTCAATATGTATTGAAATCTACTCGGGGAACTCCCTGTTCTGGATGGAGAGGTCCCTCTTTCATGTTTCATGGAGGAAGTCATGTCGAGTCCGAGAGAAGAACGCGTGATCGAAGAATTTCAGCGGCGTAGGCAGACCCTTTTAAGAAATTTTGCTTTGGCCATGGTCCTCATCGGACTAGGCTTAGGACTTCGACAACTCATCGACAGTTACCCGAATTTCCTCGGGATCGGCGTGAACACCTGGAGAGCCCTTTCCATTGCTCAGCTCATCTCGGGGGTGGTCTTCGCCGTTACAGGCTTCAATCAGTACAAGTGCCCTGTTTGTGACAAGATCCTTCGAGCTCACGATAAATACTATCTCGGAGTCGCTATCAATCCAGACAAATGTCCCCACTGCGGTGCGCGATTGAGTTGAAGGGGGAAAATTGTTCTAAATGGAATCTTCTCTATTTTCACACATTGTCAGCCAATTCCATATGCTTGCGTTCGTAGATATCCTTCCCATCGCCACATTGGCCATTCTGGAAGGAATCCTCTCGGTCGATAACGCTCTGGTGCTCGCCATTCTCATTCGTACTCTACCCAAGGATAAGCAAAGAAAAGCCCTTACCTATGGTATTGCCGGCGCATTCTTTTTTCGCTTTATCGCCTTGATATTTGCCTCGTACCTCATGCGCCTTTGGTTTTTCAAGCTCATCGGTGGCGGTTATCTCATCTATCTGGCTATGAAGCACATGTTCTTTTTTTATAAAGAAGATGCGAGTCATCCCAGGAAGGAAATCGCCGGCAATTTCTGGAAGGTCGTGGCCATCGTCGAACTCACGGATATCGCTTTTTCCATAGACAGCATTACAACGGCGGTGGCCATGAGCGACAAACTCTTCGTGGTTTGGATTGGCGGAGTGCTGGGAATCATTTTTCTGCGCTTTGTATCCCGGCTCTTCGTCAGCCTTCTCGAAAAACTTCCGAGATTGGAAGACCTGGCTTACCAGCTCATTTTCTTCATTGGGAGCAAACTGGCTCTTGAATCGTTTCGAGTGGAAATTGAACACTGGATTTTCTGGTTCATGATGGGAGTCATCGCAATTTTGGGTTCTGCCCTTGTATACAGGGATTACCATCAGCGCAAGACTGAGACTCAGTTCCATGATCGATTACTTGTCAAATTGAAAAATGGTGAAATTACAGTGCAAGAATTGTTGAGTCTCGAGTATATTCCTAAAGAAGTGGTGGCTTACCTTCAGAAGGAAAACTGTATCAGCATAGAGATTCCAAATTGCGGCAGCAGGAAAAACCCGTCAGGCGGAGTTGAGCTCCAAAATCCATAAATTCTGTTTTGTGCATCAGGCTCCACTGTTTTCCTGTAAAAAGCGATGAATGTTTGATGAAATGCCTCGGTGAAGATATGATGCGTGTGATTCGAACAATTGAAATACAGGAGGACATCCAATGAAATTCGCTCAATTTAGTATCGCTGCAATGCTTTTGACGTCACTCGGTCTGATCTGCACCTCGTCTTCATTTGCAGGCGAAAAACTCGCTTTTCGAAATGGTTTTCTGAAAACCATTCCATCAAATTGCGTTTTCAAGAAATGCGCATCCGTTCAGATCGTACCCCCGTCGAATGGATATGTGATTGTCACCGCTAGCGGAATGGCCTCTTTCGCCAATGATGTTTCCTTTCTGGAGCTCACTCTGGGCACTGAACCTGGCTCTGCAGGACCCTGGTTGTACAGGGTCACCCCCGGCTTCAGGCTTTTTCAGAACTTTTCCGTCCGGTATGTTTTCCCGGTGAAGACAAATGGAACAAAGATTTTTACCTACTATCTCAACGGCAGGCTTTGCCGAGGTCCATCAAGTGATGTTTCCGTAGAAACGGGAACGATCACGGCTGAATTCTATTCGAGTTCCGATGCAACCATGCTGTCGCAACCCCAAGCTCAGATCCAATCGACAGAAACGGGCACCAACCTTCAGGTAAATAAGCCTTGAGGGCAGGCGGTTGTCGAAGCGCAAGTCGATGGAAAGGCGTCCCCTTCACATGGTTTGTTTCTATTACCTCAGGTAAGCGCTTGCCTGCCCGAAAATAGTGGGGCTCGCCTCAGCCGAAACATTTTTCACTATCCGTTCTAAAGTCGGGATCACCTTCTTCTGGAGTTCCGGCTTTAGATTTCGAACATGCTGAAAAGTGTTCAGAAGACGGCTGGTCGTGGTGGCGTTGATGGGGGCAAGTTCTATGATGGTGTCCCCAATCCACTGGATGCCCTCATCGGTCCAGACCTTCTTGTTGTTGGCCGCCATGGGCAGAAAGAGAGCTCGGCACCATGTGGGTTGAGTGATATCAAAGCTCGCCCGCTTCTTTTCGACTTCAATCATTTCAAAAACATCTTCCACGGTTCCATTGGATATGACTCGAAGATAGTTGGCATACCCGCTGAGATGCGTATGCCAGGACTCATAAACTTCTTCGAGCACGGCACGGCGTTTGGGGGCGGAACTCCGATTGAGAGCCAATAGTGCCGCCACTCGGTCTGTAGCGGTTGTAGCAGCGTAGAAGTGATCCAAAATGAGCTGATGGCTCTCCGGTGAATCATCCACTACAATCAAGTCCAGCAGAACCTGTTTGAGCATGCGATCTTCGATACCATCCTTGGGAGATGAACTAGCCGAGTAGGTGTCCAGTCCTTTGAACAGTTCCAGCAACGGTTCTCGGTAAAGGCCGTTCACCGCCTTCATGAGCTTTTCCCGGGCGGCGACCAGTTCCGGATACCATACGGAATAAGTGCGGTCCATGGGCTGTTCGTCCACTCGAAGAAAATAGGCCTTGAGGGCCGAGGGTAGACGGCGGTCATCGATGATTTCCCCGTAAAGTTGCAGCCAATGAGAATCGATTGCGCTGTCCGGATCGTGTAGAAGCTTGATGCGCTGGTGATCCGTCAACTGCCGCATCGCATCCACCCGATTGTACGCATTGGGATCCAGGCGCGTCTGCATGGTCAGAGTTTCTTTGGAAGCATTTACCTGCCGGAAAGTCCCGTAAAAGGAATAATCACGGTTTATAGAGGCGAAGGCGGGAGGGGTGGAAATATTTTGCAGGATCAGTTCGGCATCGGCGTCTTTCATCTGGAAGACCTGCGAGGTGCCCGGAAGATCTTCTCCCTTTGCATCCACCAGAGCAAGATCTATAGGCAGATGAAATGCCGATTCCCCTTCTTTGAGCTCCTGGTGAAAAGTAATGCGGTATTGCCTTGCTGAAGCGTTATACGAGGTTTTTGCAGTGATCTTCGGGTATCCGATGGTGTAAAGCCATCTTTTCTTGAATTGGTCGAGAGAGCATCCGGAGGCTTCTTCGAAGCAGGCGAAAAACTGATCGGTGGTGGCATTGCCATAACGATAACGGGAAAAGTAAAGGCTCTTTCCCGCCTTGAAGTTGTCGGCGCCTATCAACAGACGCAGCATACGGATGACTTCGGCGGCCTTGACATAGGTCACACCATCAATGAGTTCATCGGGATCGTTGAACCCTTCACGCACGATCCGCCCCACATGGCCGCCATCTTCAATGGCAAGGGGCCCCAGTAACGGATTTCGAATGCTTTCAACCTGTTGAAGCCGTATAAACGATGGATCGAACATGTCGCTCATGAACTGTCGCTCCACATCCACCGTGTAGGCTTCGTTGAGCCAGACATCGAAGGGCGTATCCATGGTGGTTTCACTGCCGCACTGGTTGTGTTCGAACTCATGGACAATGACGGCGTGAGCATAAAGCAGGGAAGTATCCAGAGTATGTTCGTTGATGAGCGCCGCATCCGTCACGATAGTCGTATTCCCCACGTTTTCCATTCCACCGAAATTGGATTTGTTCATGCAAATGGTCCGGTAGGTATCCCCCGTGTAATCATAGTCTTGAGTCTTGGAAATCCAGAGGATGGCTTCTTTCAAAATTTCCATGGGAATCCGGGCTCCATCCCTGCTTCCTGGAGGAACTAGGTATTCGAGGCGCACAGTGGATCCCGATTCATAGGTCACATGGTCTACCAGGCTGTCCCATGTCCCGGCACACGCAATGAAAAGATAGGGAGCCATCGGAATGGTATTTTCGTAAGTGATAACTTGACGACTCGGATCTCCGGCTTTGAGCACCGGTTTGCCATCCGGGTTGGTTTTTCGGCTGATATTGCCGTTACTGATAAGGTGCGTATAGGCGGAATCGGCTTCGAGAGTGGTCGTCATAGTGCACTTGGCCCGACAGTCGTCAAAGATGGGCATGATTCTTTGGAATCCCCACTGCTGGCACTGAGACATGTATTGCTGGGGAGCTCCCGGCGGGGTGCTGTCTTTGTAAATTCCCTCGAGTATATGGTCCGATGGAAAACAATGGGTAAACGTCCTCACCCAGAACCTTTCGCCGGCCTCCACTCGATGCGGCAAGGTTATGACCAGTTTGTCCCGCGTTTTTTGATAATCATACTCTAGGGAAATCCCCTTCCCTTCTTCCTCTTCAGGACCGCTGCACCATTCCACCCCCATGATTGTCAATTCCTTAGCGTCCAGGACAAGCAAATCCATGGGCGTTCTGGCTGTCATTTCAAGACAATTTGTGGCTTCCACTCGATCCTGAATGAAGTTCAGGCGGATGGTCAAATGGTTGAGAGCAACTGGCAATTCCCCAAAATCTTCACGCCGATATTTGTAATGCCGCTCAGTCGAATTCACGTTTTATCCTTTCCAGATAAAAATGGATGGCTGAAGATCCATTTTCTTGTCCTGTTATATGAAAAAAGCTCATGGCTCATGATAACATCGCTTTTCAAGAGCGTTTCCCGGTTTCTCTATTGCCTTGCACCTCTTTGCGTTTTTTCATCTTTCGTTAGACCACTCCACCCATGGGAGGTAACGTATTTTAGCAATAAAGAACATTCGTTTATTGCTTCACAATGTGAGCATTATGGGAAAACTGAATCAACAAATCAACCGACAATCTAGCGGTAGTATGAAGGAAAAGTCTTGAGAGCTTCCGTTTGTATCTCACAGGCTGCCATTGAAAAGCGCTTTGCAAAAATCGCCTTAAAATTATAAATATTTTCCATATCTTATACTGTTTTTGAAGCTCTTTTGCCTTTCGTTGCAATGTAAGCCGACCAATCTTATCATTGGAGGGTAAAGAAACGACTCTTTGATATTCCAGCGATTTGTCAGGGTGGGGTTTCCATAAATGGCACTCAAGGCCTGCGAATCGCTGAAAAAGATATTGGAGGTAAGACCATGGAAATCAAAAGGATTCTATGGCCGACAGATTTCTCGAAGGCCGCTTCGGCAGCCGAGGATTTCGTCGCGTCATTGACTAAAAAATACGAAGCGGAAGTGCATCTGCTTCATGTCGCAGAAGATCTAACGATGTTTGAACACTTTTGGGGGAGTGGATTGGATGCAAAACATATTCACGACCTGCAGGAATACGGAATGAAAATATCACGAGAGCGCCTTGAAGAACTTTGCAACGACAAACTGAAGGGATGCCCTCGTTACCATATTCATATTGTTTTGGGCGATCCCGCTAAAGAAATACTGCGGGCAATAGATGCATATGGAGCAGATCTCGTCATTCTGGCCACTCACGGGATGAAAGCGAATTTTCCTTTTGGAAGCGTAGCCGAAAAAGTGGTGAAGAACTCTCCTGTTCCGGTTCTTACGGTCAATCCCAAAACTTATGGCAAATAGAAGACAGATAGCGAAGGACGGTTTCTCTGGGGAACTTCCAGATGGATTTCCCCAGCCACTTCCAGACAGGTTTTCTTGACCTGCGGAGTTCCGTTAGGTATACAGGATTGGGAATCGGCTTCTTTCTTATCAAAAAGCGAACGAAATTGTAGTCAGCCATGGGCAAATCCATCTGTCCTTTGAAGCAGATGAGCAATGGATAGACCATTTGCTCCGTCACTGGATTCTGATAGCTGGTCGTCATAGGGACGAGTGGCATGTCAACCATGTTTATACTCAGGGTGCTATAATGATTGAATTTCAAGGGGTGCATAAGTGGTTCAAGAAACTTCATGTGCTTAATAACATAAACTTGCTGGTGCAGCCGGGAGAAGTCGTCGTTGTATGCGGTCCTTCAGGTTCAGGAAAATCGACTCTCATCCGTACGATCAATCAGTTGGAACCCATTGACGAAGGAAAGCTCATTGTCGATGGAATGGATCTATCCGACCCCAAAACGGATATCAATAAGCTTCGTGCAGAAGTGGGGTTTGTTTTTCAGCAGTTCAACCTCTATCCCCATTTGAGTGTCCTCAGCAACATCACACTGGCCCCCATCAAGATCCGTCAGACCCCTAGGAAGGAAGCCGAAGAACAAGCAATGGCCCTTTTGGAGCGGGTGGGGCTGGCAGAGAAAAAGAAGGCGTATCCGTCACAGCTTTCAGGGGGACAGCAACAAAGGGTGGCCATAGCTCGCTCCCTTGCCATGAAACCCAAGATCATGCTTTTCGATGAACCCACATCCGCTTTGGATCCTGAGATGATCGGTGAAGTGCTGGCGGTCATGAAGGATCTCGCCATGGAAGGGATGACCATGGTCGTGGTCACTCACGAAATGGGTTTTGCCCGAGAAGTTTCGGATAGAGTGGTTTTCATTGATCACGGCCAGATACTGGAAGAGGCAAGTCCGGATGAATTCTTCATCAATCCAAGGCAGGAAAGAACAAAGCAGTTTTTGAAACAGGTGCTGTCACCGATGCATTGACCCCATCGACGGGAAGGTCAAAACGTAAGGATAAAATTTTTATCTTCCAGGAGTGGGCCTTGCCTGCGATTGTCGCGACCAGGGTGTGCTCCGGGGAGTGAATCCATATAAACTTCAAAAAGGGGGAATGTATGAAAAAGCTTGGAATCATGTTTTTGGCGATGGCAGTCATGGGAATGCTCAGTGGTGCGGCGTTTGCTGGAGATACCCTGGCCGATGTGAAAGCAAAAGGCGTGCTTGTCGCTGGAGTAAAGGATTCGCTCCCGCCTTTTGGGTACGTCGATGAAACCACGCGCCAGATCGTCGGCTACGATATCGATTTCGTCAAAGCCATTGCAGACAAACTCGGTGTGAAACTCGAGCTCAAGGCCGTTACTTCAGCCAGCCGCATGCCACAGCTCACCGAAGGCAATATCGACATCATTGCAGCAACCATGACCAAAACGCCGGAACGCGCTCAACAGATTGATTTCAGCTACACCTACTTTGCAACGGGTCAGAAATTCCTGGTAAAAAAAGGGACGGTGAAGGCTCTTAGTGATTTGGAAGGGAAAAAGATCGGAACAGCCAAGGGTTCCACGTCCGAACAGAATGTGGCCAAAGCCTTACCCAGCGCAACCATTCTTTCTTTCGATGACTATCCCCAAGCCTTCCTGGCCCTTCAACAGGGCAAAGTGTTTGCCGTGACTACCGACGAATCTCTTCTCGCCGGTATGTTGGCCAAAGCTCCCAACAAAGAAGAATTCGAAATTCCCGACATTCAGATTTCCGATGAACCTTACGGCCTAGGTATGCGCAAAGGCGATAAGGCTTTCGTCGATTTCGTCAACACCACCCTGCTCGAAATGGAAAAAAGTGGAAAGGCCAAGGAAATCTTTGAGAAGTGGTTCGGTCCCCAATCCAGCACACCCATCAAACGCAACTTCACTATAACCGCTGATAACTAGAAAAAGTTCGAAGGGCGAAAAAGTCGTGCTCAATTACGATTTTGACTGGGCAATCATCACATCCGGAAAGTACTTCGATTGGCTTATCTCGGGTACGATCACAACCATCCAAATTTCGGCTGTGTCGATCTTTCTGGCTTTCCTTCTCGGCCTCATCATTGCAGTGATGAGGATGAGCCACGTATCCGTTTTTCGATGGTTCGCGCTCGGCTACCTTGAGTTTACCCGGAATACGCCACTTTTAGTGCAGATCTTTTTCTGGTACTTCGGGTCGTATAAGGTACTGCCCCGGGTCGTAAACGACTGGCTCGCCCAAACCCACTTTGAATTCACCGCCGCCGTGATTGCCTTGACGATCTATACTTCAGCCTTCATTGCAGAAGACATTCGCTCTGGAATTCGCTCCATTCCAAAAGAGCAGATGGAAGCGGCGCGGAGTGCAGGTTTCAGCTTTCTCCGCGCCATGCGGTACATCATCTTGCCCCAGGCCATTCGCAATACTATTCCGCCCCTTATCAATCAGTTCTTGAATCTGATGAAAAACTCATCTTTGGCAATGACCATTGGAGTGGCTGAATTGACCTATCAGGCACGGCAGATCGAAAGCTACACGTTCAAAGGCTATGAATCCTTCACAGCGGCTACATTGATTTATCTGGCAATGTCATTGATTCTCACGGCGGTTGTGAATCTATACAATCATTACGTTCTCAAACCGGTAAAGGGCCATTAAAATGGGCTCATGGCTTGATTTTTCCATCATCTCCAAAAACCTGACCTATTTTTTCATAGGCAGCTACCCCCATGGACATTTGGGTGGAGTTGCGTTGACTCTCATTCTCGCTGTGTCTTCCTGTGTGCTTTCATTCTTCGGTGGATTGATTCTTGGCTTGTTGAGTATTTCGCATATCCGGGCAATACGCTACCCTACCATAGCCATCATCAACGCCATTCGCGGCGTGCCTCTCCTGATGGTCATCTTCTTCATGTATTTTCTTCTTCCCGGAGTCCTGGGACACAGCGTGCCGGAGGTCAATACGGTGATCGCTGCCCTGACCTTTTTCACTTCCGCTTACATGGCCCAGATCGTCAGAGCGGGCATCGAGAGCATTCCCAAAGGACAAATGGAAGCGGCTATTTCCACGGGCCTGCACCCCTGGCAAGCCATGTTCTATATCATTTTGCCCCAAGGCCTCCGCAACATGGTTCCTTCTTTCGTGAACCAGTTCGTATCTCTGATAAAGGATACATCCCTCGCCTTCATCGTGGGCGTTTCCGAACTGACTCATGTAGCCACACAGATCAACAACCGCAGCATGATCTACCCCGCAGAAATCTTCCTCTTTATTTCAGTGATCTATTTTGTCATTTGTTATGCCTTTACCAGTCTTTCCCGCTGGCTGGAACGGAGACTCTCCTGGCACAAGTCGATCGGATGAACACACCTTCCCGTGCAAGAACTCGGATTCTCAGGCAGATTGAACGTATCGCTTCGATGAAGCATGGTGTACACCAGAATCATTTTTCAAAAAGGGTGCACCCCCATCTTCATCAGTCATGTTTTATCTTTTGTTCCAATCGGCGGGTCAAATAGGAGAGTGGATAAGTAATGAAGAGATAGAGCAGCGCCAAAGGCAGGTAAGCCTCGAAGGTTTTGTAGGTTGTCGCGTTGATCACTTCCGAAGCCTTGGTGAGTTCCCGCACGGAAATGACCGAGAGGAGAGACGAATCCTTCACGACAGAAACGAACTGGCCCGTGACGGGGGGGATGATACGGCGCAGCGCCTGCGGAAAGACAATATAGCGCATTGTCATCCAATGATCCAGTCCCGTGGATTTTGCAGCCTCCAATTGGCCTTTATCTATGGATTCAATCCCGGCCCGAACCATCTCCGTGATATAGGCGCCGGAAAAAAATGCCAGTGTGATCATGCCGATAATGAGAGGATTGTCGAAATGCACAACAGTGGCCACGCAAAAATAGAAAATATAAATCTGAACGAGAAGAGGCGTTCCGCGGAACAATTCCACGTAAAGCGTGGCCAGCTCTCTGACGATGATATTTTTTGAGACTCTGGCCAGGCCCCCCATCACACCCATGATGAATCCGAAAATCGTGGCACCGATGGAAATGGTTAAAGTGTAGTAAAACCCCCTTATGAACAGCCATCGATATTCCCAGGGAACTCGCCAATTCCAGGGATAATCGATTTGGAGGAAAAGATAAAAAAGGCTTGCCGCCACACCAAGGACGGCAAGCATACGGACCAGAACTTTATATCCTCTCCCCATCTTATTTTAGAAGATCACTGAAGTATTTTTTATAGAGCTCGTCGTAGCGTCCATCCCTTTTGATGGTTTCAATGTACATGTTCAGCCAGTTCAAAAAATCGAAATCCCCTTTGCGCAGGGCAATGGCAAAAGGTTCATAAGTGAAAGGTTTGAGGATCGCTCGCGTACTGTCGGGATTTTCTCTGTTGTGTTTGCTGATGGAAAGCTGATCGTAAATGAAAGCGTCAGCCCGGCCGGTGACCACTTCCCGCACACAAGCCGTTTCGTCTTTGTAGCGGTTGATCTGAGCCTTGGCAAGCATCTGAGTGGCAATGATATCCCCTGTGGTGCCCAATTTAACAGCAACGACCCGCCCCTCGTTGTTCAATTCCTTCACGTCGTTGATATCGGGAGCTTTCTTTTTGCTCAGAAGGAGGCACAGTCCCGTCTCAAAATAGGGTTCCGTAAAGGATACCGTTTTTGCACGTGTGAGCGTGCGCGTCATTCCTGAAATGATCATATCCACCTTACCCCCCTGAAGCGCGGGAATGAGTCCATTGAACTCCATATCCTTGATTTCTATTTCAACCCCCAGCTCTTTGGCGGCAAGTCTGGCGATATCGACATCGAACCCCACCGGTTCACCCTTTTCATTGGCATACTCGAAAGGAAAAAATTCGACTTCCATTCCTACGATCAATTTATTCCGTTTGATGACTTCATTGAGTGTGCTCGACTCAAAGATTTCGAAAGGCGTCAATGCAAAGGATAAACCGGGTAAAACGCTCAAAACGAATGCCAACGAAAGAACAATCACCATAGTGCGTCGCATTTTTTCTCCTTTCGTGTTCATGACAGCATTTCTCAATCAAGCCTCGTTCAAACAGCCTCACAAAACCGGTAGATCACAAGTCCTGCCCTATCCTGCCTATACGATGATGTAGTGCAAAAGCACCAGCTCTATAGACGTGCATAAGGTACCAGAACGAAAATTGAAAATCTTCATGGATTGCAGCGCATCTTGAGGTGGCAAGATCCCATTACCGCTCCAAATCTCCGCCAAAACATTTCATCCGCATAAGAAATTGTTTCACGGGATGCCCCTCGATTCAAACTCATAGGAATTTGAGAGGAATTCTCAAGCTGTCCGTAACAGGGAAATATGCATTTTCATTCGCATACGAAGCATAATAGCAGAAGGCATATTTTTCTAAAAGAGAAGTTTCTTGAGATCCTTCAATGCCTTCAAAAGGCAATAACGATTCACAGAGCCGGAAATCGAGCAGACCGTGATGGACGCGAAACATGTCGCATGATTTCATTGATTGATTCCTCACCCTTCGAAACGTCTGAATGCTCTTCTATAGACAGTCACATTATAAAGATTATCTTAGATTAGTGCTGAATAGGTTGATTCTGCTCCATAAGATCGATATGATCCACAGCTATTTCTTTGAGTTGAACATGCTTGGTCATGAGCAGGTTTTCAACACGGCAAAAGGATGAATCAAGGCTGCAAGTAAGTCGGTTACTTGCTTCCACAGAAAAAAGAAGGATTTAAAAATGGATAGGCAGATTTACTACCCCAAAGAACGGATTGTTGCGGTTCAGAGTGATTTTATTCTGCGTGTTTACAACTGGATGGGGCTCGGATTGGCCACGACTGCAGTGGTTTCCCTTTTTACGGCATCAAGCCCTGCCATGATCAGCATGATTTTTGGTTCTCCGGTGGTGTTTTTCGGTCTCATTGTGGGCGAGCTGGGATTGGTAATCGCTTTGAGTGCAGCCATCAATCGCTTGAGAGCTTCTACGGCTGTGATGATGTTCTTTCTTTATTCCGCCATCAACGGATTGACACTGGCAGCGATCTTTCTGGCATATACTCGAGCTTCCATTTCGACCACTTTTTTTATTACGGCTGGGACTTTTGGCGCCATGAGTCTTTACGGCCACGCTACCAGAAAGGATCTGACTTCCTGGTCGAGCTTTCTCACTATGGGATTGATCGGTGTCGTACTCGCCTCCCTAGTGAATATTTTCTTTCAGAGTGAAGCTATCTATTGGGTAATCACTTATGCCGGAATCATCGTCTTTGTGGGTTTGACGGCCTACGATGCGCAGCAGATCAAGGTAATGGCTCTTCAGGGTTTCGGTGACGAGGAAGCGGCCAGAAAGGGGGCCGTCATTGGGGCGTTGCGCCTCTATCTGGATTTTATCAACCTGTTTCTCATGTTGCTGCGACTCTTCGGCCGACGCGAATGATCGAGTTTTCCGTGTGAGTCCTTCGATGAAGTCGTAAGGGCTCGATTTGTCGAAAGGCTTTTCTGAGTTGGTGAGGATGTATGGGTAGATTGTTCCTTCACTGCAAGGAACACAATAAAACCGAGATCGTCTTCCCGACCGCATCGCATGAGAGAAAGGAAATCCGGTTTTTCTTTCAGGACTTGAGATGCGGGAAGATTCAATGAGAGGGAGTGAATTATGAAAAAAATATATTCCATCATGTACATTCTGTTCGCATTTGCTCTGGCGTTTTCTCCTCCGGCGGCATATGCACAGCAAAAGACAGACGAAAAGGCCCCGTCTTCTACAGGCGCTGAATCCGCTGGTCACCAGCATGGTGGCATGAAGCATGAGAGGCATCATAAGAGCGGAGAAGGCTATAGTGAAATGATGGAACGATGCAAGGAGATGATGGCCAAACACGATCAGATGGTTGCCGAGATGAAGGCCATGGATGAGGCCTTGGATGCCAAAGTCACCACCATGAAGACGGCCAAGGGTGATGACAAAATAGCCGCGATGGAGGCGGTCATCGAATTGATGACAACCCAGCGCAAGGAAATGCGAGCTAAAATGGCAGACATGCAACACGCAGGCATGTGTTGTATGATGGAAAAAATGCACAGGAACAAAGGTTATGAGGGAATGAAAGGTATGAAAGGCATGTCTTCAATGTGCCCCATGATGGAGGAAAACAAACCCCAGGCTCAACCTGAAACAGGCAAAACTTCATAAAAAATAAGGGATGCATATCAGACGCCTTGTTTTCACAACTGGATGTTTGATGCATGCATCCTATTAACCTATCCGGAAACCTGCTGTAGACTTTGGCCATCCCTTTGTCCCCCCTCGAGGGGAAAGTGAAGGGGTATCCTCTACCGAGGAAGGTTTTCGGATAGGCTTTAAATAGAAGTCATAGAACCCTCCCGAATCATCAACAGTGTAAACATATATTTCTCCAAACTAAGGTGTTTTCTTATGGGCTCTGCCAATCAAAAGCTTCCCATTGATTCAAAACCTGATGTAGAAGATGATCTGCAAAAACAGGAAAAAAACTGGGCCATGTTTTGCCACCTGAGCGCACTCTTAGGGTTTATCTGGTTTCCAGTGGGCATCTATCTCCTTTTCCCTTTTGGACACATCATCGGTCCCTTGCTGGTGTGGCTCATCAAAAGGAAAGAATTTCCCTTTGTCGACGAACAAGGCAAGGAGGCCCTCAACTTTCAAATATCCATGACCATTTACGCGCTGATTTCCTCGCTGCTGGTGTTCGTCATCGTAGGTTTTTTTGGCTTGATGGCCCTTGCGATTGTGGATATTGTCCTGGTCATCATTGCGGCGGGGAAGGCAAGCGAGGGAATCTCCTACAGGTATCCGTTTACTATGCGATTCATCAAATGAACAACAACACAAGAGAGCTTCCGAACCAATCGGCTACGAAGTGGAATCTTGGCAGGCAACCTAAAAATGACTTATGAAATTATGTACTTAAGCTCAGGGATGCTCTTGGGATTGACGGCAGGAATCTCCCCCGGCCCATTACTCACCTTGGTCGTTTCAGAAACTTTGCGCCATAATGTAAAAGAGGGAATCAAAGTAGCCGTGGCACCCCTTATCACGGATCTCCCCATCATTTTGTTGACCGCTTTCATCCTGTCACGTTTGTCCAACATGAAACCGATACTGGGAGTTATTTCCCTATCCGGCGCACTTTTCCTCTTTTTCCTCGCCTATGAGAGTGTGACCACACAAGCAATTTCCCTTCATATTCAGAAGGTTAAACCGCAATCGCTGAAAAAGGGAATTTTTACGAACCTGCTGAATCCAAGTCCTTATATTTTTTGGTTTGCTGTTGGGTCTCCTACCATTCTGAAGGCATCTGAATCCAGTATCTTTTCATCTGCACTATTCCTGGCAGGGTTTTATATATGCATTATCGGATCGAAAGTCCTGATTGCGGCCCTCGTTGAAAAATCACGAAATTTTCTGAACAGCAGGATCTACGTCAATGTGCAAAGATGCCTTGGAATAGCGCTCTTGGGATTCGGATTGTCGTTCTTGAAAGACGGCTTACGTCTATTCGGTTTTGTTTGATATGATGGCGAAATACATACGAATAGATCAGTGAATCGGATATTCCCAGAAATATGTGGAAGAACCCGTGTCATGAGAACCCGCTGAGCGCGCCTGCCCCCTGTAACTGAATGCAATGGATTGGGTTGTGTAGGGAACAGTTAGTGTCGTATTGAATGTTATCGGATAGTCGATATAACCGTAATTGGTGCTCGTAAGTCCTCGCATTTCGAGGACCCTGCCTTGCGAATCCAGAAAGATCACTGAAAGATAGAAGTATTCCAGAAAACTGAAGTTGTTCTTCAACTGGCCGGCAAAACTTATTGCACCGGAAATGCCAAGTGTGCTTTGATCACGTGAATACCGATAATCAAGAGTCAAATCCCTAGTTTGCCAAGAGCCGTATTCCGTGCCAGCCTCAACGAGGGGGATACGGTTTTCTTCAGAAACCATCTTTCCAACCCCACTGAGGGAGAGACTCCGGCATCCAGCCAACCCCAAAAAAACTGCAAGAACCAAAAGCAGGAGAGACTTATCCATTCCGTAATTTTCTAGGGATCGCATCATTTCTCCTCTCTTTGAATTCTGCCACGCCACAATGCGTGGAACAAAAAGTTCGAAAATCATCCGAAATATATCTTCCCAATGGCATAGAATCCTGGAGCGCATGGAGAGGAATAATCGCCGCAATTTTCGCAGAGAAAATTAAACTAATTCATCTTGATCGATTTTTCGAGAGTCCCCAACTGTTTTCTTTGAGTGATTTGCCTTCGAATGTACTTGGAGAGAAATTCGTTGATGCCATCGGCATAGGTCTTACCGGAAGACACATAGCCTGTATTATGGTCACCTCTCATCTCAAGAAACTGTTTCGGTTCCTTGGCTGCTTCATATAACTTCATCCCCTGATCGAAAGGAATAATGTCGTCGTCACAACTGTGAGCGATCAATACAGGAACCTTGACCTGACGAAGATAATCGATAGTGCTGTAACTATAGCGTGTCAAAAACCTCGCAGGAAACATCGGGTACAAATGGGAT
Organism: Desulforhabdus amnigena; assembly: GCF_027925305.1. Taxonomy (NCBI): domain Bacteria; kingdom Pseudomonadati; phylum Thermodesulfobacteriota; class Syntrophobacteria; order Syntrophobacterales; family Syntrophobacteraceae; genus Desulforhabdus; species Desulforhabdus amnigena. Next base: position 833,486 of record NZ_BSDR01000001.1, on the reverse strand, counting down.
GCCATCGCAGGAATGGAGATGAATGCCGCTTGGATAATCAGCGCTGCAGGATCTTTATTCTGGGCCAGCCACGCCCCGATCGCTCCCCCCAGGGATTCTCCGAATATAACGATATCCCCGGGGGAAACCCCTCTCTTTTGAGTCAAATAATCCCATGCGGCCTGAGCATCTAGATAGGTTCCCTGCTCACTCGGTTCTCCATGGCTCCGACCATAACCACGGTAATCGAAAGCGAAAACGCTGAAATCCAACGCATTGAACATTTTGATGTATTGCAAGCGATCAGAAATGTTTCCCGCATTCCCATGGCAAAAAAGAATGACCGCCCGCTCTCTCAACGCAGGCACAAACCACCCGAAAAGCTCTACCCCATCCTGAGCAGAAAAAGTAACGGCATCATATGGAAGATCAATATTATGTGGATTGGATACGATCTGACGGTCGGGAAAATAGACAAACGAAGACTGGAAAGCGTAAAGGATGGCTCCCATAGCGACATAAATGCTTATAAGGGCGAGAAGGAGATAGATCAACATCTGGCGTATCTCCGATCCAAACCTTGAGTAAATTTTTCGTAAGGTGTTTTGAATGGTTTTTGCTAGCATAAAATATTTTAATATTGTTTCTTGTCATGGATCGATGGCGGCACATTCGTTCAAGCAAAGTGGAATGGGTTCCATTTCGAATGCTCTCTTGCAGATTATATCTGCAAGAGAGCATTCAATTCTGAAGGTTTTCAGAAAGCTTGAGGAGGTTTGGGAAAAATGGAATGAGAATCTGCCTCTCACCGCCACGCACTTTACAGTTCCGATGTACAGTGAGGGCAACGGGTTGCTTTGATGGGAATAACGGAAAAACAATAAGGACATTCCTTTGTCGTGGCTTCGGGTGGAGGACCCGACGTTTGGGCTTGGAGTCTGTTGATGCTCCTGATGAGAAGAAATACGGCAAAGCTGACGATTAAAAAACTGATGACTGTATTCAGAAACAAGCCATAGTTGATGGTGACGGCTCCAGCTTTTTGAGCGTCAGCCAATGCAGTGTAAGGCCCGGGGGTTGCTCCCTCTTTCAAGACTAGAAAGAGGTTGGAAAAATCAACATTTCCCAAAAGGAGACCAATGGGAGGCATGATAATGTCTGAAACAATCGATTTGACTATGGTTCCAAAAGCGGCACCCATGATAATGCCCACAGCCATGTCAACTACATTCCCACGCATGGCAAATTCTTTAAATTCCTTAAACATTTTTCTCTCCTTTTTCTGTTGGGTTTGATAGAAGCTGATTCCACAAATAGAGCATTCCTCAACGACACCCTCCCCCCCCTGATGGCAGGGAGTCAGAACTCAAAGACAAGCCTGGCAAAAAACCTGCTTTCATTCATGTCATAAGAGTGATCATCGATGTCGCTCCAGCGATAAATCTTGTCAGCATTCAATCCCAACTTGAGATTCTCAATGGGGAGATCGTAAAGGAAGGTCAACTGCAACCAGAGACGTTCGTCTTCCAATGGGATATCGTTTACTACAATGCTTTGATAGCGGTCGAGCCCTTCAATGGAATTGAAGTAGTGGTATCGAATATGTCCCTCCAGACCAAATGGTCCATACTCCATTTCCATTCTCCCCACAGTTCCCATACCAAGGGCATAGTAATAGTCCTCAGCTCGATAGACGCTCTTTACACCGGCGAGGTTACGATTCTGATTATAAAACTCCCTCGCCGCCGGTTGCACCATTGAAAAAGTGGGATAGATGTCCGCACCCACCCGCAGGTGGAGCCCCCTGATGGTAGAAGTCGGCAACCAAGGAGGGACCGATCAGGTCACAGACGGTCTGTTTGTCCTCTTCCCTCATCTCTGAAAACAAGTGACTGTAATATTCCAATGCGCTGCCCAAGCCAACAAACAAACTGTTTCCTTCCAGGTTCTGTGAGGCATCTTCTTTAAGGATGTTTTGCTGGTAATAACCCAGGAATGCAGTCTTTGAAAAAAACCGGAAATCGACTACATCACTTCCACTCAAAACCGCATCCAAAGCCATTTCATTGAATACCCCATCCTTGTAGAATGTGGAGGCTTCTCCCGGTTTGCCATATTTTTCCGCCGTTACCACTTGAAAATCAAAACCCATCTCAGATTCGGCAGAATATTTGTGGGTGTCACCCGAATAGCTCGCACCCCCACCGGCATACAACCGGAACCGGTGCCAGGCATCCGTGGTAAAACCGAACTTGTCGACATGGGCGGGAGGGGCGGGCCTGTCGTTATCCAGCCAACGATGGATGGCTGTAGAGGGTCCGAAGAGAATCCCAAGGACCTGATTGGGAATGGAATGAGAACTGTGCTGGAAAAATTCCCCGAACTGGTACATAACTTCACCGATGGCAAAACCGCCGAAAGGGGTCATGATAGCGTCGTTGATGCTGAACTCATCCTGAAGTTCGCCAAACATCTCCCATGTGGTCGAGGCCCCCAAGGTCAGGAGCATGGATTCAATGAGACTCAGATCATTTCCCCGGCTCAACAGATAGTAGCCGGTACCGGCAGCTATGTGTCCGACATTGGTATCCCATGCATTGTTGTCAAGAAGGTAGGCATCTCCCGTGATGAAACGAGCCTCAAGACTTTCACCGGCCGATTTAAACTCATACCATTTAGGATCTCCCAGAGTTCCGTAATAGTACCCTGCCGAAATCCCAAGAAACGCCATCAATTCCAGACTGGCTCGAAGGTATTCCTTGTGTTGGGGAAGGACATTGCTGTAAACAGAACTGGAGCGTCCAGAAAGAGATTCCAATCCGCTGTTCGTCTTCGATGTGTCCGTCTTTAACGGTGAAGGCACAGTTTCCGATGAGAACACAGTGAGTCCCGGTTCATCCACCATCTTCTGTTCCTCTCCCCAGGACACACCGGAAAAGCAAAAGTTCGCGATCATAAGCACGCAGATCGCAAACAGAGAAGCGAGCTGCCATCTGGAAGGAAACTGTAGAGGTGAAGCCGAGCACATATAGAATTCTCCCAAAAATGAGACTGGCAAATGAAAAGGCTTGAACGTATATTTTCCAGACTGAAACGACCAGGTACGAATATCTACCATCTCTTTTCAAATGGCTCCAGAAAATGATTGATTCGCCCTATGTTCTTCTTTGCCGTGATTTTCTAAAAATTCAGCAAGTATCAAAGGATCTGGACATCAGAATCTCATTTAGGGAACTCCTCTCAGCGTCAGTCATCCCTTTGCCGCAGGGATTCATCATTATCTCATTTTGAACGGATAAGGCGGGATTTCAAATGTTATTGAAAAAAATTCATATCCAGTCGAAAACCACTCAAAGAGTGATTTCTATCGCAAGGGGTGTTTTGCTCAGCAAGTCTGTTCTGGTTTTCTTTGCGCTCCTCTTTTTTTATGCCCTGGTTGGATTCTTCCTGGTTCCCTTTGTTCTGGAACGCAGTATACCAGATCTTGCCAAAAAACGGATCAATCTTCAAGCCAGCCTTTCTGAAATTCGCGTGAATCCTTTTGATCTCACTCTGGAAGCCACTGGAGTCAAGATTGAAGATCAGGAGGCAAAGCCGCTGGGGGAAATGAGGCGCCTCTTTGTCGACTTAGAATGGAAGAGCATTCTTCATCGTTCATGGGTTTTCCACGAAATTTCCATGGATACACCGTCTATAAATGTCATGATCGAACCTGACGGCACACTCAATGTGAACAAAATGATTTCCGGTACACAGGGTGCCGAGAGTTCTGAGCAAATTATCCTTCCCCCTCTCCTATTGGAAAACCTTTCCATAAAACATGCCCGGCTAAACATTACAGACACGCGGGGAGTTTCACCGGAAACATTTGAGGTGCGCTCCATCGACTTGCAGTGCAACAGCCTCTCCACCCTTTCCGGTTCAACCGGTACTTACACTCTGAATGCGGTATTGAGCGGTGGAGAAGCAGTTCATGGGGAAGGCGATATCTCGCTGGCCCCTCTCAAGTCCAAGGGCAAAGTAAATTTTGAAAAGATCGAGACTGCTACTTTGTGGCCGTTCATGAGAGAGCACTTCAATATGCACCCTCCTAGGGGACAGATCGACATGATCGGCAGTTACCTCGTGGATGGGAGCAAAACGCCCTCAAGGCTTGAAATAAGCGATCTTCAGATTGAGCTTTCAAATGCTTCCTTTCAATTGATGGATGCAGAAAAACCCTTTATGGCGCTCAAGAAGGTCCAGGTAAGTGGAACACGTTTTGACCTTTCCGCGCATACAGTCGATGTCGGAAAAGTTTCCTTTCAGAGCGGTTCCCTGGCTTTACTCACCGATGCAGGAGGAAATCTAAATCTTCAGCATTTGATCAAGTCCCTTCCTGGTCCTAATGATAAGAAAAAGCCTGCCTCTGCCAGGAAATCCTCTTCGCTGTCTCCCGCCGGAGCTCCCCGACCGTGGAGATTCCGTTTCAACGACATTGAAATTCAAAACCTTGGCCTGATGTATCGAGATAAAAGCCGTAAACCATCGGTACATGCTCAGATAGCCGATACGCAAGTTCAATGTGGCGCAGAGATTGAAACCGGCGGCAAGGAAACCAATGTTTTCCTGCATGGCCTTAAGGTATTCCTGAAAGAGGTTCAAGGCGGATCCCTCGATGATCGGGATTCCTCATTACGCATGGAAAAAGTTCATTTGGAGGGCGGAGAGTTCGAGCTAGCGCGCAAATCCTTTACAGCACTTCGAATAGGGATCGAGGGCGGAAGTGTGGAGGTGTTTCGTGACAAAGAGGGGAACATCAATTGGACAAGGTTCCTGACTTCCAAAGAGAAAGCGATCACAGAGCGTGATGTCGAAAAGGCGGCCAAAGAGGAATCTCAGTGGCGGTTTGCATCTGAAGCCATCACGCTTTCCCGTTTTGCAATCAACTTTTCGGATCATTCGGTGCAACCCCATCATGCACAGCTGAACTTGGAGGGATTGTCTCTCAAACTGACCAACGTGTCCCCCAAAGATACCATGGATTTTGAGCTGACCTTTAAGATGCGCCAGGGAGGAGATTTTGCATGTCGGGGCAATTTCAATCCTGCGGTTCCATCCTTTCAAACCAGTATCCAAGTATTGGGGCTGGCCATGGTTCCTTTCCAGCCCTACTTGAATTCGTTTGTAAAACTTAAAATCCAAAACGGGAACATCTCCACACAGGGGACACTGAACTACAAGGGATCTCAGAACGAACCGGATTTAAAGTATCAAGGTCAGATCCAGTCGGAGAACCTGCTGCTGATGGAATCCGATTCCGGGGCACCCTTTTTCGGTTGGGAAGAGCTCAAGAGCTCGGATCTCAGGTTGATGATAAACCCGGACTCCCTCGAGATCGGAGAATTGAAACTCTCGAAACCCTTTGGAAAACTCGTAATCGAACCGAATCGCACCGTGAACGTGACCCGAATGTTCAGGCAGTCCAAGACTTCCGACGAAACAAAATCCAGTGAATCCATGGTCTCCAGCAAAGAAAAGGACAGATCCTTCGCAGTGCGTGTGAATACGCTTCGCATTGTAAACGGCATTCTGGACTTTGCCGATTTGAGCCTGAAACCTCAGTTTGCATCCAAAATTCATCAACTCAACGGAGTGATCAGTGGTCTTTCCTCTACAAGGCAGTCCCGAGCTCAAGTTCTTCTCGACGGAAACGTAGACAAATACGGAATGGCCAGGATCGACGGTAAGATCAATCTGTTCGATCCCAAACAGTTCACGGATATCCGTATGATTTTTCGCAATGTCGAGATGACCCGGCTCACTCCCTATTCGGGTAAATTCGCCGGTCGAAAGATCAATTCGGGGAAGCTTTCATTGGACCTCAATTACAAAATCAAAGAAAGCAAACTTCTCGGAGATAACAAAATCATAGTCGATCAACTGGTGCTCGGTCAGAGAGTGGAAAGCCCGGATGCGGTTAATCTTCCACTGGATTTTGCCGTCGCCCTGCTTCAGGATTCCAACGGGAGGATCAATATCGGTCTTCCGATCAGAGGAGACCTTAATGATCCCCAGTTCAATTACGGGCATCTGCTGTGGAAAGGCATCCTCAATCTCTTCAATAAGATTGTCACATCACCGTTTCGTTTCTTGGCCGGCATCTTCGGGGGAGAAAACGACACACTTCAGACCATAGCGTTTGAACCGGGAAAGAATGGTCTTCTGCCGCCGGAAAAGGAAAAACTCCATAACCTCTCAGAAGCGCTCAAGAACCGTCCCCAATTGAAGCTCACCGTCCAGGGGCGATACAGCAGCACCGACGATGGGAAGGCGCTCAGATCTCTCAGCGTGCATCAGGCTTTGCTTGCTTCCCTAAATGTCAAACTGGAGTCACACGAAGAACCGGGCCCGGTGGATTATGCCGACCCAAGGATTCAGCACGCTCTCAAGAAAATGTTCGTTGAAAAACTTGGAGAACTCAAGTTCCAAGAAATTGAGGACTCCATGACGAGGCATGAGCATTCTAGAAAAATGGAGGAAGCTGATAAGACCCGAAAGGATGAACGCCTTGCAATGGAACTCTATGCAAAACTGATGGAAATTCAAAACATTCCAACCTCTGAATTGAAACAGCTCGCCGAATCGAGGGCAAAGAGCATTGTCGAGGAGTTGACCGAAATCGGGGGAATCTCACCGAACCGCATCACCACAAGGGAATCCGAAGAGAGGGAAGATCGGGAGGAAACGAGTGCCAAACTGGAGTTGAATATCGATGTGAAATGATATTGAATGTCATGACGATACCAAAGGGGTAGGGTTGACTCAAGGCTGAAAAAGCGGCTTATTGACAAATAATTATTCGTTATTAATCTTCAAGTTGTTACTATAATTATTTATTTGATTTAACCATCCCCAGTTTAAGACAACGGGAGGATGAAAATGAGCGATGTACAGGAAATCAGGGAAACATTAATGGACGTCATCGGGGAAGAGGGATGCGGGGTCTCTTGTACTGAGGCCGATGTTTTTCACGATGATGAAGGATGGAAAATGCAGTTGGAATGTTTCATGGGCCCTTGGAAGCTTGGTAAAACAGTCGAGGAAGCCAAGACAACCATTAAAGAGCTGGGTTCGATGGGCTTTGGGCTTTCATGATGTATCAAGAGATACCATACAGTAAAAATGTAGAACTCCACCGGGTTCTCCAACGAGGTGAAACACAATGGCAGAGGAAAAATTCAGTTGTTCGGCTTGCGGAGAGAATTTTGACCGGGAATCGGCTGTGGCTGAATGCCGCATGTGCCACCGGTCTTATTGTGAAGAATGCATCGACGAAAGGGGATATTGTGTTCCCTGTGAGGAGAGCAAAAAATAACTGTATATATAAATTTGCCTTCGAACCCGGGTCAGGCGGAGTGAGGTGGCTTGAGCCGGGTTTTTTTTAGGAAGTCGTTTCCGAATAAAAACCTCTCTGGTTAAAGAGCGCCACTGTAGCTATGAAGCCGTTTTCCCTCTACAAACATCTCAGAATTAAAGCCTGAAAAATAGATTTGCCAGATTACGACTGCAGGCAATATATTACTTCCGTTCGCACAATCAATTTCGATCTGGAAAAAGGATCTTTAAAACATCACTTCCATGCCTGCTTGGCAAAAGGCTTTGGTGGCGCTCATCCTCGTTTCCAGGATATTGAAAAACCGAATGGAAACTTTTTGGTATGGGCGCCGGACAGCCTATGAATGGATGGCACCCGTCAGGACAAGGATTCTATGGGAGGATCGCCCAGATACATTATCGAGGCCCGCAATCTCAGGAAAAGTTTTGGTGATTTTGTAGCGGTGGACGACATTTCTTTTCACCTCGTGCATGGGGAATGTCTTGGATTGCTTGGACCCAACGGCGCAGGGAAGACATCCACCGTTCGCATGATTTATGGTTTTTCACCCTTGACTGGAGGAAGTCTCCATATATTCGGACTGAACATGCGGACTCAATGGCGAGCCATCCGCTTCAGTATCGGAGTATGCCAGCAGGAAAACAATCCGGACCCGGATTTGACCGTTTTACAGAACCTGGAGGTCTTCGCCCGTTATTTTGATATACCGAGGAAGACCGCCAAAGAGAAGGCTCTGCAACTCCTTGAATACATGGCCCTCAACCACCGAAAAGACGATACGGTCACCAGTCTTTCCGGAGGCATGCTGCGTCGCCTTATTCTCGCCAGAGCACTCATCAACGACCCGGAACTCCTCATACTCGATGAACCTACAACAGCCCTGGATCCACAATCCCGCCACCAGGTGTGGGAACGATTGGAGGAACTCAGGTCGAAGGGGCTTTCCATTCTACTCACCACCCATAACATGGATGAAGCTTCACGCCTCTGCGACCGCCTCATCATCATGGATCACGGAAAAATCCTTGTTCAGGGTAAACCTTCTCAATTGATTCGAGAATATGCCGGACGGGATGTGGTAGAAATCACGGAACCCTCTCAGGAACTGCGCACCTTCATACAATCCCAACATCTCATGCACGATGATCTCGAGCATCGCTTGATCATTTATGGTCAACCGGATGATCGGATTTTTGAAAAAATCGGCAATCGATACTGCAAGGAAAAGTGCATTCAGAGAATGGCAACCTTGGAGGACGTTTTCTTGAGATTAACGGGAAGGGAGCTTCGTGAATGAAGGTGTCGATGCCATTCAACATATCTCGCCGCTTCATGCGGGTTTGGAATCGCAACTTGATCGTTTACAGGAAGATCTGGCTGATCAATTTCCTTCCGCCCCTCTTCGAGCCTGTTTTCTATCTACTGGCCTTTGGATTTGGTCTGAGCTCTTTTATAGAAAAGATTTCATTTGAGGGGTATGCACTGTCCTATATCCGATTTATCGCTCCGTCCTTGCTGGCGGTCACGATCATGTACAACGCTTTTTTTGAAAATACTTACGCCTCCTTCGTGAGGATGTATTATCAGAAGACATTCGATGCCATGATGGCTACCCCCCTTTCCATGGAGGAAGTCATCACCGGAGAAATCGTCTGGGGAGCGACCAAATCGGTAATCGCCACAGGCATCATGTTCGGAGTGGTCAGCCTTTTTGGCCTGGTCCAATTCCCATATGGTCTCCTGATTCTTCCTCTCGCATTCTTGGGCGGACTGGCGTTTGGCTCCATCGGAATGCTTTTTACAGGAATCGTCCCCAGCATCGACACTTACAACCTTCCTATTTTCCTGTTTATCACTCCAATGTTCCTTTTCAGCGGCACTTTTTTCCCTCTGGAAAACCTTCCTTATTGGGCACAGAAGATGGCCATCATTTTTCCCCTGACTCATTTGGTGCGGCTGACTCGATATTTCTCCCTGGGTATGGTGAAAATGGATCTTCTCTGGGATGTCGCCTATCTCGCCATCTTCAGCATGATCTGCTTCCCCCTTGCCGTCGCGGCAATGTATCGCCGCCTCATTCATTAACACATCGCGGCAAAATCATCATCCTCTCTTGAACTTCTTGAACGGGTTGGAGTCCGATAAGAAGCCTCTTTAATTTTTTTTGAGAATGATTAAATTATTAAAGGTTATGTACGAGAGGGTTTTACGAGTTCTTCTTTCATCTGTATTGAAAGAGAAATTCTTCGGTTTGAAACGGAGATAGATAGAGAAGACCCCCTGGCGAGATTCAGCATAACCGAGTTAGAATCAACAGATTGTGCGCGAGGTGACAACCATGAAGGCCAACAAAATTAAAAAAGTGTTGTCGGTTTTCGCCATTTTGATGCTGGTGGCGACTTCTACTACTGCTCTCGCTGAAAGAGGTTCTTACAGGGATCGAAGCCCAAACCGTTCCTACCAGTCCAGTTACAGCAGACCCCATTCTCATGGGTACTACGGGGGTGACCGCTCCAGGTATTATCATGGCAACTACAAACGTCATTATTATGGACGATATCCTGGATCCCGTTCCTACGGATATTATTACTATCGACCCTACTATCGACCCTATTACCGTTCATACTACCGTCCTTACTACAGATCATATGTTGATTATTACGCTCCTGTATATCCATTCTATCCTTTCGTCTTTCCAGGTTTTAGCTTCTTTTTCAGCTTCTAGAGTTGTAGTGAATGCGCAAGCTGGAAAACCCGATGGAAAAAGGAACGTTATACCGAGAATACGAAGTTGAAGAGTTGAAATTTGGTGAATTTTCACGCCGCTTTTGAAGCGGATAAACCTTGAGAGTTCTATGCAACCCGGGTTGTTCAATTGCCCCGGGTTTTTGTTTTTAGGGCTTATAGATCAGCACTCAGGGTTTTCGCTCAAAATTGAACAGGGAAAAAGGCTCATCGGCCCTGCATCTTTTGAAACCGCTGAACAGCCTTTCCAATTCTTTCGCCTGGTTGTGCGGGCCTTCACTGAGATCGATCAGGAAATAGCGAAATCCGTAGGATTGGAGAACGGGAATCTGCCCAAACCAGTTCATAGGTTTTTCGGCGTAGATGAAAGAATGCGGACCTTTCTTTCGAAAGCTGTAAATATCCTTGCGAGGTGAGAGAAGCGGCTTGTCTTCCTGGAGCTTGGGAGACAAGCGTGAAGTGAATAGGGGGGGCCATGAATACAATGTGACGATGGGAAGAGTGCTGAATGGTCCGTGACTCAGGAGCTGAAGTTCTTCACGTGTGATTTCGATGGAAAGCTCCGTCCATTGACAGCCGGCCTCTCCCAATGCCGCCATAGCCGCTAGATTTCTGATGTTGAAACGGCTTCCCGCAAAAAGATTCAGATTTCTCCTGCCTTCGAACAGATCCAGGTGCGCCCAGTTATTGATTTCCCAGGAACTAAACCCTTTATCGCAAAACCAACGAACCGCAGGTCGATAATATTCTATGTCTTTCTCGCTGAGGAGGACAGGGAGTGACCACACGAAACGCTGTTTTTGCGCTGGAATGAGGCGCTGCCTGGCCATTTTTTCCAGGTTGGCCCGAGTGGCTGTAAGCATCACCCAACCTGCAGGAGATTGAAAGGCTTCGGAAAGGTTTCCCACCGAACCGATTTTGAGAATGACCGTCTCTTCAGCCCTTCGAGGATTGAACTGCATCACCGGCCAATCTTCAAATATGCGCTCACGTTCATTGAATTTCTTATGGAATGGCACATTTTCCGGTATTTCGTTTCGAATCTTTTGCCATAGACCAGGAATGGATTGAGAGCGGCTTCCCACTTTAAAGAGGCGCTCGCCAGGCAAAAGATCGCTTTGCATGGGCAAAAGGACACGTTCACCAGAGCGGGCGTTTTTTAAAGGGCTTCCGTTCTGAGCAAAGATTTCCCTGACGGAAAAAGCACGCTTTTCCTTGCCCTCGGAGGATTCTGGACGCACTCGATCTCCTAGTTCCAAGTCGTGGCGCAGCAGAACAGCCGCTTTATTATCCTGAACAGTTTTTACGGTTCCCACCCAAAGGCCGCTCGAACCCGAACGATGAGGCGTGAGGATTTCTGCATTGAAATTCTTGTCAAAAAAACCAGTCGTCAGGCGTCTTGAGGGAGATTGCAGAAGATACTGCTGGGCTTCTGCCAAAGCGTCCTTTTGCCGCTCGGGAGGTGCATCCAGAACAAGACGATAGGCCTTGACGACTTGCCCGATATAGTCGGCTCCTTTCATGCGCCCTTCTATTTTAAAGGATGCAATCCTCAACTTCTTGAGTTCCGGAACGAGGGGGAGAGCACACACGTCATTGCAGGAGAGGAAGAAACCCTCTTTGCGTCCCTGCTTGAAACGCAGACGGCAGGGTTGCACACAGCGTCCCTGCAATCCCCCGTGCCCTCCCCGATAGCTGCTCGCCAGACAAAGCCCGGAGTATGAATAACAGAGAGCCCCATGGACGAATATTTCCAGCTCGGCCCGGGTTGAGACACTGATTTGGCGGATTTCATCCAAACTCAGTTCGCGGGCCAGGACAACCCGCTCCGCACCCATCTTCTCCAACTGGTGAACTCCAGCGCTGTTGTGAATGGCCATGAGCGTGCTTGCATGGAGCTTGAGATGCGGAAAGAACTTGCGCACCAGATAGAAAATTCCAGCATCCTGAACGATCAGAGCATCCACATGGATATCCGCCATGGACTGTATGGAATCCATTATGGCAGGAAACTGCGGTGCAGCCATGACACTGTTCAAAGCTACATAGACAGAAACGTTCCGTTTGTGCGCATAGGGAACAAGGGTAGAAAGTTCTTCCAGCGAAAAATTCGTGGCAGAGGCTCTCGCACTCAGTTGTTTCAGACCAAGATAGACGGCATCCGCACCGCTTTCCAATGCGGCATGAAAAGCTTCCACATGGCCGGCTGGCGCGAGAAGTTCGGGAAGTCGAGAGACCTTGCTGATGGACTTACTGCTCATTTGGGATTGCTCACAGGTTGGGATTTTCTTCCAGACGGACACAACTGCATCCGTTTCGCTTCATCATCGGAATTTTACAGCATAAACTTTTCCAGGTAAGCGATCAACCCTCAAACGAAATCGGATGGCAATAATCATTCCAGTCAATGAAGCCCCCCATGGTGCCCGCCCCATAAGCCATGAGTGGACATCCTTTTTCTGCGCCGCCCCTACTCCGCTTCAAATACCTTTTGAAAAATCGTGTCCACATGTTTCAAATGGTAACGAAGGTCGAATATACCGTCGATTTCCTCGGAACCAAGGTACCGCATGACGTCGCTATCCTTCTTCAATTGATCGTTCAATTGGCCGCCTTCCTTCCAAACGGTCATGGCATTTCTTTGTACCATTTTGTACGCATCTTCACGGGTGAGTCCTTTACGGGTCAAGGCAAGCATCACCTGTTGAGAAAAGAAGAGCGACCCGGTCAGTTCGAGGTTTTTTTGCATGTTTTCCGGGTACGCTACCAGCTTATCGAGCACTCTGGTAAGCCGTGCCAGCATATAGTCCAAAAGAATTGTGGAATCGGGGGCGATGATTCGTTCAACTGACGAATGGCTGATATCCCGTTCATGCCAGAGAGCCACATTTTCCATGGCCGCCAGAGCGTTTCCGCGAAGGACGCGGGCAAGACCGGCCAAGTTTTCGGAAGCGATGGGATTGCGTTTGTGGGGCATGGCGGAAGAACCCTTTTGACCTGCAGCAAAGAATTCTTCAACTTCACGAACTTCCGTGCGCTGCAGGTGACGGATTTCAACAGCTATCTTTTCAATGGAGCAACCGATGATCGCCAGGGTGGAAAAAAATTCTGCATAACGGTCACGCTGTATGATTTGCGTACTGATGGGGGCAGGTTTCAATCCCAATGCATGACAGACCTTCTTTTCGATGGCTGGATCAATATTGGCATAAGTTCCCACAGCTCCGGAAATTTTACCCACTCGAATCGATTCCCTGGCATGCTCCATGCGCTCACGATTCCGCACCATTTCAGAATACCAGAGAGCAAACTTGAGTCCGAAAGTGATGGGCTCGGCGTGAATGCCATGAGACCGCCCAATCATCACGGTATCTTTCCATTCATAAGCCCTTCTTTTGAGAACGGCCAAGAGTCTGTCCATATCTTCCAGGAGAAGATCCGCAGCTTCCTTCAAAAGCAAAGCCATGGACGTATCGAGGACATCAGAGGAGGTCAGTCCCTCGTGAATATGCCTGGAAGCCGGCCCTACATGTTCTGCCACGTTCGTCAGAAATGCAATCACGTCGTGATGAGTTTCCTGTTCGATTTCCTCGATCCTCTTGACATCAAAAGCCGCTTTTTCCTTAATGTCTTTCAGATCGTCAGCCGGAATGTTTCCCGCCTCTGAAAGGGCTTCGCAAACCGCAATTTCCACATCCAGCCACTTTCGATATTTGTTTTCGATAGTCCAAATTCGCCCCATCTCAGGGCGGGTATAACGTTCAATCATAAAAAGTATCTCCTTTTTATCTATATGAAAAGAAGCTCAAAATTGATGCGATTTCATCATTTTTGTTCGTATTCTATTTCCTCCAAAAATTCATCCATGGATTGGTTGGAACCCAGCAGAATCATCACGTCGTTTGCTTTGATAACATAGTCCGCTTTCGGAATGAAAGCCAGGCGCTTGTCCTCCCCCTCACGGATGGCAATGACCTGAATCCCGTACCTATTGATCATATCGAGGTCCCGCAGGGATTTTCCCATGAGCCCTTTCGGATTGCTCACTTCGAAGATTCCATAGTCCTGGATGGAAGGCAGGTATTCCAGGAGATTGGGGTTTTCTATTCTGCGTGCTAAAGAACAGGCGAGATCCTTTTCCGGAAACAGAATCTCGTCGGCCCCCATGCGCATGAGCACCTGTCCGTGCTCCTCGCTGAGGGCTTTGGCATAGACACGCTTGACCCCCATTTCCTTCAGGTGAAAGGTCGTCATGATGCTGGCGAGCATATTGGTCCCGATGGTGACTACCGCCAGGTCCACCTGGGGAATGCCCAAGGCCAGCAGTGTATCCCTATCTGTCCCATCCGCTAAAACAGCTTCGCTGATTTCGTTCTTGGCCTTTTGAACCGCTTCCTGTTGGCTATCGAGACCTATGACGTCATATCCTTTGCTGTAAAGCTCGCGCCCCAGGTAATATCCAAAATTGCCGAGTCCGATGATGGCGATCTGGCGCATTTCACAACCTCAACCGATCATGATGGGTTCTTGCGCGTAGTAAAATCTCCCCTTGCTCTCCTCCGCCTGAATGGCCATGGCAATGACGAGAGGCCCCAAACGTCCCGTAAACATCATGAGCACCAAAATGAATTTACTCCATCCCGTCAGGCCAGGGGTAATCCCCAGACTCAATCCGACAGTTCCAAACGCTGAAGTCGTTTCAAAAAAAAGTTCCATGAATTGGCCGGAACTCTCCTTATGCGGTATGCTTCCTACTTGTGAAATCAGCATGCATGCCGTACCGATGAGAACGATGGCGACAGAGATGACAAATATACCGAAGGCACGGTTGACGGTGGTAGGTACAATGGATCGCTTGAATGCATGGACATGATCCGCGGACCCTTTCAGCCTAGCGCGACTGAGAGCCAACAAGACCCCCAGGGTGCTGGTCTTGATTCCACCTCCCGTCGAACCGGGAGAAGCACCGATAAACATCAACATCACCGTGCCGAGCAAGGTGATGTTGATCATGGATGCATAGTCCAACGTATTGAAGCCGGCGGTGCGCGGCGTGACCGACTGGAAGAAGGAGGCCAGGAGTTTTGTTGAAAATGGAAGTTCCTTCAAAGTGGTCGACCATTCGCTCACCAGAAAGAAAATCGTACCTCCGACCAGCAAAGTGGCGGTCATGCATAGTACCATCTTGGTGTGAAGGGAAAGTCGGATCCAGTATTGCCGTCTCGATTTTCCCTGCTCAGCGGCACGGACCAGTTCGTGCATGACCATGAATCCTATCCCCCCGAAAACGATCAATGCCATGATGGTCAAATTCACCAGAGCATCATCCCTGTAGCCCATGAAGGAATCGGGAAAAAGGCTGAATCCCGCATTGCAGAATGCACTGATGGAATGAAAAACAGCATAGTACCATGCTTTAAGAGAGTCAAACTGTTGATGAAAGCGGGAAAACAGCAGAAAGGAACCGGCAGCTTCAAAAGAGAAGGTAAACAGGATGACCCTCCTCAGGAGAACGTATAGATCCGCTTGAGGGCTGTGGGTAAAAATATCCTGCACGACAAATCGCGAACGAAAGGAAATGGATCTGCCAAGCACCAGAAGGAGCACGGTTGAAAAGGTCATGATTCCGAGCCCCCCCATTTGAATGAGGAGCATGATGGTGACCTGTCCCCACACGGTGAATTCCTTTCCGATATCTATGACGGAAAGGCCTGTTACACATACGGCCGAGGTCACCATGAAGAGGGAATCGATCAAGGGAAGATGGCTGCCGCGCCGTAAAGGAATTGCTTCGAGCACGACAGTTCCCAGCAAAATGAGGGATAGAAAACCGAGGATGGGATAAATGGATGGCGACAAATGCTTTGAAATGCGCATACTTATAAAGTCCCCTCCAAATAGATGGATATAATCATTGACTACAGAGGACGGAGAACACGCAGAAAATGGAAAAAGTTCAACAAACGGATCTTTTCTCTTTTTTGCAGAATCTGCATAATCTGCGGGTCCACAAATGAGGGTAAACAGTCAGGCATTCCTATAGCATAGCCACTGGTATTTGCCAAGAAAACGGATTTCGAAAAGAGTGCAAGATTTTTGTATCTATCAAAGAGGAAGGAATTACATGCCACTGCTGGGTGCTCATATGTCCATCGCAGGCGGGTTACACTTGGCTTTCGACCGAATCAAGGAAGTAGGGGGAGAGGCGCTTCAGATATTCACTAAAAATGAAAGACAGTGGCACGCCCTCCCCATTGAGCCAGAAGCTGTCGAACTCTTTAGAGATCGCCATAAGGAATCGGGATTTATGCCCATAGCCGCTCATGACACGTACCTTATCAATCTCGCATCTGCAGAACCCGAAAAACTTGAAAAGTCGATAAACGCCTTCGTTGACGAACTGCAACGAGCCTCCCTGCTCGGCATTCAGCATCTCATCATGCATCCGGGTTCCCATGTGGGACAAGGAGTGGAAGAAGGCCTCAAACGATTCGTCCGGAACCTCGATCGGGCTATCGCCCTTTCGGATGTCTCCGACGTCATGATACTCATAGAAACTACTGCCGGACAGGGAACCAATTTGGGCTCTACCTTTGAGGAAATTGCAACCATCCTGCACATTTCACGGTTCAAGGCTCATTTGGGAGTCTGTTATGATACCTGCCATACTTTTGCTGCTGGTTACGATATTCGAATTCCTGAATCTTTTCAGAAAACCTTTTCTCTTTTTGATAAGACCATCGGACTTGAGCATCTGAAATTTTTCCATTTGAATGACAGCAAAAAGGGACTGGGATCCAATGTGGACCGGCACGAACACATCGGCAAGGGTGAAGTGGGACTGGAAGGTTTCAGACTGCTTTTGAACGATCCCCGATTTAAAGGGCATCCGATGGTTCTCGAAACGCCCAAGGGAAAAAATATGAAGGAGGATAAGGAAAACCTGAGGATACTGCGATCCCTGATACAAAAATAGAATGCATTTTGGATAACCGTTCACCCCCAGCGGTGAACGGTTATCCATTTTTTTTCGTTCTATCAGGGACAGATATCGATGGTCGGGTACATCCCCCCCAGATCTCCCTCGAGATAAGGCTGTATGATGTTGAAAGAAATACTTTGAACATACTGAGCATGCCCACGGTTACCTGTCGCCTTGGCATAGTAGGCCCCGTTTGCCTCAAGAATATGTTCAATGCGCTTCTGGAAGGCGTTCACAAAATCACCTCCGTTTCCTTGAAAAATCATGGCTCCGATGACTATCTCACCTTCCGAACGCGACAACTCTTCCAGGGAAATACTGTGACGGCTCAAGTCTTTCTTGTTCGTGATGTAACCCCAAACGAGTTGGCCTGGAGGAATATCCAGGCTCTCCTTCAGGTCAATGATGGTGTGGGGCATGACGATGCTTCCTTCCCCTATGGAGAGGGAACAATCGGGTTTGCCCTGAAGAAAGGCATTGAAACCCACGAACACCTTTTTGCCCAACCTGGCATGGATGACCTTGCCTCCGTGCGCCGTGATATTGAAACCTTCGAGGCGGGAATTGATGATGTAGCAATTTTCCTGAGCATTCGAACCCTTGCCTAAACAGGCGTTTTCCAGATAGGCCCTCTGAGCCACCAGAACATTTTCACCGATGGAGGTATTTCCCTTGATCACGGCATAGCGGCTGACCGAAGCTCCCTCGGGTACAACAATGTTGGGTTTCAACTCCACCGACTCAAAAGCACTGATGAAATCCCTTTTACGTTCCTCCAGAAAATCCATGAATATGCCCGTGGGAACTTCCCCAGGCACCAGATGGACGTAACGGTTCAGGTCGTCGGGATGAAAATGAAAGTTGAAATTGAAAGCATTATCCGCATGAATCCAGATCTGCCCGTCTTCCACATAACGGTGAGTCACCTCACCCGTTTGGACGTAAGCATATTTTCCAATAACACAGTCATGTACCGTAGTAAGATCCACAGTGGCGAAGGGACCCAAAAAGCTTCCTTCAACAGGGGACCCATGAATATTGGCATACTGCAAAGCCACCGTATTCTGGATTAGAAATTCCTCGGGACTCTCCGGATCATGAGAGTTGTTATGAACCAGGTTTTTTACCAGGAAACTGTCCTTGATCCGAATCACTTCGTCATCGTGGAGTGGAATATCAAGTCCCCGGTAACGAAACACATCTCCACGGCTTTTAAGTTCGTCTCCACGGATATCGCTTTTATAAAGAACTGCATTGTCGACAATGCACTTTCCCAGAAAATAACTGCCGGCCAGACTGGAATGATGAAAATGGAAATGGAGGGGATGCTCAAGGGTTAGGCCGTAAAACGCGTAAAACCGGACAAATTTCTCCCAGGGTATCAACCCGCGAACGTAAGGCCCTACATCGAAAGCGGGTTCTCGCAAATTTACATTCACGCGGTCTATAATTCGATTCAAAAGCCTTTCCAGTTTCTTCATATGCCGTCCCCTCCCAAAATCCAGTAGATCTCTCCCCACCCGGAACATTTGCTGGTCAACTGACAATCCAAACAGTTTTTTCCCGCGCCATCTGTATTACCTTATTGCTCACGCGCCCCATGAAGAATTCTTTTACCTTGGATAGTCCTCTTCTGCCAATAACTATTGTGCCGATTTCTCCACGTTTCGCTTCCTCCAAAATGGCTCCGGCACGGCTGGTTACCCCTTTCACGATCATTTGACGGATTCTGGAAGCATCCAGGCCTGCCTTCTGCAGCCGGTTGCCGGCTTCTTCAAAAACAGATTTCAGAGCTTTTTCCGCCTCTTCCAGTTCCCTCTCCATCTCGGCACGCCACTCTTTCTCTTTTTCCGATCCAAAGGATTTTCCAAAAACCTCCTGGAAAACATTTAAGCCCCGCATGGCATGGAAAAGGGTCACCTCCAGATTCGGACGACCATCCATGATTTCCGCCACATAATCCACAGCTCGCATGGCACCCTCAGAGTTATCCATACATAGAAGGATTTTGTCGCACCCGGGTCTTCCACCCACTACCCATAGGGGAACATGAGCGATTTTTTCCACGAGCTTGGTGGCGATACTGCCCAAAACCAAATCCTTCAGCTCACTTACCCCTCTGCGCCCTACAACGACGGCGTTATAATTGTTGAGGGATTCTGTGAGAATATCCCTTGCAATGCCAGCCTGTCTGTCGTGAATGTTCACAACCACCGCTTCTTGCGGAAAACCCGCATCCAGAAGGATGTTGTTTGCATTCTCCATAAACTCTTTGATCAACTGCTCCTGCTGTTTTTCCCACTCGGTGATGCTGATAATGCGGTACTGATAGCCAGGTTCTTTTTCCGTATCCCAAAAAGATTCAGGAACCCTGGTTACCACATGAAATAAAACCACCTCGGTCTCTTCGGGTGACACCGTTCGACTCACATAACGAACCGCATCCAACGCCTGTTGTGATTCATCCACTGCCACCAATATTCTTTTTCGCTTTGAGTTCGCCATAGCATCCTCCACAAAGGATATTCACTGCCGGCTTTCTTCCCTCTCTTGCAACGACAATTCCCATCCATCATCCTGGGGTTGAATGTGATTTTTTATAAAACGATATCACCAAGCAACCCTTTCCATCTCATATCTTTCCATTGCTCACGTTTTAGATAGGTCTATTCTGAGCTCATAGTTGGAACTTCCGGGAATTCTTTTCACAATAAAGCCCAGTTTACGACCGAGTGCAAGCATGTTTGTGTTTTCAGGCAGAACGTGACCCCAGATAAACTTCAGACCATGTTCCTTGGCCACGGATATGCTTTGCTGGAGCAGTGCAGCTCCTACCCCCTTCCCCTGCCAGGAATCGCTCACCACAACAGCAAATTCAGCTTTGGTGACATCCGGGTCACCCATGAGACGGACTACCCCGAGAATCCGTTCATCACCGTCCCTGCGATGCAAGGCCACAAAAACGATGTCCCGGTCATAGTCGATTTGAGTGAACCTGACCAGCATTTCCCTGGCGAGGGATTTAAGGGGCCTGAAAAACCGAAAATAGATGGTTTTCGAAGAGAGACTATTGAAAAGATCCATAAGCAGTGGAGCATCTTCCGGCTTGATGGGACGGATCAGGATGGTTTCTCCATTTTTCAGTACAGTACTTGTCTCATATTGACTGGGATAGGGACTGATAACGAGATGCATGGGAGACGGCACCGAAGAGGGCTCCACGCAAACCCGGGCATCTACCGCACAGGCGCCGTTTTCCGTGATAAGGAGAGGATTGATATCGAGTTCGGTGATTTCCGGAAAATCGATCACGAGTTGAGAGAGCCGCACAAGGATTTCATCGAGCAGATCCAGATTGGCAGGCGGTCGATTTCTGTATCCCTTGAGCAGGTTGTAGACTCGTGTGCTTTCCATGAGCCTTCGGGCCAGCAGTCGATTCAAGGGAGGGAGGGCGATTGCCTGGTCCTTGAGGACTTCCGTCATGATTCCGCCCATTCCAAAGAGAATGACGGGCCCGAAATCCGCATCTTTCTTACTCCCCAGGATCAACTCATAGTCCTGCCGCTGAAGCATGGTTTGCACAGTCACTCCGAGGAGCTCGGCCTGCGGGTTATATTCCGCCGCATGGGTCATGATGGCGGCATATGCCTCCCGTATATCCTCATCGTATTTGAGATTGAGCTGGACTCCCTTGGCATCCGACTTGTGGGTAATATCACGGGAATGGATCTTCATCACGACAGGATACCCCATTTCACGCGCAATCCTCACGGCTTCTTCAGCCGATATCGCAACTTTCGTCGGATTCACCGGGATGCCGTAAGCCGACAGAAGCGCCTTGGATTCCACCTCCGTAAGGAGATGGTGATCTTGCTCGAGAGCTTCAGTAATGATGGTCCGCGCTGATGTCTGATCGAACTCGGGTTCTTCAGGAAGTTTTTGGGGAATCTGTTGCAGCATTTCCATATTCCGCGCGTAGGCACACATGTATTGAAAGGCTCTTATGGCCCGCTCCGGCGTATCATAGGTGGGGATACCCGCTGCATTGAAGATGCTCCGTCCTTTTTCCATATCCAGTCCCCCCATCCATACCGTGAAGACGGAAAGCCCTTTTCCTCTTAAAAGTTCACTCAGGGATTCCGCAACTCCTGTCGGGTCACTCATGGACTGTGGAGTCATGATGATCAGGAGGGTCCGAATTTCAGGAGAAGCAATACAGACTTCCAGCACTTTACGATACCTGTCGGGAGAAGCATCTCCAAGAATATCAATGGGATTTCCCCGGCTCCAATATGGAGGAAGGATGCTGTTCAATTTTTGCATGGTATCGGACGACAAGGTCACTGGTTCCATGCCGTACGAGGCAAGAGCGTCGGCAGCCATCACTCCCGGCCCGCCGGCATTGGTGATGATGGCCATGCCGGAACCTTGGGGGCGAGGTTGTTTGGCCATCAGTTCGGCACAGTCGAACAGTTCCTCGATGTTGTTCACGCGAACGATCCCCGCACGAACAAAGGCAGCGTCATAGACGGCGTCCGATCCGGCCAGCGCTCCCGTGTGAGAGGCGGCGGCACGTGCCCCGGCGGCAGATCTCCCCGCTTTGAGCACCACAATGGGTTTGATCCTGGAAACCGCTCGAGCCGCACTCATGAATTTTCGAAAATGGGTCAGGCTTTCTATATACAAAACGATACTGCTCACGTTGTTGTCATTGCCCAGGTAATTGACCAAGTCCCCAAAATCCACGTCCAGCATGCTTCCGATGCTCACGAAATAGCTGAAGCCGTTCTTCTCTTTCAGGGAAAGATCCAGAATGGCGGTGCAGATGGCCCCGCTTTGAGAAATGAAAGCGAGCTTGCCGGGCAGAGGCATATGGCTGGCGAAAGTGGCATTGAGTTTGCTTTCGGCGCTCACCACTCCCAGACAATTGGGTCCCACAATGCGGATCCCTGCCTTGTCGGCCACGGTCTTGATCCTGGATTCAATTTCCCGCCCCTCCGCCCCCGCTTCTTTGCCGCCCGCGGAGACAATTATGGCCCCCATGATGTTCACGTCGGCGCACTCCTGAATAATGGCCGGAGCTGTATGGATGGGAGTGCTAACGATGGCAAGATCCACCGGTTGATGAATGTCCGCGAGGGAGGGATACGCTTTCAGTCCCAATATTTCCACGTGATGAGGATTGACCGGAAAAATCTTCCCCTTGAAACCTCCTTTCAGCAGATTGTCCACGAAGGCATAACCAACTGTTCCGATTCTGGGGCTGGCTCCAACAACGGCAACTGCCTCGGGATGAAAGATCTTGTCGAGATTATGAATGCCCATGGTCGTCTCCCTTCCGTCCATCCAAGGGTTCAGGAATTGATTCGAAGTGAGTACAGGATTGCTAAACAAGGGAAAGGGTACAGGAGGAAAAATTTGAAGATCTGTATGCTTCGGCTTAACGGGCGTTTGCGCTACCGTCCCGCTTTTGCGAGGGACCGGGGATGACCACATTGTGGAGATCGTTCATTATTTTCGTCCTGTGATGATAGTAGGAGGCGTCATTGGACATAACCATATCCAACTGCCGTGTATGCATGATCATATACCCAAGAATTTTCAACTTTTCCTTCATATATTCTTCATCATATCCTTCGAGCCGCGCAAACACCCCGTCTTCTTTCACTTCGGCGCGGAAGCCGAACTCCTCGAGAATGCTTCCCACAAAGAGAGCGCGCCGCAACCGTCTCTGAAAGTCTGCCGCTCCACCTTTGAGTTGAAAACTGATGTAATTTTCGTGAGGCCGCTCTCCCACCAATGCTTCTATAGTAGAAAAATGAAAGCCGAACCTGGAATTGAGGCTGAGGAAATTCCTGGAAATCATAAAATAGTTCCGGTTGATATAAGGCGAATCCATGGAAGGATCCAGGGCCGGATTGGTCGTAGCCTCCCACAACACGGACATGAATCCCTTGGTATCCACCGGCGGGGGCCCCGCCCAGGGAACAGCGTTGATCCCTTCCCAAAGGGCCAGCATGGGGATGCTCACGATGTTGTCCAACATGACGAACTTTCCCTCGATGTCCTCTTTGAATCCGTCGTCCAAATTGATCACCCACCATTGCATGGGCACATCCACAAACAATTGTTTGCTGGCCCGTTCAGAAAAATGATGTTCACTGCCGAAGTTGAACATCTCCTTTACGGATTTTTCGTGAGAAAAACGGGTAATATCATGAAAGGTCAGGCAATTTCTCGGTCTGAAATCCAACGAATCCGGGTCGAGGAGGTTCAGAGGTGTAATGTATTGCATGACATCTTTCAGAATATCGTAGACCTGACTTCCTTCCATGAGATTCTTTTTCGGGGGGGCCTTTTCCAGAAGGGGTTCGATCCGGCCTTTGTAGACTCTCAACCCGTCCGCATCCACCGTTACATATTCATCATTTTTGAGTACTTCCGTCGCGTCCTTCATCCCGAAAAGAGCCGGAACACCGAACTCCCTGGCCACATTCGCCAAATGGCCGGCCACACTCCCCTGTTCCGTGACAACCGCCACGGCCCGATTGAGAAGCGCCGCCACCCTGGGCAATGCCTGCGGAGTCACCAAAACCGCACCCATCGGAAATTGCAGCGTATCGCTGTTTTTCTTGACCACAAAGACCGGCCCATATGCCACACCAGGGCTTGCCGTTGCGCCACCCTCCAAAAGCACCTCTCCTTCTGCCGCCGCCGATTCTCCTGCTTTCTGAAAGCGTTCCTCTTCGCCTCCCGACTGTACCAATGGGCGGCACTGCAGCACAAAAATGGAACCATTCTGATCGATAGCCCATTCAATATCCTGGGGAGAACCATAATAGTCCTCCAGTTTCAAAGCCATATCCGCAAGCTGCATTACCTGATCATCATCGAGGGACGGAAGTGTATGTTTTTCCCCCGTCACATCCATACGGCAGACGCCCTCTTCCGGGTAGCAGACAAACTTGTATTCTTTTTCCTTGATGTCGCGCCTGATAATTTTGAGCGGCTCCTCTCTTGATACCACGAAAAGATCCGAAGCGACACTGCCGTCCACCACGGATTTGGGCAATCCCCAAACTGAGTTTATAAAAATAGAATCATCCCGTATATTCAATGGATTGCGCGAGTAGATCACTCCGCCGGCCACAGCATTGATCATCACCATACACCCCACACACATGGCGATGTCTTCGTCCAGAATCCCCCGGTTCAGGCGATAGCTGATGGCCTGAAGGCTGTATTTGCTGGCGACGATTTCCTTATAGGCCTGAATGAGATTGTCCGCACTCACATTCAATTGGGACCGGTATTGACCGGCAAAAGAAGTTCCAGCGGCATCCTCCCCCAAAGCACTACTCCTCATGGAAACTTTGCATCCGGGACCGGCCTCGTTTTCCAAGTCCCTGTACGCATCCATGATAGCAGTTTGAAGCTCTTCGGGGACCTCGGACCGAATGATGAGCTGCTGAATATCGGCACTCAACGCATACAGTTGATCCAGTTGTTCTACTGTGGACGCCTGCAATCTGCGGTCGATCTCTGCCTGCAGATCATTGTGCTCGTAAAACTTCCTGTATCCCAGTGATGATATGACAAACCCGCTGGGAACTCGCAGGTGCAGCCGGTTTTTCACTTCCCCCACATTGGCCATCTTCCTGCCCACCTGATCCGCCATATGCTTGTCGATCGAAGCAAAAGGCAGTACGAGGTCTTCTCCTATGGTTTCCCTTTTCTGAGAGAGAACGTTATTGATCTGCTCCTGAATGATTCTGAACCGTTCATAAAGATTTTGATATTTTCCCGGTGCAAGTTGATCCAGGTTTTGAATGATGCGGAAAACATTGACGGAGATCGCCGTACAGTTGGCCCTGATGAAAGACATACCGAAGGGCTGGTTTCCCCTCAGGGCCTGCTCCATTTCGGACATGAGCTCCAGCGTCTTGTTATTGGCGCTCAAGAGCAATTGGAAGTTGTGATAACGGGCTTTGAACGCAGCTCGAAGTTCTTCGACCTCCGCGCTCGACATCTTTCCCTTACGCCCAACTTTTGAAATTTTTTTTAGGAAATCAATAAACTTAGCCATGTTCTTCCCTCGGGATCGGACGAAGGGTAAAGACTGGAAACCTGGTGAGCAAAGAAACTTCTCCCCCGTGGATCGAATACATTATGCCATAGGGGGAGAACAGCACAATCTTCTGCCTTAGCCTGGACGGTTGACGGCACCTGAAACCTTTAAGAAAGTAAAAGTAACGGAGACAAATCTTGGTAAGTATCTATCTGGTTCAGCACGACAAAAGTTCTCACCCTATCAAAAGATTTCATTCCCCCCTCGATGAGGACAGGGAGAAGTGAAGCCAGGAGCACATCCTCTGAATCCCCCATCAAAAAGGGGAATTCAAAACACGACGGGCGGGATGATTACTTCTGCCAAGAAATACCATGCGTTGATATCGGAAAGCATACGGAGCACCTCACGTGGGAGACCCCACACCTATCCGCAGGACTGCGTGCATTTAACGTCTTGAGCCCAATCCTTCCTTCATGTTGTTGATCTTTTTTTCGTGGATCAATTTCTTTTTATAAGCATCCTGGAGTTTGTATAAGAGTTCATCTATTTCCATTGGTTTCATCAAATAATCGAAAGCCCCTAATTCCATTCCCTGAATCGCCACTTCCATGTTGGCATGCCCCGTGAGCATGATCACTTCCACCAGAGGGCAGATTTTTTTTATCTGCCTTAAGGTTTCAATGCCGTCCATACCGGGCATCTTGACGTCCAACACAACCACATCCATGGGCGAATCTTTCAGCATCTCAAGGGCAGCCTCACCGCTCCGGACCCCAACGGCATTCAAATTCCGTTTTTTCAGCCTCTTCACAAGGGTATCCAGAAATTCCGCCTCGTCGTCTACGAGCAATACATTAAAATCAGTCAACGACTTCCTCTCCTCTGTGGCAGGCTTCATTGATTTTCGCAATAAGCTCCGATAAATCACACGGCTTTGTGAGATAATCGAAAGCGCCGAACTGTATCCCTTCTCGGGCTGCAGTCTCTGAACCGTGTCCGGTCAGCATAATCACAGGCATTTCCGGATCCATGATCTTGAAGATCTTCAAGACTTCAATGCCGTCCATATCCTCCATCTTAAGATCCAATACGACAACGTCAAAACTCATTTTACGCATGATCTGTATGGCCTCGGATCCACTGAGGGCAGCCGTGACCAATATATTTCGTTTGGACATCCTTTTCGTCAGCACATCCACATAACTTTTCTCGTCGTCCACGAGAAGAAGTCGAATCGGGCTTTTTGCGCCTTTACCACTCTCGGGCATCGCTCTAATCCTAATCGCCCCGTCTCAAAGCGATTTCCTTGATACGTGCTTGAATGATCTTTTCCTCGTGTTTACGCTTCTTGGTCTTGGCTTCCTGAACCTTGGACAGAAGCTGTTCAATGTCACAGGGTTTCATGAGGTAATCGAAAGCGCCGAGCTTCATGCCTTCAATGGCGGTTTCCACTGTGGCATGCCCCGTGAGCATCACCACCTCAACCAGGGGATTCGTCTTCTTGATTTCGCGCAGAGTCTCGATGCCGTCCATACCGGGCATTTTGACATCGAGAATCACCACATCCACGTTGCTATGCTTCTCCAGAACATCCAGACCTTCAGGTCCACTGAAAGCATTGAGCACTGTAAGGTTTCTTTTGCTCAAACGTTTGGTCATGGTTTCCACAAAAGGAACTTCGTCATCCACCAGCAGCACTACCGTATTATTCATTCAAAACCCTCCTAATTATAATCGAGTTCCCCTTCTATTTCTATCGCGCCGTTTTAGACTCTGGTTGGTGCCTTGATTCACTTTCACCCTCTTTGGGGATAGGGACATGGACATGAAACGTCGTTCCCAGACCCACCGCACTGTTCACACTGATTTCGCCGCCCATTTTTTTCACAATGCCATAACAAATGGATAAGCCCAAGCCCGTTCCTTTACCCACAGGCTTGGTCGTGAAAAAAGGATCAAAAATTCTGGCAAGCATGGCCTTAGGAATCCCACTGCCCGTATCCGCAACATCTACAATCACGTAATCCCCGGCGACCCTGCTCGTGACGGAAATATTCCCCCCACCCGTTCCGATAGCATCGATGGCATTATTGATCA
Organism: Desulforhabdus amnigena; assembly: GCF_027925305.1. NCBI lineage: Bacteria > Pseudomonadati > Thermodesulfobacteriota > Syntrophobacteria > Syntrophobacterales > Syntrophobacteraceae > Desulforhabdus > Desulforhabdus amnigena. Next base: position 806,234 of record NZ_BSDR01000001.1, on the reverse strand, counting down.
AATTTAAAAAGACCTGCTGCATTTCGGAAGGAGACGCAAAAACGGGCGGCAGATCTTTTTCCAGATGCTTTTCGATTTTGACATTGCTGTAACGGGCCTTCTGTTCGGAGATGCCGATGATGTCTTCGATGAGATCATTCAATTGCACTTCCCTGATGTTTGGATCGGTCTTGCGGGCAAAGCTGAGAAGCTTGTGTGTGATTTCCTTGCACCGGGCCCCCTGAGTCTTTATCTGCTTCAAAGCCCGCTGAAATTCATCAAGGTTTTCACTGCCCCTGAACTCTTCCTCTTCCAGTAAATCTTCCATCCAGCCGGCCTCTTCCACCATCACCGCTACGGGATTATTGATCTCATGAGCGATACCCGCAGCCAACTCTCCCACCGAAGCCAGCTTTCCCGCCTCGATCACCTGTTCGTTCATCATCTCCTTTTCCTTGTCCGCCCTCTCGATATACCGCACCATCTTTCGGGACAGAATAAAGGTCATGAAAACAATACCGAGCCCCCCCACTACGAAAATCAAAATGAAAATTTTTCTGGCTGCATACAATTCGGAAAAAGCATCGGAAGCGTTCTGTTGATAGATCAGCAGCCACTCCCCGCCCTTCAAGGAAGTCATAATATAGATATAGTTTTTATTCTGGTATTTCACTTCCCCTTCCAGAATAGTCTTTTCCATCATTTTTCCACTTTCAGAGGATGAATGCCTGTCGAACATGGGCAACACATCCGCACCCGTCTGTATATCCAAAGGTGGGGCACCCAGACCGGCGCTGCTCTCCCTTGCAAAAACCTTCAAGAAATACTCTTTGCTGGGTGCAGGTTCGAAACGCGGTTTTGTCTGGAATTCCCCCTCCCGGTTTAGAATGAAAGCCGATCCCGTCTCTCCGATATGGATGCTTTCCACCAGTGAATTGAACGCCTCAAAATCGATGGTCGCCCGTACGATCCAGTCTTTACCTCCCCATTGCTGCTTGACAGCAACGATGAAGTGAGGCTGTCGCCGAAGACCGAGAAACACGTCACTGATGAAATAATGGCTCTTCATGGCCCTTTTGAACCATTCCGCCTGAGAATAGTTTGCCTTTTCCAGCTTGAAGGTTCCCGCATAAGCCACCTGAACCCCCTCTGCGTTGACCAGGCCCAGATCAACGAATACTCCACCGTAACCTTGTTGAAGGATGGAGAGCTTATGTTTGAGAAACGATTCGTTGCTCAACTCTTCGAGGGAATAGGAATTTACGAGCACTTGAATGTAGGATAATTTTTCGTTGAGAAAGCTGTCGATGTTCTGCTGGTGTTTCTGAACAAGCTCGATGAGGTGGTCGAGGACCTTCTGACGATAGGAAGTTTCGAACTGATATCCGATAATCCCGCTTATGAGCACAAGAGGGGTAAAAGATATCAGAATCAGGATCAGGACCATATTTCTGGTCAAAACTCTATAGTAATGCCTGTTTTCCATAATCCTGTCTTTCTCCAGCGGTAAGTTGCAGCAGGAGAGGCAACTATGCCTGTGAATATGAATATGCGCTATTTATATTAAAAAAACATTCTCCCGTACAATGATTCTTTACTTTTCATCCTTTTTACAATGCATGAAGCGCTGATTTTGAGATGAATCCCCAGCAAAACGATTTGGATAGAATACTTTCAGCATATCCATTACAGCAGCTTTGAGGCAGTCCGTCTTACCGCTTTTTTCAACGAAGGTGGCTATTTTCCGGCCATTCAATTGACTGTTGTATTCCGTAAGAAAAGTATGGATCACAACCGGCAGAGGGGGAGTACGATTCTGGAGCTTTTCCAGTAAGGCATATCCACTCACATAGGGTACTTCCAGGTCCAAAATGAGAAGATCCGGGGGATTTTCTCCATCGATGATGGTCTGCACTTCCCGCCCGTCTTTAGCCACCTGAACACGATACCCGTCCTCCATAAGCTCCCGCCGTAGAAAATCCCGTACATGCCTATTCCGGTCAGCGATCAATATGAGAAATTCGTTTTTCATCCTATTTACCTTCGATAAATTCTGCAACAGAAACAGGCAAGGACGGCTCCAAGGTGACGGGGTGTCAAATCAGGTTAAAATATAGAATATTTATCATCTTCTTGAACAGCGGGAATCGGTGGAGTCATGCCTTTCCCACATAAGAGGTGGCACACTCTCTCATCAAGAATGCGGAAAGTATATACCAAACGGGCGAAGGTTCTCTGTTCGGCCCAAAGACGTTCATCGATCTCCTCCGTTGGAGTTCCCGTGAGAGCGACCGATCGATCGCCCTCACGGTTGATCATTTCTACCGGGCTGTCATATTTTTCAAAAGAACTTTGAGACAAGAGCGACCCAAAGAATCACCCTCATTCCCACGATACTAGCCTTCAACCCGCCCCTTGACCAGATAAATGGAACAGGGACAGTATTTCACCACCTGGGAAGCCACACTGCCGATCTTGAATCGCGTGGAAGAACTGAGTCCCCGGCTTCCCATGATGATAAGGTCGATTTTCTCCGTTTCCGCAAATTCGATAATGGCATCGGGCACCGACACCGAGGTCACAACCGTCCGGGTACAAGACGAAACGACATTTTCTGCACTGAGCAAGTCACAGGCCTTCTTCACCGCATCATCTGCGAGTTTTCCAATATTTTCCATGGCTCTCTCCCTGCGCGCCGGGGAGATTTCATGGTCTTCCATACCACCGATGAAAGGCACCACACTGATGACCGAGATTTCAGCGTTTTTGAATTTCACGAAATCTAATGCCACCTTCAAAGCTTCCAGAGAATGGACTGAGCCGTCCACAGGTACCAAAACCTTCATTCTCGCCTCCTATACTTCCTTTTTGACCTTGGATTTCTTCATGCTGAGTCCCAATCCGTCAAACATGTAGAAGATGGCGTATCCCCACCACAATGTGTATGCGACGTAAAAGATCAGCAGAAAAACCATGGTGAAAGCCTTATCGGCGACACTTTGAGCTTCAATGCCGTAGTAGTTGTAAGACGGTTCGATGCCCTTTCTCAGAACATCACCAATGGTGTTGGACTCGTCGATTTTCTTCTGTTTTTTGAATTCCTTGTCCATTCTGTTCAAAACGTTCCACCACAAGGCCATGACCTCTTTTTCATCCTGCCCGTAGAGACTGGAAACCTTCTGACCATCGTTGTGGTACATGGCGTCGCAATCCGCAAGGACCTTGCTCAAAAGTTTCCCAAAGTCACCGCTTATGGTCAGCATTGTTCCTTCGGCGCCCACCTGAGCCCCGGCCGTGATGAACATTTTCAACACTTTATCAACATTTTTCGGATCGTCGAGTTTTACCGTCGTAGTAAATGAAGTGCCGTCATATTTGGCCACATTTGCCGACAGCTTAGGAATAAAATACGATGAACCCTTGGACAACTTATTGAAGAGATCATCGGAAAACTCCAGCCCGTTTCTTCCATTCCCGAAAAACGGCGCAAAAATGATCAATAAGATTCCCGCAAAAGAAATGGCGAGCACTATACCCATATTGAAGGTTTTCTGGTGCCTTACCAGCATGTTTATTCCTCCTCTCTCAACTTCCCGATGTTGGCGAAGAATTTGCTAAAAATCCACAATCCAAAGATGGCCACAACCACCCAGAAGATAATATTCCCAAAAAACTCGATGTTATTGACCACGGGTTTGGCAATATTCGTCACCTCCAGCTCGTTGAACTTCTTGGGGAGGGTGGCCGCACGGTTGATGAAACCGGCGATGATGGAAACGGCATAAAACCCGCGGATATGGATACCTTTTACCACCTTGGTGGTGAGGGCCCCGATCTGGATACCCAGCAAAGAGCCCACAAGCATACCGATGGCGAGAGTATAAAACACGTAACCGTAAATGGCGTATTGCCCGATAGCGGCGAGCCCTGCCGTGAAAATGATCTGAAGGATATCCGTACCCACGGTGGTCATGGAGGAAACGCCAAAGATATAGACAAACATGGGGAATGTGACGAAGCCGCCGCCAACGCCCATGATGGCGGCCAGAATACCCACTAGAACACCGCCGAGGGCGATGATAACACCCGAAATGCGTTTTCCGCCGGGGACAAAGTCCTCATCGAAGGTGATCATGGGGGGAAGATGCATTTTTTGCAGCTTGGTCGCCAAAGCAGGAGTGCCGGTAGCCGGACCGCCGTGTGCCTCACCGCCTGCAGCCGCTCCGCCCTTGCTGGATTTGAAGAAGTCGATGAGAGCGTAAAAACCGAGAAATCCCAGCAGAATGGCATAAACGATGCTGATGAAGGCTTCACTCAGCAAGGGATCTTTATTGTAGAGTCCCTTGTTGATGGCCCCACCGATCACGGTTCCACCAGCCGACCCAACGAGAAATGCTATGGCGAGCTTCGTGGAGACGTTGCCGAGCTTTTTATGAACCGTGGTTCCCATAATGGCTTTGGCAAAAATGTGGAAAAGGTCGGTCCCGACCGCCAGAATCCCTTTTACGCCTGCAGCCATGAGTGCCGGAGTGATAATGAATCCGCCGCCTGCACCGATGCAGCCCGTGATCAACCCGGCAGCCAGCCCCACCGCCATGGAGACCAGAAAGATAGTGGTCGAGTAGAAAGCGGGACCGTAAGCCGTTTTCCCTCCCAGGAAAGAACCCGCTTCGACGAAAGTGACTGCCAAAATTGGAGCCACCATCGCGAGAAGGATAAGAAGCTTTTTTCTATTGTGCAGAATAGAAAGGGACACTTCCATATCCCACTTCGCATGCGCCACCGAAGCAGCCTTCAGGAACTCAAAAACTTGTCTTGGCCAACTCATTTAATAAGCCTCCTTTTAGATAATGATTTTGTACCGCCATCCAAAAACCTCACCCTCACTAAGAATCACAACCTTTCTGCATGCGCCGCCGGGCATTGGGCATCATTCCTTGGAATACCCCTTAATGCACTGCACGGCGTTTGCTCCTAAGCAAGACGTGCCTTGATTAGGCAACGGTTGTGCCAAAAAGCACCAACGTTTCAAAAATGCTTAATTATTTGAATATACTATTATATTTTAATTTATAATCTTTTACGTAAAGAGATTTGCAATGAAAGCATGTCAGACTTTTTTACAGAGTGTAAAAGGGAAGGGAGACTTTACCGAGGTAAGGGGGACTTTACCCCGGGAATTCCCCCCTTGAGGGGGGGCAGGGGGGTGTAGGTTTTTCAAAATGAGAATTGCTGGCATGGATGAGTCTAAATTGACATGCGCATCATTTCCATGTAATGATTCATTCACACGTTTTTTGTATAGTCGAACCTCCAATTCGTTCTGAGACGCGGGTCTTGTAGGATGACTGTTTCAGTGTCAAGGAAGGGAGAGGCGTATGGCTATGATGCCCATTACGCCACTTATGATCGAGCATCGTCTGATCGAAACGTGAAAAAAACCCATCTCATCTAATTCAAAATCCGATAAGCAATAAGAGCAAACAAGAGTCTACCTGGGCTGAGATGTCACCTTTGACTGGCGGAAATCGCCATCGTGTTTGAAGGAGCTGACTGTGAAACAAATCTTCAAGCCAATGCTTTGGATGATTGTCGGCCTTATTTTGGCTTTTCCCTTGTTCAGCATGACCTATTACACCATGGTGAGAACATCCACACCGTATTTCTGTGCCAGCTGTCATGAAATACAACCGGCTTACAACGATTGGAAAGTTTCCACTCACACCAACAACTCTCATGGGGTGGTGGCCGATTGTATGGACTGCCACCTTCCGGCTCCTCACAATACTTATGATTTTTTCTTCGCCAAAACCTGGCACGGGGTTAAGGATGTCTTTGCTCATTTTACCGAAGACCAGAACCAATACAACCGCACCGTAAATCGTGAGAAAGCCTACCGGGACATCAAGAATGACCAGTGCCAGAAGTGTCACCGCAATATTTTGTATATACCGGGAAAAAGGGGCGCCATGCTGGCTCATCGCACAGTTCTATATCCTTTGCCCGGCTATGAGAAAAAATGTACCGATTGCCATCGCAACCTGGTGCATGTGAAGCGGCCATTTTACACGTATTTACAGTGACTTGATCAAAATCCAAGCTAAGGTCTTGATCTGAAGTGAATAAAAGTGAAGGAGGCTGGCAATGAGAAGAGTGCTTGGGGGAAGTCTTATGGCGATTGGGGTGCTTGCTTTGGTCATTTGTATGAATCTTTTTGTCTCAGCTCAGGAAGTCAAGAAAGCTGAGTCGCCGGCGAAAGTCGAGAGCAACTTCGCAATGGCCAAAGAATTTCGCCTGGAGCGGGGCATGAGTCCACAGGCGCAGGCCTGCATCGAATGCCATAAGATAACGTCGCCCGGTATCTTTACCGATTGGGCTATGAGCCGCCACGCCTCGGCCAACATCACCTGCCTCGATTGTCACAAGGCCGAGGAATTCGATCCCGATGTCAGCAAACAACATTACAAGCAATATGAACTCTCCGACAACAAGTGGGGCACTGCGCAATATCGCGTGCCGGTAACCGGTGTAGTCACGCCCAAGGACTGTTCCCGCTGTCATCCGGATGAAACCAAACAATACAGCCGCAGTAAGCACGCCAACACCATCCAGATCATTTGGACCATCGATCCATGGCTCAATCAGGGGCTGAACAACGATATCGAGAGGACCTCCGGCTGCTACAAATGTCATGGCACGGTGCTCAAAATGAATGCCCAGGGTGAGCTGGAACCGAACACATGGCCCAACGTGGGTGTGGGACGAGTGAACCTGGACGGTAGCTTGGGCAGCTGCACCAGTTGCCATACCCGGCATCGCTTTGCCGTGATGGACGCACGCAAACCCGAAGCTTGCGGACAATGTCATCTGGGTCCAGACCACCCGCAGATTGAAATTTACACCGAATCGAAACACGGCGACATATATGCCGCCTTTGGCGATCAATACAACTGGAATGTGGCGCCGGGCCTTTGGACACCAGGGGTTGACTATCGCGGCCCGACCTGCGCCTCGTGCCATATGTCCGGAGCCGGCCCGGTGATCGGTACCCATGATGTAACAGAGCGACTTTCCTGGGAAACTCAAGCTCCCCTTACCGTGCATCCGCAGGATTTCCAGGCCTTCCCGGCCAATACCAACTGGGAAGTGGAACGCAAGAAAATGCAGGCGATCTGCAACCAGTGCCACAGCGACACCTGGACCAAGAATCATTATGCTCATTTGGATGCCGCCGTGGCGAACTACAACGATGTCTACTACAAACCCGCCAAGCAGATGTTGGATGATCTCTATGCCAAGAACCTGCTGGCACCGAAACCGTTTTTTGACGAAAAACTGGAGTGGGAATTTTATGAACTATGGCACCATGAAGGGCGCAGGGCGCGCATGGGAGTAGCGATGATGGCCCCGGATTATGCTTGGTGGCACGGTTTCTATGAATGTAAAAAGCGGTTTGTGGAATTCATGGAAGGGGCCAATCAACTTCTCGAAACCAACAAGCCGGCCTATAAGTATCCCAACTTTCCCGGCGCTGGCGGAGACACCACAAAGCCCCAGGAGGTATTCGGTAAAAAGAGCTAGTAGTGCTAAACACCCGATCAAAAGTTTTTTAACAAAACAAACCGTTCACCCTGAGGTATCGAAGGGCCATGTCCGTTCATGCTTCGATACCTCAGCACAGGGGGAATGGACAGCAGGATAAAATGTGGGGAGAACAACAATTCTGGACGATCTGTTTTTTGAAAGTTTTTCATTGCTGTGACAAGCATCCCTAAAACCAAAGGGAGTATAAGATGGAAGAGAAGATTACTCTCAGTGTCATCAAGGCTGATGTGGGAGGCTTTGTGGGGCATTCCGCCATGCACGGCGATTTGATCGAGGAAGCAAACCGCCGTCTGGAGAGCGCACAAGGCCGGGGGCTCATCGTAGATTTCCATGTCACTTCCTGCGGTGACGACCTGCAGCTCATCATGACCCATCACAAGAAACCGGATAATCAAGAGATCCACCAGCTGGCATGGGATACTTTTAAGGCCTGTACCGATGTGGCCAGGAAGCTGAAACTTTATGGCGCCGGACAGGACCTTCTCGCCGATGCTTTTTCCGGCAACGTGAGAGGGATGGGGCCCGGTTTGGCCGAAATGGAGTTCGTTGAACGGACCTCTGAACCGATCATCATATTTATGGCCGACAAGACTTCAGCCGGGGCCTGGAATTTGCCCCTCTACAAAATTTTTGCCGACCCCTTCAACACGGCCGGACTCGTCATCGCTCCAACCATGCACGACGGATTCCGGTATGAGGTCCATGACGTCAAGGGGGCAAAGCGCATTTTCTTTGATACGCCGCAAGAACTCTATGACCTCCTCGTTTTTATTGGTGCTACAGGGCGATACCTGGTCAAGGCGGTGTATGCGAGAGACGGTGAAATCGCAGCCGTCTCGTCAACCGAGCGCCTGGCGCTTATTGCCGGCAAGTATGTGGGCAAGGACGACCCCGTGTGTGTGGTTCGGTCTCAGGGCAAGTTCCCAGCCGTGGGGGAAGTTTTGGAACCCTTCACCATGCCCCATGTGGTCGAGGGGTGGATGCGCGGATCTCACCACGGTCCCTTGATGCCCGTGCCGTTACGTCATGCCACCCCGAGTCGCTTTGACGGCCCCCCACGCGTGATCGCCCTGGGCTTCCAACTGGCTGGAGGCCGTCTGATCGGTCCCCGTGACATGTTTGACGACCCGGGCTTCGACGAGGCCCGCCGATTGTCCAATACCCTGGCCAATCATATGCGCAGTCATGGTCCATTTGAGCCACATCGGCTACCCATGGACGAGATGGAATACACGACTTTACCGCAAGTTATGGACAGACTGAAGGATCGGTGGGAGCCTTTGACGAAGAAGTAGAGCCGGCGGCATCAACGAGCACTTCCACCCAGGGGATTTCCCACCGGGCACATCGACAGTGTTGCTGAAACTCTTCGCCCGAATCCCGACTTTCCCTTTGCACCATGGCCACCACCCGCACGGCTTTGATCCGGGGGATGCGGGGAATCCAGTCTCGGGAAGCCGTCCGAGAGAGGACGGCCACGGTGCACTCCTGCTCGTCCAACAGTTCCACCCTGTCTCCGCGCCGGCGGGCTTTGAGCCGGCTGCCCGGTTTGAGCGCCGCAAGGCTTTTGTGGATAAAATCCGTCCGGGGTCTGCGCCCGGCATAATCCAGGAAAAGGTCCTGCATGCCGAGCAGTTCATAGCTATGCTCCATGGCGGTGCGGGGAGCATCGGGCAGGAAAGATCCAGGCCTTTGCAGCATAAAATCGCCCTGCAGCAATTTCAGGTGGGGATTTTTCGATTTTTCCCGACGAATGAGGCAAAGAGTCTCTTTGGCACGCGTCATGGCCACATAGAAAACCCGGCGCTCTTCTTCCTGTCCCTTGGAGTTTGAGCTGCCGAAGGCGCTGCAGTTCAGACACGAAAGCCATGGCCTGATGATGTCCATCGTCCACCTGGAGCACCTGCACTTTTCCCTGAAAGACACGGGTCTCGTTGTGATTGCGTTCCAGAAAACCGGCACGTTCCAGCCAGGCCACCGCATAGGCCAGGGCTGTTCGTTCCTGCATGTGACGGAAACATTCCCCCAAAACATCAGCCAGAGCTGCCCGGCACACCCGGTCACCGACAATCCTGATGAGAAGGTCCGGTACATCTTTTTCCAGTGCCGCGGAGACACCCAGGGCTTTGAAAAGCGAGACGAATCCTCCCTGGCTGATTTCACCGCCGAAACCGGTCCCATCAAAACAGGTTCTGTAAAGGGAAAGTACTTCCCAGTGCCCTTGATTTTGAAGGAATGTAAACCGTTCCCATTCATCCCGGAACAGGGAAGCTGCCAGCCGTGCATCTGCAACCGGGTCGTTGAGGGCTTCTTTGACCAGTTTATAGTCCTTTACGAGGCGGTGATATGGATTTTCAGGAAAAGCCAATGGAGAGAGAAAGAGCGTATCGACAACGGGTTTTTTCAGGAGCTGCAACTGTCCGCCGACGCGGTGCAAGGTAGGGACGTCGTGATCAAGCAGGTTATGCCCCAGGAGATAGGGCACACCGGCTGAAAATACATCCAGTTCGCGAAGTGCCCGCCGCAGATCGAAGCGCCCTTTTCGTTCAAAAACCGCATCGCCTCGTATGGCGCCGATGCGGTCGATTTTGTCGCCACGGGTTTCGAGGTCAAGGAGCAGACACTCTGCCAGAAATTGGGAAACGTCCATCATTCAATCTGCGAAAAAAAACCCGTCTTCAATGGATTTCAAGGCCGCACAACCTACCTGGAAACAATTTTATTGCACAGGTATTCGAAAACATTGGAAAGATAAAGCATACCCACGATCCTTTTGCCGTCCATGACGGGCAACCGACGGATATACCTGCGGATCATCGTATCCAGGATTTTGATCACGTGGGTGTCCACAGATACGGTGATCACATCGGACGTCATGATGTCGCTCACCAGAGTGGTTTTGGCATTGGCACAGGTTTCTTCCAGGAGATCGTCGATTTCCAGGTCATCCATCCCCTGCCAGTTGCGGCTTTTACTGGGCCGTATGAAAAGGAGAATGTCATACATGGAAAGCATCCCGATCAGTTCTCCCTTTTCGTTGGTAACCATCATTCCAAAGACTTTGCTTCCCTCTTCCTCACCGGCTGTTTTAAAGTACCGAATGGCTTGCACGATGGTCATTTCAGGACGAAGTGTATGAAAACGAGTAACCATAATATCACGAGCTTTTGCGATCATCCTCTGTTCCCTCACAGATCTTGGTTTCTTAAGCCATAAGAATGCATATATTTTCTCTCAGCCACACCTTCTTCGTATCACTCCGTTGAATCGCTCAAAACCGACGTTTCCAGTTTCAGCCGGTATTTTTCTATTTTCGAAAGAAGCGTCGGGCGGGAAAGCCCCAGAATCTTGGCCGTTCGGCTTCGGTTGCCCCCTGCTAGCTTGAGGGCTTCAGAAATGAGCAGACCGGCAAATGTATCCATGAAATATTCAAACATGTTCTCCGCATCAGCCGTAGCAAGCGATTTGCGGATCCATTGTCTTATGGTTTCTTCCGTCACATCTTCCCTGCCGTTTTTCGTCGGTGAATCGGAACCGATCGCCTGAACGACATCCTCGGGACCAATGGGACAGCCACGGCTGAATATGAGGGCCTTTTGCAGTGTGTTGGCCAGTTCGCGGACGTTTCCAGGCCATGTATGTCCATCGAGCAGCGCCTTTGCCTTTTCCGTTATTCCCGGATTGCTGATCCCCATTTCCTGAGCGAAACGCGCCAGGAAGAAATCCGAAAGGAGGGAAATGTCTCCCGATCGTTCGCGCAAGGGGGGAAGCCAGAGGGTTACCACTTTGAGACGATAATAGAGGTCTTCACGAAAACGGCCCTCTGCAAGGGAGGCCTCAAGATCCCGGTTGGTAGCCCCTATGATGCGCACATCCACGGGAATAGGTTCCCGCCCTCCCAGCCTTTCGATGCTCTTTTCCTGCAGCAGGCGCAGGATCTTTGCCTGAATGCCGAAAGGCATATCTCCAATTTCATCCAGAAAGACAGTGCCGCCGTTGGCCTGTTCGATTCTTCCCACGCGGCGGTTTACCGCTCCCGTGAAAGCGCCTTTTTCATATCCGAAGAGTTCGCTTTCCAGGAGCGTTTCAGGAATGGCCACACAGTTGATCACCAGAAAAGGTTTATCCGCTCGAAGACTGTGCTGATAGATGGCACGGGCCACCAATTCCTTGCCGGTCCCCGACTCCCCTCGGATGAGGACGGTAGCATCTGTCGGAGCAACCCGGCCGATTGCCTTGTAGACCTCCTGCATGGCCTTGCTTCGGCCGATAATGGCTTCAAGGGATGCCGATTCTGGAACGACATCCAGTTCCACTCTGGAGCGCATGAAACGCCCCGCTTCCAGGGCTTGCTCGATCACAAGCAGAACTTCGGGAATTTCGAAGGGTTTAAGAACATAGTCAAATGCACCCATTTTGGTGGCTTCGATGGCGGTCTCCGTTGTGCCGAACGCCGTCATGATGATCACCGGAAGCTTGGGTTCGATCTTGCGCATGGTCTGAAAAGTATCCAGACCATTCATCCCGGGCATGCGTACATCCATAATGACAAGATCAAACTGCTGCGACCCCACCAAGGCAAGGGCCGCCTCACCACTGGCTGCGGTTCTTACGGTATGTCCTTCCTGGCTCAAAAGCTTTTCAAAGCTCTGCCGCAGATGCGCATCGTCGTCGACAATCAGGATCGAAGCCAAATGCCATCCTCCTTACAGGGAAGGGTGATGGTAAAAGTCGTGCCCTTCCCTTCCTTTGAGCGAACATTCAACCACCCCTTGTGATCTTCTATGATCCGTGCGGCGATGCTCAAGCCCAGTCCCGTGCCTTCTTCCTTAGTGCTGAAAAAAGGCTGAAAAACTTTGTCCTGGAGAGATACAGGAATTCCCGGCCCATTGTCGCTCAAACGGATTACGGCTACACGCCCCAGAGGGTCCGCTACCCCTTCCTCTTCCCGGATCATTATCTTGCCCCCATCCGTCATGGCTTCACAGGCATTGACGATAAGGTTGACCAAAACTTCCTTCAATTGTTCGGCATCGCCTTCGATTTCGGGCAGCCTCCGCTGACGGTAGAGTTCCACTTCTACGCCGTACGATTCCAGGCGGTGGCGCAAGAGTTGAATGGCCATATCCACCACATCGGAAGGGCTTACGCTCTGAATCTTCAGTTTGGGAGGCCGGGAGAATTCCAGAAAATTTCTTACAATGGTATCTATATGGCGGATTTCATCAGAAATGACTTCAAAATCTTCTTTTTGAGTGGGAGAAAGTTCCAACGATCTTTCCATGGAGAAGAGACGCATCTTGACGGAAGTGAGTGGATTGCGGATGGTATGCGCTACACCGGCAGCAAGCTTTCCCACCATGGCCAGCTTTTCCGTTTGTAGAAGGTGCTCCCGGCTTTGCTGTAATTCTGATTGAGTCTGATCGACATCCTCCATGAGACTGGTGACCCGGCGGCTCAAGGCCTTGACTTCGTCGACAATCCGCCCGCTCTTGCCGTCCTTTTCCCCGGCATATGCCAGTTGCCGTATGGGTTCCAGTACCTGATTGAAAAGGATATAGAGCAGGAGCGCACCCAATAGAATTGCGCCGGGCATGGCCGTTATGGCCATGATGTTGACGAAGCGGAACTCGGAGCGAATTTCCTTGCGAGCCGCACGGATACTCTTTTCATGCTCCGACTTGTACTTTTCGCACAAATCACGTATGGCGAAAAACTCGTTTCGTATCTGCCTGTGCTGTTTGAATCCCTCTTCTCTATCTCCGCTCTTATACAGTGTCAGCACCTGGTCACGGCCGTAACTATAACGGATATATTTGGATTCAATCTCATTGAGGATCTGACGCTGTTCGAGTGTGTAGGCCGTAGTTCTGGCTTTTCGGAGCCAATCCTCAAAGGCTTCCTGGTACTGATCGAGCTGTTTGAGCCACGCCGCATCGCCATCCAGAAAGAAGTAAGTCAGAAAGCCCTTTTGCATAACGAGAGAAGTTTCCAATCCCTGCGCCACATTGAGCGCGACAACATTGGTATCGAGGACAGAGGTGAGCGTCGAACCGATACGATAGATCATGGACATGGTCAGGCCACTGCCCGTCACGGTGATCAACACCAGTGCCGCAAGGATGAGAAATATTTTGGTTCGCAAAGCGATCTGTCTGAACATCGTGGATTTCCCGATTGTGCCTGTATATAATATATACGATTGTAATTATTTAAATAACATACAAGTGATCCCCCGGAGAAGGTCCAAACTTGCCGGGAACCTGTCTGAAAAATGCCATCCGGATGCACCTTAAGAATTCTTCGACGAAGGCCGCTCGAAGGTCCACACCCCATAACGCACTCAATCCATTACCGATTATTCGGCATGAGGGCAAGTATATATTGAAGAAAAGCATCGATGCGGATAGGATAAAAATTTCGAGGACAAACAAAACGAGGATCGGCATTTTCACTGTTTATTCCGGTGAGTCGGCCGTACGGAAGGGACTTTTTTAAACGATCATAGGGAGTGCATCAAAGATGCTGGAGAAACTTAATATTCTCAACTGGTTCAGATCTTCAAAACCCAAACCGTCCAAAGATGTACTCTCGGAAGTTTTCAAAAGCAAGTACGAACGGTTCAAAGAGTTGCTGGATTCCAATGCGGAGCTTTCCAAGATCATCACGGATATGGAACAAAAACTCTTGGGGCAGCAACTCTTCGGAATGTCCTACCTGAGGTCCCAGTCGGCACGCGCAGTCTTTCATACGCTGCGCATGGTTAAGAGCCTGGATTCCCTCTCGGGGCATAAGTATCCTGCGCTCTTTACCATTCTCGAAGAGATCAACCAAAAGATAAAGGATGACCTCGGCAAGAGAAAAGAAAGCCCCATGACGGAATGGATCCTGCCCTATTCCCGCGTGACCAAGGAAATGGTTGACTGGGTCGGAGGCAAGAACGCCAATCTCGGGGAAGTGTTGAATCTGGTCAAGCTGCCGATTCCCGAAGGGTTTGCCATCACGACTCAGGCTTACAACTATTTTCTGGCGGCCAACGATCTGGTGGATGAAATCAACCGCATAAAAATCGAGCTCGACCCCGACAATCCCGAAAGCATCAATCAAATCAGCGAAAACATCCAAAGACTTATCATCTCTTCTCCCGTCCCTCATGAATTGGGCAAAGCCATTCTCTACGCTTATGATCATATGATGAAAAGAATCAAAGCCAAGGGAAGCGGTGATTTCTCGACATCGGTTTCCATGCGGAGCAGCGCCATAGGGGAAGACAGCGAACTTTCCTATGCCGGTCAGTATCTTTCCATGCTCAATGTTCCCCGCGACCGGCTTGTTCAGACCTACAGTTTCATTATCGCCAGTCTGTACACTCCCCGCGCCATATCCTATCGCGTCAGCAAAGGCATTCGCGATGAAGACATTGCCATGAGTGTGGCCTGCATCCAGATGGTGGAATCGGTGGCAAGCGGTGTCGCTTATTCACGTCATCCCTACAAGATACTCGATGACAACGTTCTCATCAGTGCTGTCTGGGGTTTAGGCCCTTATGCCGTCGACGGCGTGATCACTCCCGATTCCTACAAAGTGGCAAAAGATGCCCATCGGACCATCCTCCAGACTGAAGTTTCCACTAAGCCGGTGCAGCTGGTCAGCAATCCCGACGGGGGGCTCATGGAAGTTCCTGTGGAAGCGGACCGGCGGGACACCCTCTGTCTTTCTCCCGAACAGATTCGCTCTCTTGCCGATTACGCCATAAGGCTGGAGCAGCACTACGGCTGTCCACAGGATATGGAATGGGCTCTCGACCGCGACAATAACTTGATGGTCCTGCAGACACGTCCCCTGCACCTCGAAATTCCCGAACGGCAAAACCTTGCTGAAATGGATACACAGCTTTCCGGCTATAAAGTTCTCCTGGAAGGTGGCGAAGCCGCCTATCCGGGTGTGGGTTGTGGAAATGCCTTCCATATTCACAAGGAAGAAGACCTCACCAATTTCCCCGAAGGAGCGATCCTTGTGGCCAGGCATTCTTCACCCAAGTTTGTCGTTGTCATGAACAAGGCGCAGGCCATTGTGACGGATTCCGGCAGTGTGAGCGGCCATATGGCATCCCTTGCCCGAGAATTCGGGATTCCGACCCTCATGAATGTAAAGCACGCCACAGCAACCATTGCCAACGGCACGGAAATAACCGTGGATGCCTATTCAGGTAGAGTCTATGAAGGGAAAGTTCCTGAACTCTTGAGTCTTCAACCCGTACGTGAATCCCATATGAAGGATACGCCCGTCTACGAGACACTGAAAAAAGTGGCGGATTCCATTGTATCCCTTCATCTCTATGACCCCAAGGCTCCTACTTTTACTCCCCAATACTGCAGATCCCTGCACGACATCATGCGTTTGGTGCACGAATTTTCTTATACGGAGATGTTTACCATCAGCGACTACGTCTCTGATGGAGAAGGCTGTGCATTGAAACTCGCTGCCAGGCTTCCTCTGGACTTGTACGTGATCGATCTGGGGGGAGGACTGGAAAACCCGGGTGAAAAAGCCAGAAAAGTGGAGGTGGAGAAGGTTGTCTCGACCCCCTTCAAAGCTCTCCTGAAGGGAATGTTGAACGAGGAACTACAGCACCAAAAACCGCGTCCCGTTCAGTTGAAGGGATTCTTTTCCGTCATGAGCGAACAGATGCTTTCCAACCCGCACAGCGCCGACCGGTTTGGAGACCGGAGCTATGCCATTGTTTCGGACAAGTACCTCAATTTCAGTTCCCGTGTGGGTTATCATTATAGTATTCTCGATTCGTACTGCGGCAAAACGGTGAACAAGAACTACATCACCTTTTCCTTCAAGGGAGGCGCGGCGGACGACGTGAGACGCAGCCGGCGTGTCCGTTCCATTGCCATTATTCTGCAAGAACTGGATTTTTCCGTGGAAGTCATGGGCGACCGTGTGGACGCCCGTTTCCAAAAATACGAACTCCCGGTGATCGAGGAAAAATTGGACATGATCGGTCGTCTTCTCATCTTCACCCGGCAGATGGATATGCTCATGCACAGCGAATCGAGTGTCAACGCCATTGCTGCGGCATTCCTGAGAGGCGATTACCATTTCGACGCCGATTCTTCCAATGGAGCGAACGCATCCCGGCAAACCGCCTGAGGAAGACATAACCCGATAAAAGAATACACAGAGCTTCAGTTTTCATGCAATCCTGCCGATATGGATCCAGGCGATGGCGCAAGAGTATACGGGTTGGCATTCTCAATCAGTGGAGGAAATGAAGGCCGTGAAACAGCCCGAACCGGACATGAGAATAGAATGGTTCAAAAGCCTTACTTTTCCGAGGATCTTTCCCTTCGCACTTTTCATGGCCTTCGTCGGGCTCGAGGAACTGGCCCGATTCATGGAAAGGCATTGGGCCCTTCCCTTCCATGAACACCTTACCTTTTTCGTGTATCCCATGAAGGCGCTGACCGTCGGTGCGGCTTTGCTCTTCTTTCGGGCTCTCTACTATGAAATAAAATGGAGGGACCTGACGAAGCTCTCCCATTCCTTGACCAGCTTAGGTTCTGTTGACATTTGGGTTCTAATTAACAGATGTCAACAGCACTACTACAAGATGAAACATGGTTGAAGATCCTCCAATTCCTTCGCTCCTGTGTGGATGTTTACGTAGGAGAAGAAGGTGATTGCCGTCTTTTCATTGAGGCACTCCTTTGGATTACACGAAGTGGTGCTCAGTGGAGACTGCTCCCGGAGAAATTCGGTAACTGGAACAGTGTCTATAAACGATTCGCCCGCTGGTGTAACAAGGGTATCTTCTCCAGAATGCACGAGCACTTCATAGATGATCCCGATATGGAGAACTTCATGTTTGACAGCACCATTGTTCGTGCCCATCCCTGTGCTGCCGGAGCCCTCAAAAGATCCGGTGGACAAGAGACACAGGCTCTCGGGCGCAGCCGAGGAGGTTTTTCCACCAAGATCCACGTAGCGGTAGATGGCTTGGGAAATCCCCTGAGGTTCATTCTCACTCCCGGTCAGAAGAGTGACATCGAACAGGGACCGGCTCTTATCGAGGGTTTCACCTTCGCTCATGCACTGGGAGACAAGGGCTATGATTCGGATGCCTTCGTCCAGGCGATCACCCAATCTGGAGCTACTGCTGTGATTCCACCCCGGTCCAATCGCAAAGAGCCCCGTGAATACGACCAATGCCGCTACCACGAACGACATCTGATCGAGTGCTTTATGAGCAAGATCAAACATTTCAGACGCATCTTCTCCAGATTCGACAAGCTCGACAGAAGCTTCTTGGGCTTTCTTGGCTTTGTCGCAGCTCTCATCTGGTTGAGGTGAAATGTCAACAGAACCTAGCAACGGGGGTTCTCGTATTCGTCATGTGGATCAACGTGGACTACTCTTTTGGGGCAGAAGGAAAGGGTTTTGACCCGACCCTCCTGAAGGGGGATATGGCAAGAGCCTTGAGCATCGCCGTCAGGCTGCTCGGAGCTGTCGTGATTGTGCCCATTATGGAAGAGCTCTTCTGGAGATCCTTTCTCATTCGCTATATCACCGACAAGCAGTTTGACACGATCCCCATCGGTTTCTTTTCCTGGCCGTCGTTTGTCATAAGTTCGATTCTCTTTGGCCTGGAACACCACCTGATCATTGCCGGAATCCTCGGAGGGCTTGCCTATAATCTCCTGCTCTACGGCACCAAAAGCATCTCTCAATGCATTCTCTCTCATGGAGTCACTAATCTTTGTCTTGGCATCTATGTGCTTTCGACCGGCCAATGGAGGTTCTGGTAGCCGCAGCGGTTTCGCCATGCAGGTCGGATTCTTCATCAATACGCGAATCCCAAAAATCAGATGGAGCCATCGCCGGACTGCCCGGGGGCGCGGAACAACTGACCCATCTGTTTGCCGTTGCCTGCGGGAGATCCAGCCCTCTCGGATCGCCCCATTAGCCATTGCACAGCACGAGTCGAGATCTGGTTCAGCATCCTGGTCAGAAAGCTGCTAAAGCGTGCAAGCTTTCTCAGCACCAACGACCTGAAAGAAAAGCTGCCCGCATTTATCGACTACTTCAATCGCACGATGGCCAAACCATTCAAATGGACATGCAAAGGAAAGGCTCTGAGTGCGTGAGAGGGGGGCAGGAGGATTTCCGCCAAGCTACACCTAGGTTTTGTTGACATTTCATCTCAGCCAGATGAGAGAAGCGACGAAGCCGAGGCACATCAGAAACCGGTGAATAAGAAATCAAGTGCAGCAATGATGTCATGACGCTGGTCTTTTAGCGAGCTGACCTTCTCTCCCATAAATCGAATGTGGATACCGGCCAATTCCGCTGTGGACATAAACACTGGGGTATCTCTTATTGTGAATTGAGGATTGAGATGCTTTATGGGTTTGCCCATAGCTGAGGAGGCTATGAGCGGGACAACTACACGTGTTGAAAGGCCATCGAGCAAGTCGGCCTGGACGTCGAGTAGATAAGGAATTGCTTGATTGGTTTCTTCATTGGGATTTTCAAAGACATCAAACTGTGCCATCAAAACCTCCTCAAACCATCACTGAACACTCCACCTGCTTCGATGCGGCGATTGTAGGCTTCAATGGCCTCTCGATTCTCTTCCCGCCATTCCCGGCGTTTTTCCTCCAATAGAATTTCGATAAGACGTTGTTCTAAAGCCTTGGAAAGGTTGATGCGATGATCTTTCGCCTTCCGAAGGAGGTCGCTGTTAATACTAAGATTTGTAGACTTTTTTGGGGCTTGGGCATTATAGAGACTCTCTTGCATGACGATCTCCTTTGCGCATTCACGATGCGCATACTTTATCCTCTTTCATGGGGATTGGCAAGAGATTTTAATGAGCTACTTCCATTGGCTTTTGATCATCTGATTGCGGCGCTCACCTGCGGAGCGGACGGCAAGCTGCAGGCTTTACGGACGAACTGTTAGGTGAAGTACCTTGTTCCGAGGCGCGCTTCGCGCCCTGGATGTCTTCATGTCGGCATACCATGCCTGGAGCGGTTGCTCCGCATCGGGGTGTCTCTCTCAAAACTCCTTAAGTCTTTTCCGCGATATAATCCTCATAAATCAAAAATACCATGATCCCAATATGGGATTAACTCGGCTTTTTCTGTTTCCCGCTGACTCTCGGGTACACGGGCACAACTTAAGCGTAAGCGGCCTGGCCGAAATGATACTGAATTTCGGGCAAAACCGCTGATTGTGATAGCACCACGGATCGCCGGGTTCGCTTGAGGCAGAGTTCGAGACGCCGCAGGCGACGCGAACCATTATCAGGCCAATTAGATGATCATCCTTGTAGACTCGCTTGACAGCGTATCTCCTCTTACGCATTTCACGACTCAAGGCGAAACGGAATCAGCCGTTTTTTTCAACATCGGGGCCACTGGCGCTGGGCCTCGTACCTGTAACGCCCTTTGCGATCGCGAAGCCGGATATCGCGGATAAAATCGGAAGTCCCGCTTCTGCGGTAATGGTCTTTGTAAGCAGAAGAATAGTGAGAACGATGATGATCAGAACAGCGACTAGCACTTGTCCATACGTAGTCCAGAACTCGTTTCGACGCTCAAGATAGTCAACATATGCCTCCATGAAATGTCGAACCTGCGGGCGCACACCGTCACGATCCCAGAGTTCAAGCAGTCGGATGAAGAATGGATTGTCGATCCAATACTTCTTGACGTTAAGCGTAAAGATGCTCAAGCCAAAGAAGACAATTCCGGCCACCACTGTGAGACCTACAAAGCTTACGAGAACACACAACCAAAAAGTCTGATCCATTTTTGCATCCTCCTTCTATTGGTTTACGACTGATGGAATGGAGAATCTGCGCGTCTAATCGGGATAGGGCAAGGCCTCGCAACCTCTCCCCGGCGACTCGATCTGGGGGAGAGTTCTCTCCTCCGGCTCCAGGAGGACTTGCACCTCACAAGCTCTGTGCCATGCCCGGCACACACGCCGGGGGCTGAGTGGCCCGGCTGAAACGGCACTGAGCAACGAATTGCAGCTCGGATTATCAGATGGCATGTGGCCGCCGGGTCCGCTTGAGTCTTTGTGTACGCCTGGCATGGGCGTGAACTCATGGGGTGCAAGTCCCTGTACGTGAATCCTGCAAGTGTGTTTCACACTGGCACAAGTACTAGCCGAAGGCAAGGGCGGAACCGTGAGGGACCGTCCGGAGGAAGCCGGAGCGCAAAGCGGTGAGCCGACGAACAGAAACAGCATACAAGGCCGAGTCCCTGGGCAAGTCGGCACGACATGACGGAACCCCGGATTCAGGGGATACGGTAAATGCCGCGGTTGTGTCGTCACAGTTCACGTCCTTATCCGGTGAGACCTACCTGGCATGCACCTGGCCCATCCGGATGATGACCTACTGGAGCGGATTCTATCCCGAGAAAACATGCAGCAAGCCTGGAAACGGGTCAAGGCGAATAAAGGAGCGGCCGAAATGGACGGCATGTCCATCAAGGCCTTTCCCGATTACGCCCATGACCACTGGGAAGAAATCCGTGACTCGCTATTTGCAGGTACCTACCAACCCTCACCGGTCCGCAGGGTGGAGATTCCAAAAGCGACGGGCGGGACCCGCCCGCTCGGCATCCCCACGGTCCTGGACCGATTGATCCAACAAGCCAGAGCCCAGATGCTGACGCCGATCTTTGATCCGTGTTTTTCGGATGCGAGCTTCGGCTTTCGCCCCGGGAGGTCTGCCCATGATGCGGTGTACCAGGTTCGGGAAATCATCCGAAAAGGCTACCGCATTGCCGTAGATCTGGACCTGTCCAAGTTCTTCGATACTGTAGACCACGATGTTTTGATGCACCGCGTGGCCCGAAAGGTCCGCGACAAGCGAGTCCTGCGCCTCATCGGACGATACCTTCGCGCCGGGGTTTTGGTTGATGGTCAGCTTCAGGATACCCGAATCGGGGTCCCCCAAGGGGGACCTCTTTCACCCCTGCTGTCCAACGCCGTCCTGGACGACCTGGACAAGGAGCTGGAACGTCGAGGTCATCACTTCGCCCGTTACGCCGACGACTGTGCGCCACGAAGGCGCAGAAAGGAACTGGAAATGTAGCTCTTAAAACTGCAGCCATGCTGCACGGAAGATGAGGGCAGGCCCCTCGGAGCCGCCATACAGGTGGAGGCTTCAAACCACCTTAAGCTGCTGTGGTCAAAAGCCATGGTGGTGAGCGTTAAGGAAAAGGTGCAGCTTGACTGCATCAGGTGAGCGCCATGGAGACGAACACAAGTGAATCGCTGATAAAGTGTCGAAAGCGTAGGGACGCCATCAAAACCGGGGGGGGAGTCGTTAACCCGGGATGAGCCTGGAGAAGACCTGCTTACTGTCCAGGTGGTGGCCGGCATGAAGGCGGTGCGAACGTGGTGCAGGCTTCTGTGCGGAACGTGGGAACCTACGACTCCGATGTGAAGGGAGAAATCCAAGTGGAGGCCCCACAAGGATGAGAGTACCGATGCGGAGTATAGGGGCGGAACAGTCCGTGGTAGTGAGGAAGCCCCTGTAATGGGGGTGGAGCGAAGGGGGTAACATGTCCAAAGTTTTAAACGGATCAACCGGAAACGGGAGGAATCCGTGAGTAACGCAAAACCTACTGCGGTGGGTGGACATGAAGAGCCGTATGAATCGAGAGGTTCACGTACGGATCTGTGAGAGCCTGGGGGTGAGATTCCCCTGGGCTACTCGACTGAGGGCTGGGGGAGACAGCAGTGAAGATCCAGTAGATCTAACCACAGCTCAAAAGTGCTCCCATGGCGTTCAATGCAGTTGATCCCAGGTTGAAGATACAGCTATCCCATGTGCACTCATTCTGGTGCTGTTTATAAAGATTTATAGATGTATGGGGGATCAGAGCCTGGAACATGGACATCCTTCAGGAAGTGTCAAATCGTATTTGGAATGGCTGTGCCCGGACTCTATCGAGGAAGTCCCGAGCGAGCCTGAGGTTGCGCCAAGCTTCGAGAAGTCTGAACGCGATGTTTTTGGCCGATCCCACTCCCGTGGGGAAAGCTCTCCGAAAGAGACTGCCTCTTTGGATGAGCTGAAAAAGAGTGCAGGCGATCTGCAAGAGAAGGTAGAAGATCTTGCAGGCGACATCATTGTTGCTGTAAACATGTTCCAGTTCAAATCCCCCGTTTTTTTGGACATTGAAGCCCTCGTTTTCAATGATCCATCTGCTCCTTCCTCCATCGTTGGCTATTTCGATGGCGCTTGCCTGACTGATTTTGAAATTGGTAACCCACTGGAATCGAGTGGTCCTGATCTGCCCTGTCTTATCCGGTTTGGTCTCAAGGCACCGGAGAACGCAAAGGGAGTGCTCTCTGTTTTCAGTATCGATATAGGGAATGTTGTTTACCCACCGGTATTGCTGGTGAATTCTGGCTTCTTTGCCTGTCCGGTACTCGAGGTGACACTCAGGATGGAATCTCTGGAGGGCCTCGAACTGTTGCTCAACGGAGGGGAGGTTATCCTTGTGAACGATCAAGAACTTCCAGCCGTATCGGTTGCACAGGTCAAAGGTGGGGCCGCCGGCAAAGAGGCTATCGAGGCTGATGCACAGGGGAAGCCGGGGGAATCTTTCTTTGAGTCTTTGTGCAAGCCGGTAGAAAGCCTTGAGCTCACAGTCCTGTTTGCCGGGATTCTCCCCGGGGTTCTCGATGAATTCCGTCATAAGGGAGAAGGCGAATCCGTTTGGGGTCACGAGCTTTGCCTCGAGCACCTCGTGGTAGTAGATCGTCTTGGTTCCGTGAGTCCGGGTGAGACAGTACGGGCAATGTCTCTTGTCGAAGGAAATGGTCCCCGTCCCATCGACAGCCACAACATAGTAGATGCCCCGAAGTCTCCAGCGAGAGAGCACCTTCTTTCTGATGAGGGTTTCGGCCATCCCGGTAACGGCCTCTTGAGCCTCTTGCGGAGAGAGCCTGAGGTAGAGATCATTAAGGGTATCACCATGGGGAAAGGAGTCGACACCGAAAAGGATCTCGAACTTTTCCCTGGAGGGCTCATTCTTTCGGAGTTGGTATGTGACCTGTCTTCTGGCTCCGAGTCTCAGCAAGAACATGAGAACTCCTGCAAAGCAAAGAGATGCAAGAGGGTAGTTGATCTTCCTCTGGTCTCTCGGATCGGATGCGCCTCCAAAAATCTTCTGGAAACCACCGAAGAAATGCTCCACCGTCTTGATGAGAATTCCGATCAGAGCTTCCTGCTCCTGCTCAGCGCTGTCCGTGGTAGGATTCATGGTTCGGAAATCAAAAATGAGATTGTTTTTCAATGCGGCCTCCTTCACCCAACGGGAACTCCAGTTGAGCGTGAAGAAATTATTTTCTCTCTTGAGAGGAAGCCCTCTCGTTTTTTGATTTTATCCCGATTTACTGTGCGAAGAAAAATCAATCGTTATTGCTGTGGGGGAGAAAACCCCCCGGCTACCCGATTAGCGTCTACTCATATCAGGGCTATATCAAACCTGCCTCACGGTACATGTTTATCCCTTGTTTGACAACCGACAGCAACAATTCAGGCATTTCTTTTTCATATATTTGTAAGCGATCAGGGAACCCCATCTTTCGGGTAAACCAATAGTGTGCCAAGATCGCCTCACACTTTATGAAGGAGGCGATCAATGAAGAAGACCCAATCGACTGACAATGAAGTAAGGCAGAAATTCTGGGAGCACCACCTGGCTCAATGGCAAGCAGGTGGTCTGTCGCAGGCCGAATACTGTCGAAGGCATGGACTGAGCGTCAAGACCTTCGGCTATCACAAACGCACGAAAGGAACAGACTCGCTCTGCCTTGTGGAGGTCCCCCTGGCAGCTCCGGTTTGCTCTCTCCCTAAGCCCCTCAGTCTCACCGTGGGCTCCCGGTACACCATCCGGATCGAAGCGGGCTTTGATGCAGACACTCTGCGCGACCTCCTCGAGGTGCTCGACCGATGATCGCCCTGCCGCAGCACACCCGGGTCTATCTTGCTTTGGGCAGTACCGACATGCGCAAGGAGATCAACGGACTCTCGATTCTTGTGGAAGGGACGCTCTCGCTCGATCCTTTCTCAGGACATCTTTTCGTCTTCTGCAGAAGTCGATCGACCGTAAAGATCCTCTATTGGCAAAGGAACGGGTTCTGCCTTTTTCAAAAGAGGTTGGAGAAGGAACGGTTCCGCTGGCCTGAAACCAGAGAGCAGGTGATGGAGATCGGTCTGAGGGACCTGTCTTTCCTTCTCGAGGGGCTCGATTTCACCGCCCTCCATCCCCACCGGGATTTGCACTACTCCACCCTTCTCTAAAAGCGGTTTATTCTCCGGAATCATTACAAAAGGAACTGTTAAAGAAGGCCTTTTTAATGAGGTCCTTTTACCCAATAATTTTGAACTGCTCAAAACGATCATCCGAGATCAGGAAGCGGCGTTTCTCGACCAGAAGCAACGGTATGAATCCCGCATCGAATTCCTGGAGGAACGGTTGAGGCTCCTTCAAAACGAGCTCTTCCGGCGCAGTTCTGAAAAACGCCCTGTGGAGGAGGACCCTCGCCAGCTCCATCTTTTCAACGAAGCTGAAGTGAGTGCGGAAGAAAAGCCGGTGACCGAAGAGATCGAAGTCCCTGCCCACACCCGGCAAAAACCCAGGAGAAAGCCTCTTCCCGAACATCTGCCTCGCGTGGAAGTGATCCACGATATTGCCGAGGAAGAGAAGATCTGTGCCTGTGGAACGACACTTTCGCGGATCGGCGAGGAAGTATCGGAGAAGCTCGACATCATCCCCGCCAGGGTTCAAGTCATTCGCACCATTCGCCCCAAGTACGCGTGCAAAGGCTGCGAGGGAGTGGAAAGCGAAGGGGGAGCGGTCAGAATCGCCGAGCCTCCTCCAGAGATGATCCCCAAGGGGATTGCCACGGCAGGGACCCTTGCTTATGTGGCTACCGCAAAATACGCCGACGGCACCCCGCTCTACCGGCTCTCAAAGATCCTTGAGCGTTACGGAATCGAGATCCCCCGATCCACTATGGCCTCCTGGATGGTGATGGCAGGCGATCGGTGCCGCTTGATCATGGAGATGCTTCAGAGGGAGCTCAAATCGGGGGTCCTCATCAATTGCGACGAGACTCCCGTGCAGGTCCTCTTTGAGCCGGGACGTGCCAACACCACGTATTCCTACATGTGGGTCTTCAGGGGAGGAGACCCGCAAAAACCTGTTGTCCTCTTCCACTATGCCCCTACAAGATCGGGGGATGTTCCCAGGGAGATCCTCGAGGGGTACCAGGGGTATCTGCAAACCGATGCTTTCTCGGCCTATGATCAGTTCGACAGGCCGGGGTCCAGGATTGTGCTCATCGGGTGCATGGCGCATGTGAGAAGAAACTTCGTCAAAGTCATCGATGCCCGGGGAAAGGGGGCGAAGAAGACCGGGAGTGCCGAGGTCGCCCTCGAATACATCCGAAAGCTCTACGCCATTGAAAAGGTGGCGCGGGAGCGCAAGCTTACTCCTGACGAAATCCGTGCTCTCAGGAAAAAAGAAGCCGAGCCGATCCTCAAGGAGTTTAAAGCCTGGATGAAGGGGCGCCTGCCGCAGACCCCACCCAAGGGGCTTCTGGGCAAAGCCCTGAGCTATGCCCTCAACCACTGGCACAAACTCATCCGCTATCTGGAGGACGGCCGCATTCCCATAGACAACAACATGGCGGAGAATGCCATCCGACCCTTTGTGGTCGGTCGAAAAAACTGGCTGTTCAACGGGCACCCCAACGGAGCCAAGGCTGCCGCCACCCTCTACAGCCTGATTGAGACAGCCAAAGCCTGCGGCCTGGAACCTTACCAGTATCTGCGCTATCTCTTTGAGAGACTTCCCTTTGCCCGCAGTGAGGAAGATCACCTGGCTTTGCTTCCTCAGATGCTCACCCCGGAGCAGTTGACTCGCTCTCTCCAGTAGGTTACCCCTGCCTTCCAGTACGCGCTCGTCCGTCATCTTCAAGGATTCATCCTGCCATGGCCGGTGGCAGCCTTCGGCTTGGAAGGTGTACTTGCCAAGACGCTTATGCAAAACACGAAAAGATGCCCTGAAAACGGGTCGAGCTCCAAAGTCCCTTCCACCAGAACCGACAGTCCGTTGATGGCTTTGCGCATGTCCGTGTTTCCAGGAGCCAGGAATACCCGCGTGTTTGAAGGAATACAGATCATAGGCTTCTCAAAACCCGGACCACGCCGTCCAGCAGTCCTGGATCGAACCCTTGCCCGATCTCAATACGATAGCGCCCCCCTACCACCACGCAAAGCGGCCCCCCAGAAGCAACGACGCTGCTTTTCTCCTCCTTCGTCCCCGACCACTCCACCAGGGAGACGGTGGACTTTTGCGGACACTTTTTCTTCCAGTAAATGAAGCGGTTCACTTTGAGCCTGTTTTGCCGGCAGTACTCGTTTTGGGTCATCCCACTCGTTTCCCATCTCTTGAGGTGCTCTTCCCAAAACCTTCGCTTCTCCTCGTTTTCTTCTAACCGTGGCTTCTTCTCCATCTTTGACCTCCTCCTTCAACTTTGGAGGTCACTCTCCCATAAACGAGAGCCTAAAAAAAGATGGGGTTCGCTGATCGCTTACCAGCTACTCAACCTACAAGAACTGTCCGCTGGCAACTCCCGAGGACAGGCTGCTCTTTATGCTCATGTACCTGAAGAACAATCCGGTACAGTCCCTACACGGAAAGCTCTTCGGAATGCCGCTTGGCAAAACGAACATGTGGATCCACGTGCTGCTCCCCATTTTGGGAAATACCCTGAGAAACCTCGGCTTTGCACCCAGTCGCCAAGTCGAGCATCTGCGGGAGAGGCTCGAAATCAAGACCGATCCCCCCTTTTTTGCCACGATGGAACCGAGCGGCCGATCCAACGGCCCAAGGATCCCGAGAAGCAGAGGAGCTACTACAGCGGGAAGAAGAAACACCACACCATGAAAAACGTCATCTTGATCAATGAGTTCATGTACATCCTCTTTCTGAGCCTGACGCATCCAGGTTCCGTCCACGACAAAACCATTGCGGACTCGAGCAGCTATCCCCTGCCGAAGGAGAGTTACCTCATGCAGGATCTCGGGTTTCAGGGCTTTGATCTGCCTGGTGTCGAGATCATCATGCCCCATAAGAAACCGCCTGGTGGAAGTCTCACACCGGAACAAAAGGAAGCCAACCGGGAGGTCTCCAAAGTGCGTGTGCGTATCGAGCATGTGATGAACAGCATCAAACACTGCCATATAGTCAGGGACACGACACGTCTTCTCAGACAGGGAACAAGAGACCTCGTCATGGAGATATGCTGTGCGCTCCATAACCTCCGGGTGACACTCAATCCATGGGGTTCCATGGTCTAATCGAGAAGGTGTCTAATAGAGGGGTGGGATGCTTTTCCCCACCCCTCTATTGCTCCCCTCTATCCTTGTAGGTTATATGGTATTTGTTGCTATGTTATCCACCACCTGGCGGACATCAGCTAAACATCAGCGACGTCTCGGATTCTTGTGAGCGCAATCACATCCACCAATTTTCTTTTCGTGTGCAATTTTTTCGAGAATCATCGAACGTCCATTTTCTAAGTAGTCTTCTTCTATTTGTTTTCTCGTATATTGGAAACAATAGCACACTAAATCATTATCCTTGAATTCGCTCCTTTCTTGGTCGAGAGGATTAATCTTAATCATACTCATTCTCCATATTCTGACCGTGTGATTGCCATATAACAAGTGATTGTATAGTTTCTGTATATCTCCGGGACGTAGAACAAGTCGTAGATTCTCAACGTGGAGAATCGAGGCTGATTTGTGGAGCTCTGTGGACAAACGGTTCACCTATCGTCCTGATGTTATTTTATATTTTATAGATAAAGTCCTTGCAAGGATTTTCCGATATTATGGGTGGTCCTTTCCGACTATCATGAAAAATGGAAGGATATCCTGAAACTGGAGAGCTCGATATGCTCAACATCCATTCGGCTTTGCGGGCACAATTCGTGGAATGACTGCGGAACAGGGCGGTTCCGAACAATGCGCTTGCATCCTACCTGAAGTGGCTGCGCTATTATTTGGATTTCTGCGAAAAGTATCACTTCCACAATGCACGGACCGACAGCCTTTCCCATTTTCTCGGTAAATTGAAGGAGATGTCGGCTTCGACGCGGGTGCAGTGCTTCAATTTCGATGCGGAAGTCCTGACGGTTCATGACGGGAAAGGCCGGAAGGACCGAACGGTCCCCCTTCCGAAGACGATCCTCCCCGAGCTTCAAATACACCTCGAGTCCTTGAAGGATCTGCACCAGCGCGACCTCGACAAAGGCTATATAGGGGTCTTTCTGGCGAATGCGCTGGAGAAGAAATACCCCTACTCTGCAAAGGAATTCATCCGGCAATGGTTTTTCCCCGCCATACTAATCCCGAGGGCTTTTACGTTCTGTGATTTGACGCAAACTGTGCTCAAGGGCCGGCGAGGGTATCTCCTGCCCCATCCTCCTTGCGGTAAAGGTGCACGTGGGTCACCCCCTCTGAGAGGGGGGTCAGAAGGTGGCAGATGGAATCGGGGATATCCACGGGCCTTGGCATGGCGACGGTGAGCTGGCACCTCACTTCATCCAGTAGACTCCGAATGGTTTCCAGTGCCCTGGCATCGAGCCGTTCCGCCTCGTCCAGAGCCAGCAGCAGCATACCACGTTCACTGTGGTTGCCCTGCTCTCTCCCCATAAAGAAAAGGATCGCCAGGCAGAGAGCCAGGTTGACTCCGAGAGCCTCTCCGCTCGAGAGCCCGCTTTCCCTGGCGCGGTCATTGGCGTCCAAAACGATGCGGCGGATGCGAATATACGACCGGTAATCGGCGATCTGTTCTTCCGTCAGGGTTGTGTTGGATTCCTTCTTTATAAATGCACGCAGCTTATCGACAAATTCCTTCAGGGTAATGGATTCTCCCCTGCTGATGAGCCGCAGAAGGCTTTCCAGTTTTTGCAGAGCGTGATACGCGGGAAGTTCCTCCAGTTCGAGCGAAATCTTCTTGATCTGACCAAATCGCAGCGAAGACAGGATCCGGTTCACTTTGACCAGTTGAGTTCTCAAATACCGGATTTCCATCTCCACATTGGACCGCACCTCTTCCACGCGGCTTTTGATTTTGTATTCGATCTGCTGCAGTTCATGCTGCAGGCGGCCATACTGGGCTTCGAGCTGGTCGAGGGCGACTCCCGAAGGCAAGAGAAGCTGCAGAAGCTGTGGAATCAGGCGATCCGGTTGATCTTCCTGGGGAAGGTGAAATTCATACTTGCGACTCACTTCGGCTATCCGGGACCTCAAAACCTGGACAAGGTTGTCCCAAACCGCCTTGTACCTCTCCCGCTCATCGGGGCGGGCGCCGAAGATATAGTCGGCTTCTTCTTCGGGATAATACCTCGTCCACAATTCCAGAGCCCTTTGATGGTCTTTTCGGGCATAATCGAGATCGCGCCTGGCTTTTACCAGGGCTTCACTTTGAGTCCGGTAGCGGTTCCGCAGTTCTCCGTTTTTCCGCTCGCCCAAAAACAGTTCATTCTGCGCCTTTGTCCGTTCTTCATCCAGTTCTTTGATTCGCTTGGCCAGTTCTTCAGCGCGTCCAAAATCCACGCATCCCTCGAGAACCTCTCTGGGTTCCTCCTCTTCCAGCCTGGAACAGATGGTCTGTGCACGGTCCAAATCTCTGGTCAATGCCTGAAGGCGGCCTTTCAAAGAAGCGAGTTCCCTGGTGCATTTTGCATCTTCGTTGTTGAACCCCTTCACTTCATCGTCCATCTGCCTGTAGCGAGCATGGATCTCCTGAAGCTGTTTTTTGAGTTTTTCCATCTCTTCGGAAGCATGAACAAAATGGAAAAGCTCACTGCGCTGGAATATCCGCTGGAGCATGGGATAGAGCTTCTCTACGCCGGGCGCCGTTTTTTCGAGCTGAGCCAGGGTCTGATTCAGCTCTTCAGCCCTGAGAGGAGCTTCAACATCCGCCAGGGCATCCAGCTTGGGAAGGAAATCCTGAATCGCCCGTCTTCTCCTGGAAATCAGATCCTCCTGAAAGGCCAGCTGCTTGATCTTGCCCTCCACTTCCAGGATACTCTCCTGAGCTCGCTGTATCTGTTCCCGCCTGGCCTCCGCCCCGATCCAGACAGGCCCATGAGGCGTATACCAGGCGATGCCTCCCAACCCGGCAATAGTGCCTTGTTCGGTGCGCTCCAGAACACGAAACTCTTTCCACACATCGGGAGACAAAATCAACCAGAAGGGTTCCTTTCCACACGCCAGGCCGGCCAAGGATGGTTTCGTCTCTTCGGTTTCAGCCCGTTTTTCCTCCATGGGCTTTTGTTTCTGGGGTGAACCTGCCGGCAAGAGAGATACCGGTTCGATGGCTCTTGCAAGAGGCCCCATGGTCTCCTGGCAGTGTCGCGCCTCATCCAGCCCCAAGTGATCAAAATGCCGCGTGAAGGGACAGGCAAGCCCTTTTTCCACCAGCTCGCCGGCAGAGGCAGGAAGGGGCATACGGCCCCGCGAGAGTTCATCGATGAGAGCTTTGAGCGGTCCTTTGCTTGCCGAAAGCTCCTGCCGCTGCACCGCTACATCCTTTTCCAAATTGCGAAGCTCCGTCAGAGCCCTGTCGAGCAAAGCCCGATCCGGCGTTCGGCCATTGAAGAAATCGGGCCACAGGTCGATCATCTTGCCGGCGAGTTCCCGGGCGACATTGTGCGCCCTGGCCCGGGATTGCCATTGCCCCAGGAGCTGCCGAAGCGGCTTGACCTCCTGAACCTTGCGCCGTGCTTCGTTGATTTCTACCCAGGCGCTTTCGAGATCGGAGAGGGATCGAATTTCCCGTTGCAGCAGTATCCCCGCCCGCTCCAGGTCTTTTTTGAATTCCAGCCATTTCCGAACCTGACCCTCCAAATTCTCTTCCCCGCTTTTCAGCCGGGCCAGTTCATTGGAAAGGAGCAGCATCTCTCCTCGAATCTTTTGAGCCTTTTCACGAACCTCTCGAATCTTTTCTTCGAGGGGGAGAATGCCCTCTGCGGCCGCCGCCAGTTCTTTTTGAATCTCTTTCCTGATTTCACGATTCTCCATGTATTCCTGGTAGTGCTTATACTTGCGGCTCCACTCCCCCTGTTCCCGAAGATACCGGTCGCGTTCCTTTCCCAGTGCATCCAACCGCACACGGACGCCGTCCAGTTCCTGGTTCAGGGCTGCAATGCGTTCATCCAACTGCTGAAAACGCTTCTCCCCCTCTTCAATATCCTTTAAAAGACTTTCCTCCCGGCGTTTCGACAATCCAAGCTGAACAGAGAGATAACGCCGCCTATGATAATCGAGATCACGCGCCTTCCCCTGCAACTCTCCACTCAATTCCTTGAGTTGCCAGAGTTGATTGAGCTGCCTCTCTGTATGGAGACGCTCATGCATGAGTTTTTCCACATCTTGAAAAGTCAGCCTCTTTTCGGGTTCGTGGCAGAGGGTCTGCTGCAGAAAATTGTTGAGTTCACCCAGATGAGGCTGTGTAGCCTGCCGCCACAGGAGAGAAAACTGTCGCCTTCCTCCCCGTGAAAGATCCAGGGGCAGAAGGCCTTCCTCATATAGAAAGCGGTGATAATCGTTGATACTGCCGAATTCTTTGACTCTCGCCCCGGAAGAGAAGCGTTTGATGCTCTGATTGAGAGCACGGAGGTCTGAAGCGACCTCCCCCTTGTCACGATTCAGAAAGAGGTTCTCCTCAGGCGGAATTCCGAGAAGGGCGAAGGGTTTCAAATCGACATATTCCGCGGCAGCACGCCGGGCGAGGAGGACTCCAACGGCCTGAATTTTAGAATGTCCTCCGATATGAACCAATGCCCATCCGATTCTATTTTGAAGCTGTCCGCCGAGATCCCGGTCGTTTTGCCCCGACGCCACATTGAGGTGCAAGTATCTCTGGTCGGCAAGGATCACGGTCTGCAGGGCATCGAGGAGAGTGGTCTTTCCCACGCCATTGCCTCCCGAAAGAAGGGTCAGCCTGGGATGCAGTTCCACGCGGGTGTAGGGATAGAGGCGGTACCCCACCAGTATCAGTGCCTTTGCATGAACCTCCTGGGGGCGGAAAAAGGGAAGATTCACAGATCCTCTTCCTCCGTTTCCGAATCCACGTTGCCCCAAACTTGAGCCACCACACTATCGATATCGATGTCCCGGTCGCTGCCGCCGTTTCCACGCACGTGCAGAGCCAGCTCCCAGAAGCGGTAAAGGGCGGGAAGCCTTTGCACGACAAGATCTTCCCAATCGGATCGGGAACCTGGCCTGAGATCCACAAAGCGGTATTTTGCCAATTCCTGAAGTTCCTTACGAATATACCCCCGCAGCTTCTCGGCCTGGTCTTCGCTCAGTTCCAATGGGCTGAGATTTCCCGGCTTTCTGATGAAGATGGATCGCAAAAAATGAAATTTATAGCTGCTGATCAGTCTTTGAAAGATGTCGTTTGCGGAAATCCAGCCGGATTCCCCCGGCCCCTCCATGAAAAAATGCCACGCCAGATAGAGTCCCAGAAATGTCGCTCCCCTGCTCAATCGGGACCGGCCGGCCAAGTCAGTAGCTGGATCCAGGTAAAAGAAAGGATTCCCACCCAGTTCACTGCGTCTCAATCTATACCCCATCCATTGAAAAAACTTTTCCCACGCCGATGGATGGTTTTCCAGGAATTGGAATTCCTCGGCCAGGTAGGGATCGATATGCCTGCCTCCCAACAATGAATGAACGACCTTTTGGGCGGAATCCGGCCTTTTCCATAGAACCAGAAAAGCATCTTCCTCCTGCGGGTTCTCCTTTCGATCGTAACTTCCCAAAATGAACCACTCCTAATTCGACATTGTCAGATGATCAGTTCCATTGTTTTGGGTTTCGCTCCACTCATCCATCCCACGCCTTGAACCCTCAAGGGACAGGAACGATAAAAAACGCCTCCATCATCCACTCTTCACCCAGCGGCACCCAAACACCTTTTTGATGCTCCAGCGTGATTTTGGGTATCCATTTCGGCCAATCCTGGCTGAGATACCAGACCGCAAGGGGTGGGCTCTCACAAGATTCCGGTATCTTATCACCAAGCCTTCGCACCCATTCCCCAAAATCGACCTTTCCATGCCGGGACAAGGTTTTCCACTCTTTTCTGGCCAGTTCCAGAAGGGGCTCTTTCCAGGCAGGCTCCACGGGAGGCAGCTCAGGAGGGGAATAAGCTTCAAGTGTCTTTAACCGTTGAACGTCAAGAACCACTTGCCTTTCCCGAACCTGAGGATTCCACTTGAAATCCAATCGAGGCAGCTGGGGAGGTTCAAGGAGCGGCATACGGATTTCATGCTCCAGGGCATGAGCGATTATCCTTTCCTGAATGCGCCGCAGGCGATCCCGGGAATCCACCGTAAACGCAAGAGAGCGGAATGCGACACAGTCGTGTATAAAAAGGACGACATCTTTCAACATCACATCCACCCGGCTCCGAAGGATATAAATGAAATGCAGAGACTGCTCCAGGATATCACTCAGTTCAGGCGCCTGTCCTTCATTCATACAACTGTGCAAGAGTCCTTCCAGACGCACACAAGCCGAAGACTCCTGCACGGCATCCACGAGCTCCGTCAGAGCCGTTCGACAATATTGTATATTCCTGATTGCACTTTCAAAGTCCGTTTCATTCCTTCCTGAATAGGCTCGTCGTACGTCCCTTTTGCGTTCCGCCAAATCTTCTTCGATGGCCAGGAGTTTGAATTCCACTTTTTCCCGTATGGTCCCCAGAAAAACATGCTGCAGGTATTGCAGGAGGGTACCTCCACCTTCTTTCAGAATGGCATCCACCTCACGAAGGGCGGAATTCAACAGTACATTCAACTGTTCAGAACTATAATCCGTTTCTTCGATCAAGTTTTTCGCCAGGCTTCGGCCCAGTCGCGTCAGGCAGTATCCCTTCCTTTTACTGTCTGTAATGGTGAGTCTCAAGACACCGAACCGCATCAACCTCTGGACCACCTGAGGCATTTGTGCAGATTCCATATTCAACTTCAGGTGCTTACCCGCCTCTGGAATCAGCCACCTGATGTCCGATTCGGAGATCCCCTGAGACCGTGTTTCCAATTCATAGAAATAGAGCCAGCCGGCCAATGCAAGATCTTCCCGGCTCAAATCCATTCCCTTTGGGAAACGTCCCATAAGAAAGTGCAACTTTTGTACGATGCCGTGTTGATTTGCCTGTGGTGTTTCGACCGCCATCCGTATCCTTTGGGCTCTTACCACTCATGAAGGTTCAAACGCTCCGCCCTGTCCTTCTCAACAAAACACGCGATATGGGCATATCCGCAGATTACGCAGATATCGCAAGTTTTTGAATTTTCTTTATTCTCCGCACTCTCTGTGTCCTGTGCAGCGAACGGTTATCAGTCGAGGAACGGCGGCAGGTTCTTCTGCTTGCTATTGCGCCTGTGATCATGGTGATTATACAGATAAATATAGCTGAATTTTTAAATCGGATTATGGTAGGTTGAACAAACAAAGCTTCTTTGACAATCCCTTCTCTCTTTGGACCATTTTAAATGAACCGCCCCATTCGATACGGAGCTCGTTTTGGTTCACAAGGGGTTTAGAATAAAGGAGGAATCTTGTAAACTCAAAAAACGTCTCACATCTCTTCGTATCTCAACACTCAAACAGATTTCCACTTCAAAAGAGGAGGCTGCAAAAATTTTGGGATTCAATACGCTGTCAGAGGTGCCGCTAGGCAGTTTTGCCTGAAATGGAAGAAGGATCTCTCCTTCGGTCGGAAATCGAGACGAGACGGGCGGGTTGGCCCGTTGCCGCAAGGACAATCCCCCTAATGGGAACCGCTGAATGTTCATGGGTCATTAAGAAAAGCGCCTGCCGGAAGAAATGCAACGGGCAAGGCGTGAGCAGAGGGATGCATGATAAGCATTCAGGAGGACCAACAACTCAACAGAGGGAGGAATAAGCGATGAAGGTGCTTCAACCGCAAACGATTCAGGAACTCAAGGAACGTAAGGGTCGAGAGGATTCTCCTGTATTGAGTCTGTATTTGAACTTGGACCCCGCAAATCCGGTCAACCTGCGGGGGGGGTACAAGGTCTCCCTGGATGGAATTTTGAAAAACCTTGAATCTCAGATCACAGATGAAAACCAGCTTAGACATTTCCAGGAAGATGCTGAATGGGCCAGACGCAAAACCGAGTTTCACATTGCAAAGGGAAGAAGCCTTGTACTCTTTTGCGACGTTTCCGAATCCTTCTTTTTTGAAGAGGATCTTCCCATCCGTTTTGCCAATCAGGCATGGTACGGCGGTTCTCCCTATATTCGGCCCCTCCTGGAAGCAAGAAACGAATATGAACGGTACGGCGTTGTCGTCGCCGATCGCGAAAAGGCGCGGTTCTTCCTGATTTCCATGGGTGAAATCGATGAAATCTCCGATATTTTTCAGGAACCTCCTGTGAAACACCGCAGCGCGGCTGGAAGCGATCATATGCGATCTCAGATGATTTTCCAAAGAAGAGCCGCTAAGTGGAGTGAAGAGTTTCTGAAAAACGTTTCAGACACCTTGCACGATATTATGTTTGAATATGATATCGACCGCATTTTGCTGGGTGGGCCGGAGGAAGTTACGGCAGAGCTGCAGAGGTTGCTCCCCAAAACAGTGAGTGCACGAGTGGTGGACCGAATCAGAGTCTCCGTCACCGCCAAAAGCAATGAGGTTTTCGATGCCGCCTTCCCGCTCATCGAACAGCTTGAAAAGGAACAGGAAGCGTCCCTCGTTCAGGACCTCATCACCACCGCACACAAGAGCAAGGCCACGGGAGTGAAGGCTGTTTTAGGCTTCGACGCCACGCTGGATGCCATCAATCAGGGGCGCGTATACCGGCTGGTCTATCCAAACGGTCTTCGAATGAATGGCTATCACTGCGCTGGATGCGACGTCCTTTTAGACCATTCTCCATCGGATAAACTATGCCCCTATTGTTCAAAACCCCTCACGGAAATCGAAGATGTCATATGGCCAGCCTCGGAACGGGCCTTGGACATGGGAGGAAGAATAGAAGAAATACGAAGCGCGGAAGCGGTTGCTCTTCTCAACGGAGCAGGGCAAATCGGAGCTTACCTGCGTTAGATGCCTTCAAAATAACAACTCATTCCAATTGATTTTGAACAAAGATGGAAGTTCCGGCAGCGCTTCCATCTTTGTTTTTTTATTGCACTATTTATAATGAAACATATCATGGTTTAACATTGTCAGATTTTATCTGAACCACGGAGATTTCATTGGAAGGTCTTTCTCTGTGCCCTCCGTGTCTCCGTGGTTGATGTGACGATGTCGTAATAGACGGGCGGATTTAATCGCTGAAGATATAGATCAGGTACCGATCCATTCAATCCTGAAAGGAGTGCGAACAGAGTCTTCATGATCACAGAGTCTGAAAACATACATCGATTGCAATACGAAGAAAAAGAAGTCCTCCTTGTCGGGACGGCTCACGTTTCGCGGGAAAGCGTCGATCTCGTCGCCAGAGTGATCGAAGAAGAAAAGCCGGATACCGTGTGCATAGAACTTTGTGCGTCCAGATACCAGGCTATCACGCAAGAAAACCAATGGCAGAATACCAATATCCTGAAAGTGATCAAGGAAAAGAAGGCGTTTCTCCTCCTCGCCAATCTCATGCTCGCATCCTTTCAGAAAAGGATCGGCAAGAAGTTCGGGGTCAAGCCGGGCGAAGAAATGATCCAGGCCATTCACTCCGCAGAAGCCATCGGGGCTCATGTCCATCTCGCGGACCGCGATGTGCGGACAACCCTTTCCAGAACATGGCGCCTCATGAGGTTCAGGTCCAAGATCAAAGTGCTGGCCGAATTGATGACCTCCTTTGGAGCATTGGACGATATCAAAGAAGAAGATATCGAAAACATGAAGAACAGGGACGTTCTGGAAACTCTGCTTACTGAAGTAGGGGATGCCCTCCCTGAGATCAGGAGTATTCTCATCGACGAAAGGGACCAGTACCTGGCCCAGAAGATCCGGTCCGCCCCGGGCCGGAAGATTGTGGCCGTTGTGGGGGCTGGCCACGTACCCGGCATTCAAAAATACTGGGAAGCACCCATTGACATGGACGAACTGGAACAAATTCCCCCCAAAGGAAAGCTGTTTAATGTGCTTAAATGGGGACTTCCCCTCATGATCCTGGGACTCATGGCTTCCGGCTTTTACAGTGCGGGTACCGCTTCAGGGACGGATATGATCAAGTGGTGGGTTCTGGCCAATGCCATACTGGCTGGACTCGGAGCAACCATTGCCCTGGGACACCCCGTGACCATTCTTTCCGCTGCCTTTGCCGCTCCCATCACTTCCCTCAATCCCATGATCGCGGCAGGCTGGGTATCGGGGCTGGTGGAAGCTTTCCTGAGAAAACCGAGAGTCGTAGACTTTCAGGAATTGCCTGAAGATATTTCTTCTCTGAAGGGATTCTGGCGGAATAAGATCACGCGGATTCTGCTGGTGGTCGTATTGACCAACATGGGGAGTGCGGTAGGCACTTTTGTCGCCATTCCCATGATGTTGAAATTTATAAGTTAGGCCCTGGCCCTACTCCAATGAAGCCCGGGCTTTGTCCGCTACTTCGTGGTCAATCGGTCGGTCGGATTCAGAAAATGCTCAGTCATTTCTGGAAACCATGAATCCAGGTTGAACAGCGCAATCCAAATCCACTGTTGCAACAGCATCGGTCATGGAGCAACTCTTCACAGTGATATTCCGGATGGGATTTCCCTCCTTGTCCAGAAGGGTGAGGGTTGCTCCCGGTTCGATGCCATGCAGCGTTCCCATGCCGAAGGCAATCTCGTATTCGGATTCCTTTCTTGCAATATGATACACATCGGCAATCCCCCGTTCCAGCAACAGGCGTTCTCTGCGGTGTGAGAGATAAAAAACAAAAGCGAAGGTGAGCAGGGTGAGCGGCAGAAAGGCAGCGAAGACCAACCAGGGAGAAATGTCCAGGTACCGATGAATAAAAGACTTGGCATCCTTGCGCATGCTTTCGGAATCGTTGTAAACATGGACATAAAACACCGTTGTCGCCCTTGGGGAATTGTCACCTTTGAGATTCACACTCACACGAAATTTCCCCGGTTCCTGATCGGGACTCACCGTCAACAAGCCGCGCCACATTTTCCCGCCCAGCCAAAAACCTGCGTGAATGTCCTCGAAAGCAACCTGAATGCGATCAGAGGGGCTTACATATGTCAACTCACCGATATCATTTACATCCCCCCTCAAGGAACCATTCACTTTGACAGATTCTCCACGAAGAAGATGAAAAATATTCTCAGGCTGTCTGAAATGAAGTACGAGCCCATCTACAGCGGCAACGAGAAATACGATGCAAAAGAAGGCACCAAGTTTCCCGAACAGATTCCTCAAATGATTGGTCTGATCTAAAGTCATGCGTTCAACTCTGTTTCCTTCAGCCGGAGTCGCTTCACTGCAATTCTGGCAAAAATGAGGGTCGGAATAAGCATGGAAAAGAAGTACTTCATGAATAAAATAGTAAACATTTCAGTGTCTTTGTTGGCAAAATAGATGCTGACGCAAAGTTCTATGATGAGAGCGACATCCAACAACGCAACGGCTATTTTCTGGGAGTAATTCATATTCATGGCTTATCCACTCCTTCAAACGGAAAGAAGAGAATCCTTCCGGCATTGTTTCCAGTTTCAATATTCCGGAGAGGATTCTCTTTTATCAAGTTAACAAATTCGCCTATTTTTTGTAAATATCCGTCTTGCTGATGTTCATGAATCTCAAGGCCTTTCCATCTTCTTTGTAGTAGATGCGGACTTCGTCGCCGGAATCCCATGTATAATCCGGCAGGGCAAAGTATTCTTCAGGCAGAGAGAAAGTCACCAAAATCTTCTGTCTACCGGAATAGATCGTGATCGTTTTCTTCTCACGGTCCACGATGGGGAATTTCTTGTCTTTGACCAATTCGTCCGTCTTGGCCACGTTGTCTTTTTCGTCGATCAGAGTGTAATCGATATTCTTGAAGCTCCGAGTTGCAGGATCATAGATAACGACCTGACGATTCTTGGTGTCAAGCTTCATCCGGAGGCCGGCTTTCGGCTCGGCACCCGTTTCATTGGGATTTGTGGGCAACGCGTAGGTCACCGCAGGCAGATGACTGTAGTCTGGATTCTGTGGGTCCGCTTTCATATCCTGGATGAGCGTTACGGTCTTTTTGTCCTTATCGAATTTAACCACTCGCCCCTGGTCCACCTTGCCATATTCCGAACAGCCGGCGACCAGGAACAAAGGAATTACAAACAGCAGGCAAAGGAGCAAACTCCGTTTCTTGTACATATCCGTCCCCCTATCCATTGAATCCTAAGATTCATCATTAGAGTGCTTCCCCCCCCCCTCGGAGGAGCTGGTCTGTTCTGAGTACCCCATGCAATGACCGGCCCTTCCGGGAGGATTCTCGAAAGCACGTTGATCCATTTCAAAACAGGCGCCACAACACTCCGGACATCCTGCTCACGCGGTTTGCCTTGCCAGTACCGCCTTCTTTGCGGCAACTTCGGCCTTGGCGCCCTGGAGCATCCTTACGAAGATGTAGACTGAAAGAGCGGTCACAACGCCGAGAACCAGAACCGTGGAGATGTTATCGCAAAGTTGCTTGGATACCGAGACATAGCTGGGGAGGAGCTTCAAAATGATGGAGAGGGAGCAGCCGATGACCGCGACACCGAAAGCGATACGGATTCCATAGCCCTTGATGTACTTGGTGGCGACTGTGCCCACTTGAGCTCCAATGGAGGCGCCCACCAGCATGATGACCGCAGCCACCAGTTCCGTACGACCCTTGAAGGTATAAGTGGCTGCGCCGTAAAGACCGGAGATGGCCACTTCGAAAAGGTCTGTTCCAACAGCGACGTGAGTCGGGCAGCCCAAGATGTAGATGAGGGACGGCATGCGGATCAAACCACCGCCGATGCCCAGGATGCCTGCCAACCACCCCGTTAGAAA
This sequence comes from Desulforhabdus amnigena, assembly GCF_027925305.1. Classification (NCBI taxonomy): domain Bacteria; kingdom Pseudomonadati; phylum Thermodesulfobacteriota; class Syntrophobacteria; order Syntrophobacterales; family Syntrophobacteraceae; genus Desulforhabdus; species Desulforhabdus amnigena. The sequence goes on along the minus strand of NZ_BSDR01000001.1, from coordinate 765,540 downwards.
ACTCACCATGATGGGCAGCCAGGCGGAGCAGTAGATCTGCGCGACATTGAGATGGATCATGGGAGGGATCTTGATTTTCTGAAAAGTCTTATGCCATTCCACGCCGGTGGAGAGAGGATCCACTTCCCTGCCCGCAGCCCGGGCTTCTCTATCTTTTCTCTTCTTTTTGGCGACGTCGTTGAAAACCATCCATGTGATGAAGGCAAGGAGCACCAGATAGAGGATACGGACGGTTTTCTCGACACTCCCTATGCGTTCGAGCCACATGACCATCTGGGCGCCGACTTCGAAACCGACGACTGTGCCGACGAGCATGATCAGGCCCAGTTTGTAGTCAACGTTTCCGAATTTGCCATGTCGCATGGTCGAAATGAGGGATTTGCCGGCCATGTGGGCAATGTCCGTTCCGATGGCGAAAGCCATGGGAAAGCCAAGAATGTTGAGACCGGGGGTCACCATCCAGGCGCCGCCCATTCCAAAGAAACCACCGATGATGCCAACCCCGATTCCCAAGATAATCAAACCGGGCCAGAATATCTTCACTCCCGCGATGGGCATAAGAACATATAACCAATCCATGAGATTACCTCCTGTTTAGTAAAGGAAATTTTCGTCACCCTGTCTTTTAATGTTCCGACAGTTCACGCGATTTGAGATCGATCCCGATGTGGCTCATGATGAGGTCCGCAAGAACCCCGAAAGCCACTCCGATAGCCGGGATGAGAATAACCGTGAAAACCGTGAATTCCACCATACTCTCATTGTACATATTCCCCCACCAGGCCAGGATCCCGCTGAGCTTCCGCGTATCCGCCACAATGATAAGAGGCGCAGCAGCCCCCCCACCGGCTGCAGAAGCGATTCCCGGCAGAAGTACGGATACCATGGCGATCAACCCCAAGAATTTTACCCATAATTTTTTCATTTCCCTCGACCTCCGCTTTGAGTGATCAAACCCCGACTCCCATAACCTTCAACTTCTTTCGACTCCAAACCACTTGCTTTTTCACTGAAAAATTGAATGATTCATCGATCTATGAAACCCCCTAGTAATTCAGTGAGACCTCCTTGCCCGTTCCTCTCCTCGAACCACAGATCCCGGCAGTCACCTCCTTTTTATTATTTCTGCATGATTTCATTTCCATCATGCGTTTCGTCCGTCGTGAGGATACTTGAGCAAGACATGTGCCACAGAATTCACAAGCTGAATAAATAGGTAATTACAGAATGTTAGAAGGTATGGCGATTAAGGTTTTGAAAAAATTCGGGAGGAAAAGTGAAACTTTCAGGTGACAGGAGTGTCATCTGAAAGCGGACAGATTCGCGAATTCAGACGGAAGAAAGGCAGTAAAATTCGTCGATTTTCTTTCGGAAAGAGTCGATCTTGATGGGTTTGATGATATAGCCGTGCGCTCCGAGGCTCAGAGCCTTGGTGATGAGTTCTCTCTGGTGAAGATAGGCATCGATGATGAGGATGAGGCGAGGATATAAGTTTTTAATTTTTCTGAGTAATTTAAAATCTTCGGCAAAAGCCGTTCCCAGGTCCACCAGAAGAAGATCGAAGGAGATATCCTTCAACAGGTCGACGACCTCTTCCTGTCTGCTTGCCAGGTAACACTTGCAGTCTCGGCGCGCTTCCAAAGCACGGGCAAAGAGTTCCCCGATGTCTCTTTCGGGATCCAAAATGAGGATATTTTTGCGGCTCATTTCATTCATGCTTAAATCACCTTGAGTATGAACAAGTCGATACTTGCACTCTTCTCCCCAGGATCCAAGGGATCACAACGAAACATGAAACGGCAGGGCGGGATTCCCTTCCCGACAGAAAGGCGCCGGCTTTGAAGGCCGACCTGCCATTTCATATAAACTCAGAGCTTAGCCTATTCAATAGTCGCGCCAAAGTTCAGGGTTTGGGAGGGTTTGCATCGCGAGCAGAAGGGGGGACCTCGGTGAGGGATTCCACATGTACCGGCAGAAGGATCGTGAAGGTTGTGCCTCCATGCCCGGGCTTTCCATCATCCACATGACTTTCACACTGAATGGTTCCACCATATTTCGTGATAATACCATAACTTACAGAAAGTCCCAGTCCAGTACCTTCCCCCACCTTCTTGGTCGTGAAGAAGGGATCGAATATTTTCTGAAGGAACTCTTTCTTTATGCCACAGCCCGTATCCGATACGATCGTCTCCACCCAGCCGGGCTTTGGAGCCAACCGCGTCGAAACGGTCAGGGTGCCCTTCCCGTTCATGGCATGAATGGCGTTGCTGATCAGGTTGAGAAGCACCTGCTGCAGCCCTCGCGAGTCTCCCCGCACAATGGGGAGATCGTCATCCAGTTCCGTGACGAGCCTGATATTGTTCATATCCAGGGTATGTTTCACGACGGAAAGGATGGCTTCCACATTTTCATTGATATTGCAGCCTTCTTCGGTTTCTTCACTGATGCGGGCAAAGCTGAGGAGGCGTTCCACGATGCTTTTGCAATGAAGGCCGTGCCTTTCAATGGTCTTGAGATCGTTGTATTCCATCGTGCCCGGTTCCATCTTTTCCAGCAGCAAATCGCAAAACCCCAGCATGATCCCGATGGGATTGTTGATTTCGTGCGCTACGCCAGCGGCCAGGGTGCCCAGGGAGGCCAGTTTTTCCGTGTTGATGAGCTGCTTTTCCAGGCTTTTCCGGTCCGTGATGTCCCGCCCGATCCCCAGGATGGCCCGATCTTCATTCCCTTCCCCTTTGACGGGTATATACTGGATATTGAACCAGAAATCTTCATTCTGAATGTTGATGAGGATCTCGGTTCTCTGGGCCTTTCCCGAACCGAGCACCTCTCGAATCAGCCTCAACTGTTCGTCCGTCTGTTCCCTAGGAAGAAAGCTATAGAGGCTCTGCCCAACCAGTGTGCCGCTTTCTATACCGAACAGCCGGGACATATGTTCATTGGCCGTTTTGATGAATCCTTCCGAATCCAGGGTAAAGATGAGATCCTCCGCGCTTTCAATGAGAGAGCGGTACTTGGCCTCGGACCGTTCCAGCTGTTCTGCATAATGCCGGATATGATCTGTCTTTATGTTCACTTCATGTTCGAGAAGTGTGGACCATCTCATTTCATAGATGATGACGGTAAGGCTTCCAATGAGAATGATTAGAATGACAATCCCCTGCAGTCCCATCTGCCTTTCGTAGACCATACCGATGGTTCCCTCGATTTCTTGCAAAGGGGCAACAACCGCCACGGACCAAGCATAATCCATATATGGCCCCTGTATGTGCACGGGTGCAAAAGCGATGAGTTTTTCCATGGGTTCCACCACATCCCGATGCCAACCCGAGGTGTAGACGGACTTGCCTTCCTTGCCTTTGAGCATCTCTTCACGCTGAATCTGGTTGATCTTGGAAAAGGAGATGGCCTGATTCCTGTTGCTGCGGACTTCGAAAGCGTTTTCACCCACAAAGGAACTCTCGGGATGATAAAGAAAAGTTCCCGAAGAATCCAAAACCCACGCATAACCCGTTTTCCCTGATCGAATGGATGGGATGATCTGGTGAAACAGGCGGGCCACGTCCAGTGTCACTTTCAAGTAGCCGGAGAAGCGGTGTGAAGGCCGTGGATGCGCACTATCCGTGGAATCCTCGTAGGTGGGTGTGATCAAATCGAATACAAGGGTCTTCTTGTCTTTGGCTTGATCCTTGGAACGAACTCCCGTTCCCATGGTTTTTCCGCGATGGTTCAAGTCGGAAGCCCATGAAAGATAAACCCCCGCCTCCTGATGTAACAACCCGAAATGCTTCATGCCTATCCCCTGATCATTGGCCACAAAGAGGGTGTTCCCTTCGCGGTCTACCCGGCGAATTTCAACGATATTGTCCCGGTTCAGCACGGGCAGGGTGGACAGAAGGAGAATTTCATAGGCATCTGAATCGCAGTATTGAATGGCGGGCAAGGAATTCAGGAGGACCAGGTCGGCAATGGCAGACTGAATGGTGGATTCGATCCGGTGAGCCGTGGCTTTGGCAAGAACCAGCTGCTGTTCGTTGAACTGATCGCGTATGGTATCCTTCATATACCTCGCCGTAGAAATGCCGAGATACAAAGCTCCACACATGAGGAGCAAAGTGATTCCACCAAATATTTTCAAAACCTTGTGAAGTTTGATTCTCTCTTTACTTTCCATAGTTCCGGGTAGTCCTGGTCAAAAGTTGACGAAACGGATTCACAAGAGTGAAACTTTCAGGTGACATACCTGTTGACTTGTCGCCCTCTTGGGAGTGAAAATAACAATCAGGAATTGATTCTTCGCCAAGGAGATGCACATGCCGGGGAAAATTTTGGTGATTGACGACGAAAAAGATATGCTTGTCCTTATCACACGCATCTTGTCGGGTAAAACTCCCCACGCAATAGACACCACGGATGATCCTCTTCGGGTGCCTGATCTGCTCAAGAAAAATCGGTATGACGTGATACTCACGGATCTCAAGATGCCCCAGCTCAACGGCATCGAAGTTCTGGAGATGGTCAAAGAACACGATGCAAGTACCGCCGTTATCATCATGACGGCCTACGGCACCATTGAATCGGCCATCGAAGCCACTCGAAAAGGAGCATTTGATTATATCACCAAGCCTTTTCGCAAAGAAAGAATTCTGCATGTCGTGGACCAGGCATTGAAGTGGCGGCACATGCAAAAAGAAAACCTTTACCTGCGGGAACAGCTGGAGGGAAAGCCGCTTTTTCCGGCGCTCATCGGAAACAGCATAGCCATGGAAAGGCTGAAGAGCCAGATCGACCGTGTAGCCAAGACTGCCGCTACGGTGCTGATTACGGGAGAAAGCGGGACAGGAAAAGAACTTGTGGCCCGCGCCATTCACTCCCACAGCCTTCGCAAGGACAAGGCTTTCATCCCCATCGACTGCAGCACCATTCCGGAATCCATTATAGAGAGCGAACTCTTCGGACACGTGAAAGGTTCATTCACTGGGGCACTCAAGGACAAGAAAGGATTGGTGGAAGAGGCCAACGGAGGAACGCTCTTCCTGGACGAAATCGGGGATTTGAACCCGACCATGCAGGTCAAGCTGCTGAGGTTGCTCCAGGAAGGGGAATACAAGGTCATCGGCTCCAACACCATTCGGAAGGCCGATATCCGCTTCATTGCTGCAACCAATCAAAATCTCCAGGAAAGAATCAAGAAGGGGGAATTCCGGGAGGACCTTTTTTACCGCTTGAACGTCATCAACCTGCACCTCCCATCCATCCGGCAACGACCGGAGGATATCCCCATCCTCGCTCGGCACTTTCTTGAAAAATACAGTGTACTCTACAACAAGAATATAAAGGGCTTATCCAGAAATGCGCTGGAATATCTTTCCCGCCGCGAATGGCCTGGAAACGTGAGAGAACTGGAAAACGTCATGGAGCGTGGGGTGATCATGGCATTGGGTGATATCCTGGAGGTGGGCGATCTTTCCACCCCGGACTCCGGTTCCTCGCCTCCTTCCCTCGCTACCATGCCTACTGAAGATATTTTCTCACTGCCGTTCAAGGAAGCCAAGGACAGGTTAATGGAGGAATTTCAAACGCAATACATCACCAAAGTGCTTGAAAAACATTCCGGAAACGTATCCCAGGCTGCAAAAGAATCGGGCCTCAAGAGGCAATACCTCCACCGACTCATTCGCGACCACAAAGTGGAATCGAAAACCTTCAGGAAGTCTGAGCCGATTGAGTAGCCACAGCCTTCTTGAGACGTTCTTCACGGGATAACTTGCGTTCGTGAGCGGCCTCGATCTTTTCCATCAGTTCATCGGTGGGACAAGGTTTGAGGAGGTACTCGTAGCCTCCGAGCCGCATGATCTCCACGGCCACATCGACGGAAGCATGCCCCGTCAGCATGATCACCTCGATGCCCGGCTTGATCTTCTTGATCTCAGCCAGAGCTTCTATACCATTCATTTCCGGCATTTTCACATCCAGCAAAATGACATCGTAAGGATTCTTCTCCAACTCTTCCAAAGCCAGTTTCGCACTGCCCAGGTGCGTCACATCGACACCCTTCGCTTTGAGCAGTTTGCTCAAAGTAATTCTGAACCTCTCTTCGTCATCAACAATCAACACCCGGGGATTTGAAGCCATGCTCACTTTTCTCCTTCTCCTTGCTGCAAAGGCAGATGCACGGTGACTGTCGTTCCCTTGCCCACTGTGCTCTCAACAGAAAATTTACCCCCCAACCGTCTTATGATTCCGTGACAAATGGAAAGCCCCAAGCCCGTACCCTTACCGGGAGGCTTGGTCGTAAAGAACGGATCGAAAATCTTATTGATGTCCTCTTTTGGAATACCACAGCCTGTATCCCTAATGCCAATATCTAAAGTGCGATTTTCTGAAATGGCAGTGGTCACGGTTATATTGCCATTTTGTCCAATAGCGTATGCGGCGTTGTTCAGAAGATTCAGAATCACCTGACGCAAAAGGGGCGGATCGGTGTAGACAAGAGGAATATCCTGGCGATAAGCTCGGATGATCTTGATATCCTTGTGAGAAGCATCTTTTTCCACCAGCTTCACCATGTCTTCTATGAGCTTGTTGATTTCAACGCCCTGAATGAGAGGCTCCTTTTTCCTTGCAAAATCAAGCAACTTATGAGTGATCTCCCTACACCGGTTTACCTGGCGGCCGATTTCCTGCATAGAATCCGTGAGATCTTCAATCCCTTTCAACCCCTTCTCTTCGTTTTCTTTCAGAAGGTGGCGCATCCACTCTATTTCCTGGCCGATGATGGCGAGGGGATTGTTGATTTCATGAGCGATTCCTGAAGAGAGTTCGCCAATGGAAGCCAGTTTCTGGGATTGGATCAACTGTTCATCCAGATAGCATTTTTGCGCGTTGGCCTTTGTAATGAGGCAAACGAGATGGTAGGTGGAGACAATAGAAAGGGCTCCAAGCAGCAAAGCCAGACACGCCAGGATCTTACTTCCCACAAACCAGAGGGGGACGGACATTGCCACCGTCAGGAAGGCCGGCGCGGCATGCTGAAGGTATAAGGACAATCGCTCGGTTTGCACGATCATCGGCTTCATTTTTTCCCACAGTCCAAAAGAGGAGGTCCGGTATGATACAGCAATTCTCATTTTGAAAAGTGAACACCCCTCATGTCCCCCCTCAAAGCGGAATTCCTGGGGTATGGTTCCCCTTCAAAGAGGGAATTTATCTTTAAAATTCCCCTCTTGTTCAAACAAAAACTCATAGGATTTCCTTGCCCTGGCGAATTTTTTTTTCGTGTAAGGACTTCCTTTCGTAAGCTTGGTGGACTCTTTCCAGAAGATCATCTATTGCCGCCGGCTTGAGCACGTAGTCAAAGGCCCCCAACTGCATTCCCTGCATCCCGGATTCAACAGATCCATGTCCGGTGAGCATAATCACTTCCATAAGCGGCCTGATCCTCTTGATTTCCTTGAGCGTTTCTATCCCGTCCATTCCGGGCATGCGAACATCCAGTATGACCACATCAAAATGTTCTCTCTCCAACAAATCAAGCGCCTTTTTACCGCTGTCCACTCCTGCAGCGTCGACCTTTCGCTTTTTGAGACGCTTCACAATGGTCTCAAGAAAATCCGGCTCATCGTCGACAACTAACACCCTAAAATCTTCCATAATCCATCCTCACTGCAAGGAATTTATACTCCGCACGGATAAAATTAAGACTTTTGATCATCTCATGTACAAAAGCGCAACTATCAACCATTACGAGTATATCCCAACATCCTTGTCGTCAAAAAAAGATGACCGGTGCGCGTCAACAGTGCACTCCAGGCATTCTGAAAAGACTACACCTTTTCATGACGGACTATGGGCAGATAGATGGTGAAAGTAGTACCCTTCCCTACTTCACTGGCCACCAGAATGCGTCCACCCAACTTTTCCATGATACTGTAGCTGATGGAAAGACCCAATCCCGTCCCCATACCCAACTCTTTGGTCGTAAAGAACGGATCGAAGATTTTGTTCAATACATCGTTGGGAATGCCGGGACCATTATCCGTTATGCTGATTGCCATCTCCCGGTCACGGGAATTGAAACTTGTCTTGACGGAGATAACCCCATCCTTTCCGACGGCATCGATCCCGTTGTTCAAGATATTGAGGAATACCTGCTGTAACTGAGCGGAATCGCTTACTGTTTCCGGTAGATTTTCCGAATAGGCAGTCTGGATTTCAATGTTCCTGTAATGAGCCTCGTTCCGCAGGAAATCTATCGTTCCATCCAAGAGTTTATTGACATCCACATTCTCCTGGACAGGTTCCATGCGCCGGGCGAAACCCAGCAATCGATGGGTCACTTTCTTTGCGCGGTCCACGTGGAAATCGATTTTTCGAACTGCGTCCTCAAACTCACTGAAGTTTTCGCTTTTGGAAATGTCCTCCTCATCCAGAAGATCCCTGATCCAGCCCACTTTTTCCTTGATGACCGCCAGGGGATTGTTGACTTCGTGTGCAATGCCCGCCGCCAGTTTCCCAAGGGCCGCCATCTTGCTGGATTGAACGAGATTGGAATCCAGTATGGCCTTTTCCCGATCTCTTTCAACCAATTGAGCAATCATGGATCGAGCCACAAAAAGGGTTCCAATGATAATGAGCACAAGACCCGCGGCGCCCATTCCCAGAACCAGAAACCGTGCATGTTCGAGAGGCAGAAGCTCTTCCCGCGGGTCTTCCTTGATGATCAACAACCATTCTTTGTTTTTGAGCCATGTTGTAGCAAAAAGAGCCTTATCTCCATTGATCTGCATGTCCTCGACATGCGTGCCGGCAAACTTGGGTAGATCGAAAAAATCGACCTTGCTCAATAGATCTCCGCTGAAGCGAGGCTTTGTCTGCAGGATGTTATCTCCGTTGAGGACATAGGCGTCTCCCTTCTTTCCCACCTGGGCGGCTTTCACCATGGAATCAAAGATATCCGTATCGATGGTGGCCCGAAGAATCCAGGTCCGGTCACCTTCCCTGCGCATGACCGCTATAATGAAATGGGGTAGTTTTCTAAATCCTGTGAATACATCACTGATATAAACACCGCGCAGCATGGTTTCATGGAACCATGCTTCATTCTTGTAGTTGAGCCCTCTAAGTTCATACGGTCCGACGTAGGCGACATGAGTTCCATTGCGATCGATGATTCCAATATCGACGAACGACCTGCTGCGCATCTGCATGAGAGTAAAGACCTTGTTCAGATACTCCTCGTTTGTCAGTTGATCAAAGGTATGCGTGTAGGCGAGAGAATTCAACTGAGACACACGTTCGTCAAAAAAGAGGTCTATCGCGGCACGCCTGTTTTCGGCCAGAGTTCTTAGATTTTCCATTATCTTGGCCGTATAAGACACACTGAATTGGTAATACATGCTCAAGCCCAAAGCGAGGAGAGGGATGAGCGAAAAACCAAGTGTCGTGAGAACGATCTTAAGATACAGCTTTCTATAACCTTTTTCTTCCATCTGGGCACCTTAAATACTGAGAAGAAGAACATACCGATCGAGAAGAACGGGCACGGGAAGAAGTTGGCAATGGTCGTGCCAAAAGGCACATGCAGATGGAATAAGGGGAACATATTCCGTTAACCATCTAAAAACACATGATATTATCTATGAAGATGGAATTGTGCGAAAGCGATACTCCCGAAATTGCTGTCGAGCTTTTTTACAGACTGTAAAAGATTGTGTGCATCGGCTCTACCATAACCGCTCATCGTAGGGAAAACAAAGAGCGCAGGGAATAAACAAAATTTAAAAGCCGGCTGTTTTCACCTCTCTGCGAAATCTGTGTAACCTGCGGATGTTCAAGTGGAGGATGATGGGGAGGGTTATAAACAATTGGATTGCCGAACCGGTACCATACCAAACATTCATAGGGTTTTGTGGACAGGCGGAAACGACTCTCATCATCAAACTTGGAGTTCCAACTCACTATGGTAAGGGGTGATCATCCATAGCGGAAACATTCCAATGTTTTTCCTGGATCATGACGCGTTTCAACATTTCCTGTCGGTATGCCTTCAAAAGATGATTACGGGTGATGATCCCTTTGATTATTCGCGAGGTACCATTGGCCTCCACTACGGGCAGTTGTTCCATATCGATAAAACTGAACTTATTGAGGGCCGAAGCGAGGGATTCATCCGGGGTGACGTAGACCACATTTTGGTTGGCCAAATCCCTTGCCAGCACGATGTCTTTCAGTCCCTCTTCAAATACAAATTCCTTGAGGTCGGAAAAAGAGACTACTCCATCGAGGTTGTCATCGTCATTCACGATATAAAGATAGTTTCCCGCATTGGTGAGGCAGCGTTTCAACACCGCATCATAGGTGGCATGAGCTGGAATCTTTATGAATTGAAATTCCATGATATCTTTCACCTGAAGACTGGAAAGAATGCCCATTTCCCTTCCCGCTTCGATGTCAATCCCTCTGCGAGCGAGACTCAGAGTGTAGATGGATCCCTGCAGAATGCTTTTCTGCACCAGAGTTGCAACAATGCAGGAAGTCATCATGGGCAGGATGACCGTGTAGGCATTGGTCAGTTCGAACACCATGATGATCGCCGTCATGGGCGCCTGCACCACGGCCCCCAGCATGGCTCCCATGCCCACAACTCCATAGGCTCCGGGAGTTACAACGATATGCGGAAAAAACCGATTGAAAATATCCCCGCAGGCGCTTCCAAGCACAGCGCCCAGAAAAAGAGACGGACAAAGGATGCCTCCGGAGCCCCCGGAACCGATGGTGAACCCGGTAGCCACGATTTTCAACACGACCAGCGCCAGCAGGGTACTCAGAACGAATTGGCCGTATATCGCTTCAGTGATCGGCACATAAGAATAGCCGAAAATCTGAGGATAGAACAGTCCGATCCCCCCCACCAAAAGCCCACCCAACGCAGGTTTCACGGCTCTGGGGAGTCGCACCTTATGATGGAAAAATTGCTCTGCAATTTGCATCCACCGAATGAAGCCGACCGAAATGAGACCGGCCACAGTCCCCATCACAGCGTAAAAAATGATCTCCCAAGCACTGTGTAGTTCATAGGGAAGAACCGTTAAAACATTGCCGGTCTTAAGATAAGCCCGGGAAAAAGCTGTCGCTATCACTGAAGATATCACGATGGGGCTGAAGGAATGGACGTTGAATTCTCCCAGAACGACCTCAAGGGCAAACAGAACGCCTGCAATGGGAGCATTGAAAATGGATGCCAGTCCCGCAGCCGCACCGCAGGCGACAATGACACGCAGACGGTTCCCCGAAACCCGAAGGAACTGCCCCACACCCGAAGCAAGAGAAGATCCGATCTGGATGATGGGCCCTTCGCTGCCTCCCGAACCTCCCGAACCCAAAGTGATGGCCGACATGAACATTCGAAGGAAGGAGTTGCTCCAACGCATCAGGCCGTTGTTCAGAGCCACGGCTTCCATCGTGGCAGGAACACCGTCCTTGGTAGCATCCACGGGAAAGAGCAAAATGAAGGGAACTAAAAGAAAGGCCCCCAGGCACGGAGTGAGAACAATCCATAATTTATTTTCGCCCAGCCACTTGGGGAGGATCTCCCAGAAAAAGGCGTTGGAAAACTCCAGCATCTTTTCAAAAAGAAAGGATCCCCCTCCCACCACCAAACCAACAATCACAGCCAATAGAATCAAAAAAGTCTGGTCGCTTATTCGAAGACGCCGGAGAACGGATAGGAATTGCTTCTGAAGCCAGATCAAAGAGAGCGGATACCTCATTACCCCCCCAAGTGCAAAGCTGCAAGGGACACAGAACAAGTCAAAAAGTCCCTCCTTTTTGAACATAAAACTCATGCACTGTCCAGAGATACTTTATCCAGAAGCCCACTCTCGTATACAGTGAACGGTTGAGATCAATTGCCTTTATTTCGTGGATTCCTGGGAGTGCGGGCATCCCACCGCAGAAGGCGGCTGAGATGGCCGCATTCCCAGGGGGTCAGTTTCATCCGTTCACTGTATCATTTTATATTTCAACCATGAGCAACCATATGGAAGCGATGACCAGAGTCACGGCTGTCGGAAATGCAGCGATTTTCACATATTGCATGAAGGATACATGGTATCCGGCACGTTCGGCCATGCCCACCGTGACCACATTGGCGCTGGCGCCGATCATAGTGCCGTTTCCTCCGAGACATGCCCCCAAAGCCAGAGCCCACCAGAGGATTCCGCCTTCCGCTCCCGGTATGGAAGTGGTGAGATACGCCACAATGGGAAGCATGGTCGCTGTAAAGGGAATGTTATCGATGATGGCGGAGGCAATGGCCGAAACCCAGAGAATCATGAGAATCCCCACCACCAGCGAGCCTCCCGACATATCCTTGACCCAATCTGCGATGACCTGAATGAGCCCCGTTTCCTCGGCGCCGGCGACAACGATGAAGAGCATCATGAAGAAAATGAGTGTCGGCCACTCGATTTCGTGTTCCAGCATCTCGACGATATCTACTCGACTGATCACCATCAACACCGCTGCTCCGATCATGGCCGCAATACTCGGTTCCATGTGCAGCGCTCCGTGGATGATGAAAAGAAAAATAGTGATCCCCAGGATGGCGCCGCCTTGAACCAACAGGGTCGTATTGGTGATCTTGTATTCTTCCTTCAGGTGCGCGATCATTTTATCCACGTCACCCACCTGGGCCTTCAGATAATCTTTTTTGTACATGAAAACAAAGTAGGCGAGGGTGAATACCAGCCCAATCAGGCACACGAGGCTCAGGTTCTGCACAAAATCGAGGAATGAGAGCTTGGCGTAAGACCCGATCATGATATTGGGAGGATCTCCAATGAGTGTGGCGGTGCCTCCCACATTGGAAGCAAAAACTTCGGGCATGAGAAAAGCGACAGGGTTGATCTTCAGAGTCAGGGCGATTTCAACCGTCACTGGAATGATGAGCAACATCGTGGTGACGTTGTCGAGAAATGCAGAGCCTACCGCAGTGATCGTCATCAGAATGCAGGAGAGGACGTATACATTGCCCCTGGCCATCTGGTAGGCCTTATAGGCCATCCACTGGAACACGCCGGTTTTTTTGAGTATGCCCACGATCATCATCATGGCCATCAAAAGAAAAATGACGTTCATGTCCATTGCCTGCATGGCTTCTTCGAAGGGGAGAATCACGTAATTCGGATTGAAAGTACCCGCCGTGTACGTAATGGTCATGAGAACTGCGGCACCGAGGAAGGCCGCCAGGGTTCGGTGCATGAGTTCAAGAGCGATCAACGCATAGACCGCTATGAGCACTAGGGCGGCAATCCAGAATGCCGGTGTGATCTCCCTCATCAATGTGAAGCTGTGATGCGCTAGGTACGAGGTATTTCCGGATGCATCCACATCTTCCTTGACTATCTTGTCCAGGACAACCAGACCCGTATTCTTGAAAGAAGGCTTGTCCGCTTCTATTTCTATCTTCGCGCCGGGAAGGGTGCCGGGGGGCAAGGTGATTTCAGCCTCGTAACGTCCCGCTTTGGACGTTACAACTTCTTCTTCAAGTTCAACTTCCTTTCCATCCACGAAAAATTTCAGCTCAGCTTCTTCGACGGCTTTACCCTGGGCGTTGAGAATCGTCCCCGAAACCACTAGAATGTCGGAGGGTCCTTTTGCATGAGATGCCTCGGCTGCGCCACATTGTGCTGAACCGAAAAGAGCCAGCATAGCGAACGTTAAAATCATAAAAAGCATTTTTTTCATTCTATTCATCCTTCTCGAATACATTGATTTCAAAAGGTTCATCCAGCATACGATTCATAAAAGGCTTGAAAAAACATTCCCTCCATCTCCGCCAAAAAGAATAACATGACCAATAAATGAATCTTTTCGTTCTATGATGCATCTTCCGAGACGTATTCTTTTGAACCTGGAGTGTTCATGAAGTCTTTGCCCTTGCGGAGTCCAACAACACAGCCAATACCGGTATAAGCTGCGAGTGCATCTTGCGTTTGAGAATGTAAGCATCCGCACCTGCGGTAACAGCATCGGTCCTGTATTGAGATGCTTCATGAATGGTCAGCACCACGACACGAATGTCCGGAGTCTCCTTTTTTATCTTTCGGGTCGCTTCAATGCCGTTCATTTTCGGAAGAGCAATGTCCATGACGACGACATCCGGCAATTTTCCAAGTGCCACAAGTACAGCCTCTTCTCCATCTCTTGCCTCCAACACATCACAGCAGGGGAAGGATACGTTTATCCAGTCAAGAAGGGATTTTCTTAAAATTTCATTGTCTTCCGCTATCAATATTCTTGGGGCCAAAATGTCCGTTCTCTCCGTCCCGATGTTGGACTCGGTCATCTCTCGGTTAAAAAATGAATAAGGGCAGAAAATGAATTCGAAGTTTTTTATAATCTTTTTGAGAAAACGCGTCTGTAGGGAAACTATGACAATGCGTGTGGGGTATATTGAACAATGGATCACAACCGCCGGAGCCTATTTCTGTGCCGGCGGGCCGGTTTCCAGGGGGGTCAATCCATGTTGGATGGCGAACTTTACAAGTCCCGGCAAGTCGTTGATTCCAAGTTTTTGCATCAGCCGGCTGCGATACGTTTCCACCGATTTGACGGAAAGGTTCAGGATTTCTGCGATGACAGCACTGGAGTTGCCTTCCACCACCAGCTGCAGCACCTCACGTTCACGGGCGCTGAGGCGTTCCAGGGGACTTTTAGAAGAAGCCTGCCGCTGGAGCACGTAATCTTCTATGAGAGTATCTTCGATTTTGCGGCTCAGATACCTCCTGCCAGAGTAAACAGCTCGAACGGCCTTTACCACTTCCTTTCCCGCCGACTCTTTGAGCAGATACCCTTGAGCGCCCGCCTGCAGAGCTCGAAAAATGTGTTCCGAGGTGGCATATACCGACAAGATGATAACAAGCACTTCCGGACAGTTTTGTGAAACCTGTTTGGTTGCTTCAATTCCATTGAGGTCAGGCATGGCAATGTCCATGATGACCACATCCGGATGCAATTCCATAACCTGTTGCACCGTCTGGCGACCGTTGGAAGCATCACCCACAACGGAGATATCGCCTTCCACCTCCAACAGAAATCGTAATCCGTCACGTACGACCGCATGGTCGTCGGCCAGAAACACGCGGATAGGCATATTTCACCCCGTCATTTCAACGAATACGGTTGTCCCCGTCCCGGGACCGGATTCCACTCGCAAATGGCAACCTATGGCCATGGCACGTTCACGCATGGTAATGAGTCCCCAGCTCGGGTGTTCATTGTAGCTATGGGAAATCTTGGGATCGAATCCCACTCCATCATCCGAGATGGTCAAACGGGTACTGCCCATTTCATCTCCCAGCGTCACGGTCACACGATCCGCATGGGCATGCCGGACCACATTGGTGAGGGCCTCCTGAGCAATCCTAAAGAGGGCTGTCTCCACCAACGGAGGGAGCCGCGGATTGAATTCCTCACCATCAAAAATCGTCTTTAGCCCCGTACGCTCTGAAAACCTTTCGAGATACCAGCGCAGAGCGGCAGCCAGTCCGTAGTCATCCAGCACAGGAGGCCTCAAATCCACCATCATGTCCCGGATACATTGCATGGTTTCATCCAGGAGGGTGACTGAATCGTCCAGGCGGCTTCCCAGCTTTCCTCTGGACTCCGGTGACAACAGGTTGATCATGATGCTCTGGTTGATGCTCAAAGCGGTGAGATTCTGACCCACCCGGTCATGCAGCTCACACGCAAGCCTGTGCCGCTCCGCCTCCTCGGCCTCCGCCAAGCGGGTGGCCAGCGCCCTGAGCCGGTCCGCATAACGTTGAAGAGCTTCCTGCACTTCCTGGCGCTCCTTTTCACGCCTCTCGAGAGCCTCAGCCATCTGGTCGAATGCCGTGGTCAATTGCCCCAGTTCCCCCGGCCCTTTGGGAATCCCCGTGCGAACACTCAGGTCCCCCGAACTCAAACGTTGTGTAGCGTGAACCAGTTTATTCAATCTGCGCAAAAGGAATATGTCTCCACCAAACCAGGCTGCAAGGGTGGAGAGCAGCATGACACCGCCCAGAAGAACGATGTCGAAAACCAGGGCGCGGTTTACGGGAGCATAAGCCACTTCGGACGGGATTCCGATGCCCACATAGACCCTGCCGTTTACGTCTCCCGCAAGAGGTGTGAATGCATACAGCCGAGGTACGCCGTCTTCCCCGACCCCTTCTATGGTCCCTTCCTCCTGATGCGCGAGGATCGCACGAACCACAGGGGATTGAGGCAGAATTTTCCCCACGTGCTCCGTACCATCGGGGTAGTAGGCCAGAACCATGCCCTGAGAATCAATGACAGTGAATGTGGAACCGGCAGGCAGCTTTGCATTCCCCACCATTCCATTCAGCCACTCCAGATCCAGGGTTACAAAAACGACGGACTGAACATCTCCCGTTTTGCTGAGGACCGGATACCCAAAATTGAGAGATGCTTTACCTGTAACAGGGCTGATATGAAAATCTCCAATGGCAAAATCCCGATCCAGCAGGGCCCTTTTGAAGTATGTGAGATCCTCGGTATCTATGGGTTCGTTGACGGGAAACGCACCGCAGAAAAGATGCCCATCCGCTTCAATAGCACCAAGGTTTCCGTAAAGAGGAGATTCGGCCACCAACGCACCAAACAGTGCGTTGCACTTTTCGGAATCGCGCTCGCGCACCATAGGGAGTTGAGCAAGAACAATCAGCATCTGCCGTGTACCCTCAATGAGCCGGTTCTGCTCTGTGGCGGCCAGGCGAGCCAACCTCAGCGCCTCCAGTTCGCCCGCTTTTCCCATCCATTGTCTCTGCTTTGAGGCACTGTAGATGACACCGCCCAGAGCAGGCAATATGGCTATAGTAACAAGAAGAATCAGACGAAAACGAAGGCCGAATAAGATCCGGGACATGAGGAAGTTCTCCTGGCCAAGGATGACCCAGGCAATGAGTTGCCTGGGTCATCCTTGCACTGTAAGCGGGTTGCATAATTACAACAAACAGAACTAGAGTGCGGCTTTTTGGGAACGACGGTCGAATCCGAAAATCAGCGGCCGGCAGCCCAGGCTTGGAATCCATTGGAATGACTTGAATGATTTTGATGATCCAAAATGGGTAGCGCCGCCTTCCACAGCAGCGCTTGAACATGGACGGGGAAAATCTACGTTGCAATCTCCACAACTCAAAAAGCACGTAGGTCGCGTTGAGTCTCGAAACGCGACATTGTCTATTATTGTCCGTTGCGTTTCATTCCATTCAACGCAACCTACGCACTTAAAAAACGGCGTCATGGAAAGCGGCGCTACCCTTATTAGTGATCGGAAGCACTTTTTGCTGTATGATTACAACCTTTTGCATTCAACCAACCACAGAGACATCGATGCCCGTCTTTTTTTTCAGTTCCTGCACGTGAGATTCTACATCTCCTTTGAACAATGCCTTTTCAAAGAATGTCCGCTCTTCATGCCCCAGGATCAGCAGGTCCGCATTTTCTTCAGCCACAACCTCCTGCAGGGATTTCAATACCTTCCCAGTTTTCAAGACCTTCTTGGGCGTCACTCCCTGCGAGAGAGCCAACTGCTCCGCCATTTCCAATATATGTGTTCCCAAATGCTGCAGTGTTTCCGTGATGGTTTTGGAAGACAGTTCAACAGCTATGCCTTTATGAAAGAACTCGGTATCGATAACATAAACATAAACCAAATTGGCATTGTTCTCTTTGGCGATTACCGCCGCCTGTAAAGCTGCCTTCTGAGCGTGAGCAGAACCCGTTACACCACAAACAATACTTTTATAGGGCATAAATTACTCCTGCATTTAGAGGGTCATTCAATTCTATTCACTTTTCGATCGGTCTGAACGCTTACAACCTCTCCGAAAATTTCCTGTAGACTTTCGAACACCCCCTTAGTCCCCTCTTGAGGGTGGAATTGAAGAGGGGTGTCCGCTGCCGGGGAAGGTTTTCGAAAAAAACCTAAATTTCCACCACGAGCAACCAGAAGGTACAAAGGATGATCGTGATCAAGGTGGGAAATGCAGCGATCTTCATATACTTCATGAAAGAGATGTTATATCCGGCGCGTTCGGCCATGCCCACGGTGACCACGTTGGCGCTGGCTCCAATCATGGTGCCGTTCCCACCCAGGCAGGCTCCCAATGCCAGCGCCCACCAGAGAATGCCGTGCTCTGCACCCGGTATCACCACGGTGAGATAGCCGACAATGGGAAGCATGGTGGCCGTGAAGGGGATATTGTCTATGAGCGCCGATGCGATGGCGGAAACCCAGAGGATCATTACAATTGCCGTCACAAGGGAGCCCTGGGACATGTCCTTCACCCACTCCGCGATCACTTGAATCAGCCCCGTTTCCTCAGCCCCCGCCACCACCATGAAAAGCATGATGAAAAAAATCAGCGTCGGCCACTCTATTTCATGCTCGATCATCTCCACGATGTCCACACGACTCATGGCCATGAGCACTGCGGCGCCTATCATCGCCGCGATGCTCGGTTCCATGTGGAGGGCGCCGTGAGCGATAAAAAGCAGAATCACGATTCCCATGATAATGGAGCCCTGAGTGAGCAGGGTCTTGTTTGTGATCCTGTATTCCTCTCTCAGGTGATCGATCATTTTCTGAACATCTCCCACTTGGGCTTTCAGATAATCCTTTTTGTATAAGAAGATGAAGTAAACTAGACTGAAGACCAGCCCTATGGCACAGATAGCGGTGAGATTCTGCACAAAATCCACAAAAGAGAGTTTGGCATAAGATCCGATCATGATATTGGGCGGGTCACCGATGAGGGTGGCGGTCCCCCCCACGTTGGAAGCGAAGACCTCAGGCATGAGAAATGCGATGGGATTGATTTTCAAAGTCAAGGCGATTTCAACAGTTACGGGGATAATGAGAAGCATGGTAGTGACATTGTCCAAAAATGCCGATGAGACAGCCGTGATGACCATGAGGATGCACGAGAGAGCATAGACATTCCCCTTGGCCATCTGATAGGCTTTGTAGGCCGTCCATTGGAAGACTCCGGTTTTTTTGAGAATGCCCACAATCATCATCATGGCCATGAGAAGGAAAATAACGTTCATATCGATGGCGTGTATGGCATCTTCAAAACTCAGAATGACGTAATCATCATTAAAAGTCCCAGCGGTGTAGGTAATGAAAAGAAGGAGGGCTGCTCCCAGGAATGCCGCCAGGGTCCTGTGCATGAGTTCGAGAGCGATCAGAGCATAAACAGCGATCAAAACGAAAGTGGCGATCCAGAAGCCCGGGGTGATGGCGCGCATGAGAGTGAGATTGTAGTGTGCAAGATAGTTCACGTTTCCTTCTGCATCTGTTTTCTCTTGGACAACATCCTCCAGCAGGATATGGCCGGAGGATTTATACGCCGGTTTATCCGCTTCTATCTCCACTTTTGCTCCCGGCAGAGTGCCTGGGGGAAGCAATAGTTCCGCTTCATACCTTCCAGCCTTGGAAGTAATCACTTCCTCTTCCAGCTGTACCTTTGCACCGTTGACATAGAAATTCACTTCGACTTCTTTGACAGGTTTGCTTTGCGCATTGAGGATGGTTCCCGAAACAACCAGAATATCATGAGGACCCTGGGATTTCTCCTCTTCAGCTGCGCCGGCCGGAATTACAAACACAAAAAACATAAAGAGAAGATAACAAAAGAGCGCGGTTCTTTTCATCGACTGTTTCCTTCCTGGTATGTTGCACTCTTGATCAAATAACCGATCGGAAGTTATCTAACATTTTTGGTAGTTACCGCCTACGTCATTTCGGCATGCTTTTAACCGGAATCCAGCCAGACGGCAAATTCTCTGGATACCGGCTTTTGCAGGTTGTGAGACTGTTGAGAAAATTCTGTTCAGACTTAACTCGCTCTTGAATGGAGAGGCGGAGGGTGGATTAAAATTCACCCTCCTGGATCTCTCCTCAATAGAGCCAGGGAAAATATGATCTCTTTACAATGAACTGGGACCGTGAACCCGGCAAAAGCATGAGACCCGAATTACCCGGCGGCAAGAGTGACGGGCATTCCCATGATGGGCCAGATCACCAGGGCTGCAAGAGCGACTACGGCCATGAGTATCAGGCTCGCTGGAATGCCGTACATAAAGAATTCTCCGCTGGTAAACTGCTTGGAATCATAAGCGATGGCATTGGGTGCCGCTCCGACGAGAAGAAGAAAAGGCATGCCCGCCGTCACCAGAGAGGCAAACAGGATCACTTCAGGGGCTACTCCGAGATAGGGAGCTATGACCAGCGCCACGGGAAGGGAAATGGCAATGGCCGCCACGTTCATGATGAAGTTGGTCATGACCATGACAAAGAAAGCAATGCCCATGACAAACACAAACCAGTTGGCTTTCTTGAAAAGCACCAGCCAGTTGACTGCCAGCCATTTTGCCGCTTCCGTCTGCCAGAGGCAAAAACCGATGCTCATGGCCCCGCTGAAGAGCAGAATAATATTCCAGGGGATAGCCTCCAGGTCCTGTATATCCAGAATTTTCACGACAAAGAAAAGAATCGTTGAAACCAATAGAACGGCTGACTTGTTGAGGGGTTGAAGGGCAGGGACAAAAGACTGCAGGGACATGACAAGAATGACACCGAAGATGATGAGCCCGGCAAGAATTTCTCTCTGGGTTACGGAGCCAAGGTCCGCATACAATTCCTTGGCCCGTTCCCTCAACCCGGGAATGGTCTTTTTCTCAGGCTTCAGAAAAACCATGAAAAAGCCCCAAAGCAGAAATACCATCAACCAGCCAATGGGGAACATGTAGTACGTAAGATTGAAAAAGCTCACGTCTTTTCCGGCGATTTCCTTGAAAAAGCTGACAGCGACCGCACCACGTGCCGCACCCAGAAGCGTGATGATACTGGCGGCACCAGCAACATAGGCCATTCCAATGAAGAGGGCCTTGCCGAACTTGGAGGGTTTGTTTCCTTCCCCATAAAGCGCATAGATGACGAGGAAGAGCGGATAAACCGTGGCGGCAACGGCCGTGTGAGCCATGATATGGGTTAGTGCCGCTGTAACGACAAAGGCTCCCAGCAGGATGTTGCTCGTCTTCTCCCCCACAATGATGAGCATTTTGTAAGCCAGACGCTTGGTGAGACCCGTTTTGGTGAAAACCATGCCGATAACGATGGAGCCGAAAATGAACAAGACCGAAGGGTCCATGAAATCCCGGAAGGCCTCTTTGGCCGGGCGGACCATGAAAAGCACCTGAAGCACCCCGATGGCAAGACTCGTCACGCCAATGGGCAGCACTTCAAAGACCCACCAGGTGCCCGCCAGCAGAAACACCGCAAGGGCCCCCTTCCCTTCTTTGGAGAGAGGAAAATGTTTGCCCATGGGATCGATGGCATCCGGCCAGGGTGGAGAAAAATAGACCCCTGCAAAAATGGCGATTCCAACCAAAAGAAAAATGATGCGGCTCCAGTTGATACTGCTCTCCTTGCGAGAAGCACTCACCTCAGCACTCATAAAGACTCCTTACTCTATGCATCCTTCGATGCCTCGAATCACTCAAAAATTCAGCAAATGAAATTTCAACCGACAGGACTTTAAAGAGCACAGGCTTTCATGGCATCGCACACGGCTTCAAAGACATCGGTAAGCCGCAAAACTCCCACAATCTCCTCTCCATGCGTGACCAGCAGAGATTGATGTTGCCCCATGATCAACTGGTGAATGGCCGCATCGAGAGAATCCTCATCCGAGATATATTCTCCCTTGCCCGGAGTGTACATAATATCCTTGACCTTCTTTTGAGCGGCTTTCTTGCAAAGATCCTGGAGGGGCTTTTCCCAGAGACCGTAGTTTTTGAGCATGGAACTCACGAATTCCCTGCTGAAGCCGAAGCGGGAAATGGCATCAAGTTTCCCGATGTCTTCGTATTTGGGTTCCAGGCTTTTCAACACATCTAATTGACTGAGCTTTCCGACAATCCGCTTTTTCGCGTCATAGACGAGAATGGCCCGGTGCTTGTGACGCGAAGGATCTAAACACTCCTGTGCCGCCTTGAGTGCAACGACCGCCTCATAAAGAGTCGCATCCTCAGAAACTGTGGCATACTGCGCCAGAGGAACCATCAATTCTTTGACCTGAATAGACTTCATACCACCCTCCTCACAAAGGGAAACTCCTCGAAAAATAAACCCCATATATTACGCACTGTTCGGCGCATCTAAGCTTCCAAATCATGTGAATGTGCTCACATAAGATGAGAAAAATAAAAGGCAGCTGTCTCTTTTTCCCGGCTGCCCGGCAGTCCAACACCCCCTATCCAAGCAAGATGTCCCGCCCGGCCTCAACCCCATCCCCGCGTCATCATGATGCGCTCGATTTCGGCCTGGCGAATGCGTTCCTCCTGTTCCGCTTTGCGCTTGTAGGCCTTGACGATCTTCGCCACCAGATCCTTGGTCTCGGTGGGTTTCATGAGGTAGTCGAAGGCCCCGATTTTCATCCCTTCCACAGCAGATTCCACCGTGGCATTCCCGGTGAGCATGATGACTTCCAGGATAGGTTTGATTTTCTTGATTTCCATCAGTGTTTCGATGCCATCTTTTCCGGGCATGAGCACGTCCAGAATCACGACATCCATTTCCTTTTCCTTAATCTTTTCGATGGCTTCGTCGCCATTGTAAGCAATGGAAACTTCAAAATCGCGCGTTTCCAATCGCTCGGCCAAAACATCCACAAAATCTTTTTCATCATCTACCAAAAGAACCCTGATTTTCATCTATCTCTCTCCTTCGGTTTTTGTTGCACCCTTCTTCTCTGATTTCTCTCATCCATTATCCGAACTCCTCCACGTTTTCCAAACACGTGACAACAATTCTTTCAATCCTTCAGGACTTCGCTCCGTAGGCTCTTTCCAAAGCACTGACCAGCTCCCGGATATCCACGGGTTTTTGCAGATAATCAAAGGCCCCCAGTCTCCTTGCGATTTGCTCGTCGCTTTCCGAACCATGCCCCGTCAAAATGAGCACCTCAATTTCAGGGTGCGATTTTTTCACCCGCCTCAGCACCTCCATCCCGTCCATACCCGGCATCTTGAGGTCCAGCACCATGACGTCGGGAGGGCTATCCTCGACAATCCGCAGGGCTTCTTCTCCATTCAAAGCAATCTGGCAGGAGAGCTTGCGAATTTCCAAACGCTCCGCCAAAGCCTTGACCAATTCTTCCTCATCGTCCACCAGCAGTACTCTGAATTTCCCCATGATCCGCCCTTCTGTCTTTGACAAGCTTTTCAACAATCTATTCTTTTTCGGACCCAACGACATGCAATCCGCACAAGAGTCCTTTCATGTCTCTGATTTTAATACAATTCAGTAGCCCTTCCCATGGATCAAATCTTGGCTTTCCCCGAAAGATCTTCATTGCTTCGCTCTTCTTCGGCAACTTCGGTACTTGATCTTCGCCGACCGCTTTTCCTCTTTTTCTGCCTGAATGCTTCTTCCACGCGTTCCAGCAGAGTTTCCATATCGAAGGGCACCAGAAGATCGTCAAAAGCGCCCAACTTCATCCCTTCGATGGAAAGTGTGAGGGAGAGACCTTCAGAAGGGGTCATGAGAATGACCTCAGTCAGTGGCCTCAATTCTTTGATTTCTTTCAGCAGGGCCAAACCCCGCTTTTTGATGGAAGCCAACCCCAGCAAGACGACATCCACGTCGGTTCTTCGAATAATGTTCTTTGCCTCGGTTTCTCCGTTCGCCTCGAAGATCTCATAATTTTCGAGGCGCAGTCGCTCGGAGATATTCCGGCGAAACAAGTCATCCGCTTCAATGATCAGCAACCTTACTTCCACGGGTCGAGGCAAACCAGTATCCCTGCATCCCGTCCGTTTGCTGTGAAAGCACAACGAACATCTTTAAGAGTATTTCACATTCAGAAGAGACACCCAAGATTCCTGTTTTTCAGAAAATGGACATAAAAAAAGGGAGCGTCGGGGTCCCTTCACACAGGTCCCTTCAGTCTCCCTTTAATTGGCAATGATTGTGCCATTTTTAACTTAGCTGCAATTACAATAACTTACAGCTAATTTCGTTAAAGAAAGTTCACGATCAAGCCATATTGAAACAATTTAAAACAATAAGAATAAGACAAATTGAAACAATATAGCACGAAAATTTTATTTCGTCTCTGCGGGCAATGCTAGGGTAAAACTAAAACTGCCATGGCCCTTCTCCATCCTCCCCCCAAGGTGCTCCATAGTGTTTACAGCGACCATCCAGTTTTCAGCGCACGTGACATCTTCATGAAAAGCATCTTCGCTGCCAAGCTCTCCGGAACATACCACGCAAATTTTGACATCTTCCCCTTTGGGTTCTACCAGAAGCGTGATTTCTCCCCCGTTTTTCATCTGATTCCATAAAGATTCAAGGGCCCAAAACAGGCACATCTGAAAGTGGAGTGGGGAGGTCATCGTCGTAGGATTCGTGTCCGAGGGAGTACACCTGAGAACGACGCCCTTGAGCCTTGCAAAACGTTCACAAAGGAGGACCATCTGCCGACATGTATCATTGAGATCGATCGTAGCCAGGGGAAAATCCGGACTGTGGGCCAGGCGATTCAGCCGTGTCGACAGATCCACTCCGCGTTCCACCTGCTCCAGAATACGCGTCAAAGCCCGGGAAAACCTTTCCTGGTGAGGAAAAGCCCCTGCAGGAGTGACGGAAAGCAGGTCTTCCATAAGTCCCGCCGATTCCTTGATGATAGCCAGGACGTTTTTCAATTCGTGAGTAAAACCGGCAGTGACTTTACCCAGGAATGCTGCTTCCTTCCCTTCCATTGCCATCCTCCCGCAGTCCGACGGTCCGCTGCCCTAAAAAATCATTCGTCTTTCTTTCTCGCTTTGATCTTGGCATACGCTTCTTTCATTGTCCTGGTGAGGGTGTCAATATCCACCGGTTTTTCCAGGTAAGCACAGGCCCCCATCTCCATACACTTCTTTTCGATCTCGCTGGAACCATGACCGGTCAAGACGATGACTTCCACGTTGGGATGTTCCGACTTCACCCTTTGCAAAACTTCCAATCCATCCACGCCGGGCATCTTGAGGTCGAGAACCATGACTTCCGGTTCTTCTTCGGCCACCACGCTGAGGGCTTCTTCACCGCCATAAACTACAGCAGTGCCCAGATCACGCATTTCGAGCCTTTCAGATAGGGTCTGCACGAATTCGCGTTCATCATCCACGAGCAGCACCTTGCTGGGCAAAGGCACCTCAAAGTCGAATTTGCGATAGATATCCGTCTGATAATATCCGGCGCCCACTTTCGTTTCAATGTCCTTCACTCCCGGCACCGTCTGAACAATCCTTTTCAGATCCTCTTCCAGAGAAGAGAGCATCAGTACGTGTTTGTTGATGACCAGGGTGACCAAGCCGTCTTTTGCCGAAACAGAAACATTGTGACCCTCTTTGGCCAGCTTCATGTCCACCTGAGCAGCGAGGATGAAATCTTCCACAGCCTTGCGGGACGCTTCCGTCACCCTCAGCACGTCTTTTTTCACATTGGTAAAAATCAGAGCGGCCGCTTCATCCACACTGTTCTTGTCCATGGGAATGAGCATATCATAGAGTTCCGGGTCCCAGGGGTCTTTTCGACCGAACAGGTAGTCCACCCAGAGCACACTGCTTTCGTCTTCTTTGTGGACCCTCTTGACGGCATCCTTCTCCGAAAGCCCTTCGACTTGGGCAGCGATTCCGGCACGGTATTTCAGGTCCGCGATGATGCAAACCTTCAAAACGTGAGAAATGTCGGGGGGGACCATCAGAGCCGGAAAACCGGAGATGAGCAGGTTGTCCTGCTTGAGCAGGCTGGCAAGCGTCATTTTCAGACAGGCAAGCGCACGTTCTTTTTCATGAGTGAATTTATTGAAAACAGATGTTTTTCCCCTCAGCGCCTTGATCAGCTTGCTCTCATCCATTTGAAACTGTTTGCCGGCTTCAGCAATCAAAGAAGGTTCATCCACCAAAGTGTACCCGGACATTTCAACGACTTTCCGGATGACATCCGCTTCCTGACAATAGGAACCGCTAAAAAGTGTGATTACAGGCATGGTATCTTTTCCTCCAAGTTCGAGAGGGGGACGACCCTATTTAAGAAAACAAACCGACATCAGCGGACATTCCTCTTCATGGCACTGCGTATGCGCTCTCCCATGAATCACCTCGACCGCCTGCACCATGGTGGGGAATATGTTTTCCTCACGGATTTTTTCATATAAATGGGTACGTCTCATTACTGCAAGGACTTTTTCATTGATACCCGAGAAGGATATGTCATACCCAGCGCTTCGGACGCGGTCCACAATGAGAGAGAGCATTTCTTCACCGGAGGCATCCAGGTCATTGATTCCATTGGACACGATCAAAATGTGTCTGAGATCCTCTTTGTTCAGCATCAGGTCGGAAATCTGATCTTCCAGATACCCCGCGTTGGCATAGAAGAGAGGCCCGTCAAAACGAATCATGGCGATGTGTTTACATTCCTTGAGACCAAAGTCCTTCGCGCTCCGGAAGGAACGGTCGGGATACATGGAGAGCGTCGTGACTTTGGGCCGCATGCTCTTGTAAAGGAACATTCCAAGCGAGAGCAACACACCGATGATGATGCCCTTGTCCAGATGGGGAGCCGTAATGAGGGTGGCCACAAATGTGATGACCGAAAAAACCCCATCGTACCACTGGGCCTTCCAGGCATGAATGAAACCGCTGACGTTGATCAATCCCATGACCGCCATCATGATGACGGCGGCCAAAACGGACTGGGGCAAATGGTAGAGAAGGGGGGTAAAGAAGAGGAGCACGACCCCTACCGTGATGCTGGTGAAAACGCTGGAAAGTCCCGTGACGGCCCCAGCTTGAATGTTCACCGCTGAACGGGAAAAAGACCCGGAAACGGGAAAGCTCTTCCCGAAGGCTCCCAGGATATTGGCAATCCCCTGTCCGATGAGTTCCTGATTGGGATCGAGGCGCTGCCCTGTTTTGGCGGCCATGGCCTTGGCGATGGAGATGGCTTCCATGAATCCCAGCAAGGAGATGATGGCTGCGATGGGAAGGAGATGAAGAGCGATCTTTATGTCTACTTTTGGAACCGTGAGAGCGGGAAGGCCTGCAGGAATGCTTCCGACAACGCTTCCCCCACCCATCATGGACAAGGCGTTTTCATCCAGCGGCTTGTTGCCTACCTTGATTCTCCAAATGCGCCCGTCACTTTTCATGTCCGCCGGTAGATCTTTCTTTAAATAATAGACGCGGTTGCCATCGGGCCCTTCAACTCCTGTAAAGAGGCATGCACGCAGCTTTTCCCTGATGGTGCTGGCTTCCTCTTTGAGCTGATCCATCCTGGCGGTCATCAAATTGGCTTCGTGTTGCAGATTCAGGAACTCAGGCGAATGAACACCATGGGTTTCCTCAGCTTCCGTAATCCTGGGAGTGAGGTTGGTCCTTTCAGCGGCGAGCCTGTTGTTTTCATTCACGGCTGCGTTGAAATCGTGGATCAATCGTTGAACGTCCCCGGAAACGATGGCGCTGACAGGGGCCTTCACGTTGCGCTCATACCCCGTAGCCCACGAAATGATCGTTGTCACCACTACGGCTGCGAGCACATACGGGATCCTCTTGTCGATGCGCCTCAGGCCATACATGATCACGAAGGCCAAGACCCCTAGTCCCAATGTGGGCCAGTGCGTATAGTTGAGCGCTGCGAGGATGACCTTGTATACGGTTTCGTAATGATGTTCCGCGCTGTCGACGGAAACATTGAACATCTTGGACAACTGCGATGTGGCGATAATGATGGCACCAGCATTGGTAAAACCGTTCACAACAGGGTGGGAAAGAAAATTGACCACGAGGCCTAAGCGCAAAACCCCCAAAGAGAGCTGAAACAGACCCACTATCAGGGCAAGCAGGATCGCATACCCTATGAAGGCGTCACTTCCCGCTGTCGCCATGGGACCCAGGGCCGCCGAGGTCATGAGAGAAACGATCGCCACGGGACCCGTGGCCAGTTGACGGCTGGAACCAAACAGAGCCGCCAAAAGGGGTGGAAGCAAAGATGCATAAAGCCCGTAATGAACAGGCATTCCCGCAAGCTGTGCATATGCCATGGATTGAGGAATCAGGATCAAGGCAACGGTCAGGCCGGCCAGAAAGTCCACTCTGAGCGTCATGAGGTTCACGTCCTTAATCCAGTCAACAAACGGTAATATTCGCCGAATCATAAATCTACCTTCCTCCACACCCTCATTTACAAAGAACCGTTCCCTGTGGAATCGCAAAGATCTCTCTCATTTCCCACCCACCGATTCCAACGCCTTGCCTATTTTCTCTATGAGTTCGCCAATGTTCAGGGGCTTCATCAAATAATCGAAGGCCCCCAGCCGCATCCCTTCCATTCCATCCCTGGTGGAACTGTGCCCCGTAAGCAGAATCACCGGAATCTGCGGATATTCTTTTCGGATCCTTTGAAGGACCTCCAATCCTCCTAAACCCGGCATCATCATGTCGAGCACCACCACCTGCGGAGGATCCTCCTCAAGGCACCGCAACGCCTCCTCGCCGTCGAATGCCGTTTGGGCATGAACTCCCCGCAGATTCAGTCTTTCGGAAAGGGTCGTGACAAACTCCACCTCATCGTCAACCAGCAGCACTTTCCATTTGCTCATTATCTAAACTCCAGATCCATTCCGTGGTTTCTTGGGCAAATAGACCGTCATGGTCGTTCCCTTGCCCTCTTTGCTCTGAACCTCGATGTCGCCACCAAGCTTTTTGATGATGCCATAGGTGATGGGGAGCCCCAGGCCCGTTCCAGTCCCCTTCTTCGTCGTAAAGAATGGCTCAAAAATGTGCTTGATGGTTTCTTCGGACATCCCGCAACCATTGTCCTGAATGGAGACCGCTTCAGTATCCATGTCCTTTTCGTAAGTGGTGACCGTAATGATCCCACCGTCTTCCACTGCAGCAAAGGAGTTGTTCAGCAGATTGAGAAAGACCTGTTGCAACTGACCACGGTCGGACGCGATTCTAGGAAGATTATCCGCCAGCTGAAGACGGACATCCAGGTTCCGGTACAGGGCTTCCTTTTCAAGAAAAGTAAAAGTCTCTTTCACTACTTCGTTGAGATCCAACACTTCGATTTGGACTTCCATACGGCGGGCAAATCCCAGAAGGCGATGCGTAATGGAACGACACCGATTGATCGATTGAAGGATCACCTCGGCCAGCGCCTTGAACTTTTCCTTCTCCGGGAAATCCTCGCTGTATTCGAGCAGGTCAGTCATCAGGCCCGCCTTTTCGTTGATGATGGCCAGTGGGTTGTTGATTTCGTGAGCCACTCCCGCAGCGAGCCTCCCTATAGAGGAAAGCTTATGCGTGTGCTCCATTTCTCTGAATGCGGCTTCCCGCTTTTCGTCACTTTCCCGCATGCGCCGCACCATGACATCCGTAAGCTTTAAAACTACAAGGAAAATGACGACCACGCTGAAGAGAAACAGAAAAAAGAGTTCTGTCTTGAGCGTATACCAGGCCTTCAACACTTCTCCCCGGGGCTTTACAACAGCCAGGATATAGGGGGAGTGGAGAAAATAGGTATAGGCTATCAAGACTTCCCGACCCTGCGGGTCCTTTTCTTCCACAACATTGGCTTCACTGCTGAAAGGGGGAAGAACGAGCGGAAACTGGTCCAGGACCCCCCCATACCGCTTGGACGGGGTTTGAAAAACACCGCTCTTGTTGAGCAAAAACGCATCGCTACTGGGATCCAGCTGCATGGAGGCAATGAGGTCGTTGAATTTTTCAGTATCGATAGTGGCCCTCAGTATCCAGGCGCTCCCACCGTCCGTCCGGCGCTGCACCGCCATAACAATGTGAGGGAATTTTCGGTATCCCATAAAAACATCACTGATGTAGGTCCCCCGAATCCTCACTTCATGAAACCAGCTCTGTTCTTCGTAATTCTTCCCCTTGAGGTCGTAGGGCCCCACATAGCTGACCTGGACCCCCTTGTCATCGATGAGGCCCAGGTCGACGAACCCTCCGAACTCCTGCCGCATTACCCTGAAGATACGGTTCAAAGCGTTTTCATCCGCCAATTCTTCAAGAGGATAGGCAGAAGCGATGAAACTCACCGTGGAGAGCCGCTGAGCGAGAAACAACTCAAAAGAGTGTTTCGTTTTGTTCACGAGAACCCTCAAAGGATTGACGATCTCGTCTTTGAGAGTGGACTGATACTGGTGATAGTTCATAATCGCCATAAAAAGGAGGGGAACGATCGTGATGACGATCATCAAGATCATCATATTACGGCGGAGCAATCGGTAGCGTACGGGGGATTCTCCTTCTTCAGGAAAATCCAAAAGATGAAAACTCTTGAACCACTCCTGGACCTTCATCTGTCTCCCTTCACCTCCCGTTCAAAAAGGATGTCTCCCGGTTTCAGCATTCCCCGCCGAAACCGGTTCAACACCGCTTCTGCAGAACCTATGACGGAATCAAACACCTGGACGCGCTTCCAGGTGAGGTATTGGTGATATTCTTCTTCAATAGCCCCGCAAATCACCGCCTGGACATCTTCCGTGAGGACCATGTGGCAGAGCTTTTCCGCCGAAGCCTGGGGAAGAACGAGAATCTTTTCCTCCACCACTTTTCCGTCTTCTCCCACTGCGGCGATCAACACTTCCGTCGCCAGATCGAACCTGGGAGCGACATCATTCCCGTAAAGTGATATTAATACTCTCTTTACCATAGCAGCCACACAATGGAGTACCAAATTGCTTCATTCAAGTACAGCATTTTTAAGAATCCATCCCATATTGTTTCATTTTTCTCCACAAGGTGCTTCTTCCCCATCCAAGGAGCTCCGCAGCCTTGCTTCTTCGTCCTTTAGCCTGCACGAGAGCATCCAAAATCAGTTTTCTTTCCATGGCTGCCCAGTCGCAACTCGTCTCCTCATTGCCTTGAACAGGTACCGCAAAGGCGGGAGGCACTGTCTCCTCGCTCCTCATCTCGTGAGCCACTCCAGGTTCGGTAAGATAGGCGGGAAGATGCTTGGGCTGAATGCGATCTTCCTGGCAGATATTCAGGGAATACTCCACGATATTCTTAAGTTCCCTCACGTTCCCCGGATACCTGTAATCGATCAGGATTTTGAGCGCCTTGGATGAAAAGCCTTGAACCGGTTTCTTGAACTGCGAGACATACGCATGCAGAAAATGATCCAGGAGGAGGCGAACGTCGTCGCCTCTCTCCCGCAGCGGCGGCAGTTGCAGACGAACCACGTTCAATCGGAACAAAAGGTCTTCACGAAACCGCCCCTCACGTACCATTTTTTCGAGATTCCGGTGTGTTGCGGCGATAATTCGAACATTGACCTGGAAGCCCTTGGTGCTCCCCAGAGGATACACAACCTTGTCATCGAGAAAGGTGAGAATCTTCACCTGCAGGGAGAGGGGAAGATCACCAATTTCGGTGAGATAAAGCGTGCCGTTGTGCGCCAACCGAAATCGCCCCGGTTTGTTTTCGACAGCCCCCGTGAAAGCCCCTTTCTGATGACCGAAAAGTTCCGACTCCAGGAGGGTTTCCGGCAGGGCTCCGCAATTGACCTTAATGAAAGCATCGCGGGCTCGGGGGGATGCCTGATGAATGGCTTCAGCCACGAAGTCTTTTCCTGTGCCGGTTTCTCCTGTGATCAATACGGACGAATCGGATTGAGCGATGACGGGAAGAACCTGAAAGATCCTCTCCATTTGAGGGCTGCGCCCGATCAGGTGTCCGAAGCTGTAGGCCTTCCCGATATTTCCCTCTTTGGCTCGAAGAGCCCGAATATCTTCCACCGCTTCCAGAAAGCCGACAATTTTACCCACCGAATCGCGGATAGGGGCGAAAGTGATCCTCACGGGAATTTTCTGGCGATCCCGGTTGATGATGTTTCCTTCCAGGGAAATGGGCTCGGACGATTCCTGGATATTGAGGAAAGGGCAATTTTCAAGACAGATATTATTGCGAAGGATATAAGCACAGGGAATGCCGTGCGCTTCCCGGCGCACAAACCCCGTCAATCCCTCCAGCGTTCTGTTGAGCAAAACAATGCGGCGTTCGGCATCGAGCACGGCGATACCGAGTGGAATTTCATCCAGTATAAAGGGGAAAGAAACGGTGTGTTCGAAGAGACCCAGAATTCTCGCTGCTTCGGAGACGGTCATTTTATTGTTGGAAACCTCTTTTTTTTAAAGGTCAACAAAAGACCTCCTCCTCTTCGGAATGCCGCTGAACGAAGCCATTCAGCATTCCCAGTTCCATCAAGTGATCGAAGGCCTTTTCATATTCTTCCAGAGTGATTTTTCGGTCCAAAGGTGAAACCTGAAAAGCCTTGTGCGCCGGGAAATACTGGCACATGAGGCTGACCCAGACTTCAGGCCCCATGGCATGCATCAGGAAGGACAGATTCTCGAAAGTTCCCGACAGGTCTTCCGGCAAAACAAGATGGCGAACCATCATGCCTTTGCGCGCAAGCCCCTTCTCATCCATCTGGAGAAGTCCCACCTGGCGCCACATTTCACGCAGGGCCGTCCGGTTGAATTCCACATAGTCCGCCGCTCCCGAAAGGGTCTGCGCCACTTTGGAATCGGCATATTTGATATCGGGGAGATAAATATCCACCACCCCCTCCAGGAGACGCAGGGTTTCCACCCGTTCATAACCGCTGCAGTTGTAGACGATGGGAATGTGCAACCCCATGGGTATAGCCAGAAGGAGAGCCTTTAAAAAAACCGGCGTCTGGTGCGTAGGGGTCACGAGATTGATATTGTGCGCCCCCTTTTTCTGAAGCTTCATCATTCCAACCGCAAGATCTTCGGGGCTCATGCTGCGCCCGACCCCCATCTGACTGATGGGAAAATTCTGACAGAAAAGGCACTTGAGCGTACATCCGGAGAAAAAGATCGTTCCGGATCCGTTCGTTCCCGAAATGGGGGGTTCTTCCCAGGGATGGATGCTCATGGCAGCTATCCTGGCTTCTGGACCCACTCCACAAAAACCTGTTTTCCCCGCCTTACGATTGACACCGCATTGCCTTGGGCAAATATTGCAGCAGGCCATTGCGTCATCCAGAATGCGAGAGCGCTCTGCAAGCACTCCCGATTCGAAAAGTTCGATATAAGCCGGTCGCTCTATTTTTCTATCGCTCATCCCTGTGTTCTGTCCGAATCCATTTCTCACCATCCCAAATTCCCATAAGAGCGCCTGAAGCGCTGACGTCGTAACCACCGAGATCGGTAACCATCCGGCGGAAGGACTCTGAGACAATGATTTCAAGGAGAATTTGTATTTTAGGGTCATTCCAGCTCGTTTCAGGAATCACCAGGTCATAACGCTCTTCGGCTACGGGAACGAAGTCAAGCCCCAGAGCCTTTGCAGAGGCATAGATGGCCATGCCAGCGTCGGCCCGACCGCTTAGAACATTAACGGCCACGGCCATATGAGTGAATTCCTCCTGGTCATATCCCTGGACGGAATCCGAAGCGATCCCCGCCTGCTGCAATGAATAATCCAGAAGAATACGTGTACCCGAACCAGCCTGACGGTTGATGAATGTCACATCTTTCCGGGCGAGGTCTCCGATACCTTGAATGTTTTTCGGGTTGCCGGCGCCCACCACGAATCCCTGCTGTCGGTTAGCCAGTTGTACGAGCCTCAAAGGGGTCCCTTTCAGATAGCGTTCGATATAGGAAAAATTATATTCGCCCTTATCCGTGTCGAGAAGATGAGATCCAGCCAGATGTGTTTGTCCCCGCTTGATGGCTATAAGCCCCCCGAGACTTCCCACGTTGCTGGATGAAAGGTGAACTCGGCTGTCGCGCTTTTTCAATTCATTGGCAAGTATATCAAGAGTATTGTCGTGGCTTCCGATCATGATGAGGGTATGATCCAGCTGCTCTTCAGGACGAAGGAGCCGCACTCGGACTCTCTCACCCGCATCCACTCCTTCCAGATCCTGAGGAATGCGCAACAATCCGTCTGCACGGGTGAGAGATGTGATCACTCCCGCCCCCCTTTGAAGCGGCATGGCGATGAGCTCTCCTTGAACTCTTCCCAGAATGACACGCACAAATTCCTCCAAGCCCAATTTGGAAGGTGTCTTTCTTCCCAGTTGGGCTTCCACATGGGCAAAGGAAGGAGCGGGAATGCCCTGCAGCGCATGGAGGAGTGGGTTGACAAACTGTTCGAATGCCAGAATTCCTGAAACGGGGTATCCCGGAATTCCAATCACCGGCTTTCCCTGAATAAATCCCAGGATGGTCGGCTTCCCCGGCATCATCGTGACGCCATGCACCAGGACTTCTCCCAGTTCGTCGATGATAGCCGCCGTGTAATCTTCCGACCCCGCCGAGGAACCGGCATTGACGAGGACAACCTCTGCGGAGGAGGCCACAGCCTCCTGAAGCATCTTCTTGATGTGCTCGTACTCATCCGGGATAATGTCGCGCAGAATGGGTTCGCCACCACATTCCTTGACGAGGCCGGAAAGAACGGTGCCGTTAAACTCGATGATTTGCCCGGGCGCAGCCTCATGTGCCAGGGTGGCAGGAATGAGTTCGGTTCCTGTGGGCTGAATCCAGACCTTGGGTGGAGCATATACCGTAACCTGAAGAACGCCGGCTGCAAGCAGAGAACCGAGGTCTGCCGGTCTCAGCTTGTGGTTCACCGGGAGCAGCAGTTCGCCTGCCACAATGTCTTCACCCACTTTTCGAACGTGTTGCCAGGGGAATGCGGAGGAACGAATTTCCACTTCCCCTTCCCCAACTTGTTCCACGTACTCGATCATAATCACTGCATCCGTTTCCGGTGGTAGGGGATCTCCTGTATCTACGGGAAATGCCTTCTTTCCGATTTGAAGGCGAAGCGGATGGACATCACTGGCTCCGAAGGTGCTCTGAGCTTTCACCGCAATGCCGTCCATGGCTGCCCCGTGATAGTGGGGAACCGACCGGCATGCAATCACGGGCCGAGCCGTGACCCGGTGCAAGGCGTCCAGTGTCGAGACAACCGCCATGGAAGAGCGGATGCCCGACGTTCTTTCTTCCCAAATGCTTCTGGCATCTTCAAGGGTGCGCATTTTCAAGTAGATGTTTCTTTTAGGTCTTTCCATATCGAGCAACCCCTATTCACGGATTCTTGCCAAATGGAATTCTCTCCGACTTTTGCAGCAAGTCTTGAAGATTCCCACTAGTACTGCCGGAAACCGAAGCGATTTCGAAAGTCTTCACGGAAACGCCTCACAGTGCCGAGATGGATCTCCACGAAATGAACCTGTTCCAAACCATCCAGCTT
The DNA here is from genome assembly GCF_027925305.1 of Desulforhabdus amnigena. NCBI lineage: Bacteria > Pseudomonadati > Thermodesulfobacteriota > Syntrophobacteria > Syntrophobacterales > Syntrophobacteraceae > Desulforhabdus > Desulforhabdus amnigena. Next base: position 730,155 of record NZ_BSDR01000001.1, on the reverse strand, counting down.
TACCCGCACCCAGTCTTCGATGTCATTCAAGCTCTTTATCCAGCGGCGAAAATCCTGTTTGTCGAGCATCTTGGGCGGGTAGATTACGAAACTTCCCCCTCCGTGATGGTGTATTCGCTTTTCACCAAACAATGCATTGTAATCTGCGGTGTTCACTCCCGCTACTGCGAAGAAGTTGTCAAAAGCTCTGGTAAGGACCCCTACTTTCCAGTGGCCACGTAGAACAGGAAAAAGGCTTATATTAAAAACCACGTCGACACCCTGTTCGGCCAACTGCTTGCCCGCTTCGGGCTGTCCCCAGAAATCGATGCAGACCGGTATGCCGATTTTACCAAAATCCGTGGCAAAAGCTCGGAAGACGCCATCTCCCGCAGAGATTCCCAGCTGCTCCCGTTCCAGCACGCTCACATTGCGCTTGCGCTGCCGCCCCAGAAGGCGTCCGGCCCTATCGAAGAGGGTTGCGGTATTATAGAGCTTTTCCCCTTCAGCTTCCACAAGACCCGCTATGATATAAGCCTTGTGCTGTCTCGCCGCCCCGGCGAGCTCACGTTCACCCTGATAGGGAAAATATTCAGGGAAACAAATGACATCCAGCCTTTCTCCGCGGCAGCGTTCGAGTAACTGCATGGCATGACCGATATTCCTGGGATCGTCAAGTGAAGGGTAAGGCTTGGGTTGAATCAAAGCCACTCGAATTGTGTCCTGCATCATTCCTCCTGTATAAACCGTATCCTCTGTAACGAAAAAATCGATATCTAAAGATGCCCGGCGCCCCTCTACATGCAGCCGGAAAGAAATCCAATTTACACTGAGCCATTTCCCAAGCGAACCGCGTACAATAGGGGACGGCAGGCAATCATGCCCATGTCAATTCCGCAAGGTAGGGAAAGTGATCCGATGGATAACGCCCTCCTTTGTGATCCCGGATAACTAGAACATCCAGAACCCGGAATTCGCAGCTCACCAATATCCAATCCATTCGAAATTTGTTCGGCACCCCGTGAAAATCATGGTGCGTCATGGTCTCTTCACTTTCCACTCCACCCCGCACATCCCACGTATCCTTCATGTTCTCGGCAGGTTCCGTCAGTATGTGGTGAACCGAAGAGTCAGGCCGATCATTGAAATCACCCATGAGAATGCGGGGCCTCGAATGTTTTCCCAGCCAGGCCGCAATCATTTTACTTTGCTCGATACGCGCCCGACTTCCTATATGATCCAGGTGCGTGACAACAGCCCAAAAAGAACCTGAATCAGCCCGATCATGAAACAAAGCGTAACTCATCATTCTCGGGAAAGCACTATCCCAGTCCTTGCTTCTGTGAGTTTGCGGGGTTTTCGAAAGCCAGAATTCCCCACCTTCCATCACTTCGAACCCATCCTCCCTGTAAAAAAGGGTGGGATATTGGCAGGTATCGTCCCAGGTTCTCTCTGGAGCGTGCATCCTGTATCCCGACAGGTATTTCTGGAGATAATCCAGTTGCTTCCTGGTGCCCTCCTGGGTTCCCAATATGGAAGGACGATACTTTTGAATCAGGTCAAGGGCCACCTGCCGGCGGTAGACCCAAGCGTTTTCACCATCATGGTCGTTTTCAAAACGGAGATTGAAAGTCATCACTTTCATGGAGTGTTCACCCCTTTCCAGGATCTTTTGAGTTGTGATCGAACCCATGCTATGGGCTAGCAGGTACAAGATTCAAGACAAACGGGAACATTCCCTTTCGATTTTTTCGAAGCAGTCTCTTTACCCGCTTTTGTATAAAATGGCGAATACGAATCAAGCGAATTGTCACCAGATTGTTTCAGCATGACAGAAAAGCTGTTTCATTTCGTTGCGCCACGTTGTGACAAATGGCACATGATTTAGGGATTCTTGTGCAAAATAAATCAATATTATTTAATAATATCGATATGTTCCTTTTCGCTTGACAAGGCAATTCAAGAGCGTTTACTAGACAAATCATTCGTAAAAAAAATAGTTGTCCATGTTGCTCTGAATTCCAAGGGCAATAAGATTCCACCCTAATAGTGACATAGATGTTACACGAAAATCATCTATGTTTTCAGGGTAAAACATCAGGATCGTCAAATGGGAGCAACTGAGGCTTGTCTTATGAATGAAGAGAAAAAAAATACTTCCGGTAAAAGCAGGGTTGGCGGCGCCATTTTCTTTGCCGGCTTTATCGTTGCCCTGGTCTTCGGCTGGGTTCTCTCTCCTAATCTCATCTATTCGCAACGCATGCAGCCGATGCAATTCAGTCATGTTGCCCATCAAGACAGTAGTTGCGAGGATTGTCATTTTTTTAGAGAGGATGGAACATATTCGGGAATTCCCAGGATTGAAAAGTGCAAGGAATGCCACGAGGCGCCCATGGGAGAGACAGAAGACGAGCGAATCCTTGTGGAAGAGTATATTCAAAAGGACCGCGAAATTCCCTGGCGGGTTTATGCCTGGCAACCGGACAATGTCTACTTTTCTCATGCCCCTCATAAAGCTGGGGGAATGGAATGCGTGGCATGCCATCGCGACGTCTCTTCCGAGGAAAAGCTTCCCCCTTACCAAGAGAACCGTTTGACCGGCTACAGCAAAAATACCATGAAGATGGATGCCTGTGAGAAGTGCCATGCCGACCGGGGGATCAGCAATAATTGCAATACCTGCCATAAATAGAAGCATTCATAAGATTTTCCAGTGGCAAGAAGTTCCAACAAAATGGCATCGACGAGAGGTTCAAAGGGATGATGTTTGGTAGGAGAGCTTTTTTACAGTTTGCTGCCGGCGCGGTAGGAGGTACTTTGCTTTCACCTTTGCCATGGAAATTGGCCGATGATTCCGCCATCTGGAGCCAAAACTGGTCATGGCGTCCATCGCCGGAACGTGGGCCGATTACTAAGAAAGCCACCATCTGCACTTTGTGTGAAGGAGGTTGCGGCATTCGGGCTCGCCTGGTAAATGGCAACCGGGCCGTTTTGCTGGAAGGAAACCCGGAGCATCCCATCAATCGAGGAGGAATATGTCCACTTGCTGCTTCAGGACTTCAGTTCCTTTACGCTCCCTACCGGATCACTCAACCCATAAAGCAGACTCAGAAGAGAGGGGAAGCCTCCGGCTTCAAACCCATCCCTTGGGATGAAGCGATGAGTGAACTGCTCGACAAACTGGTGAATCTCAGAACGGGGGGGACTCCTCACGCAGTGGCCTGCATCACTGGGCAGGGACAAGGCAGCATGAGGGATTTATGGCAACAATTTTTCGACGCCTACGGGTCTCCCAACTTTTTCCAAATGCCCTCCCACTCCGATAGCCTCAAGCTTGCAGCCTTTCTTACGCTGGGCAAAGAGGAGCCTCTGGCATTTGCTTTGGAGAAAGCATCTTATATCCTCAGCTTTGGATCCGATCTCATTGGAGGTTGGGGAAGCCCCGGACGTATGCTGGCCCTTTGGGGAGACTGGAATGCGGCACAGAGTGAGAACAAAACCCCTTCAGCCAAAATCATCCAGATCGAGTCGCGCTGTTCCATGTCCGCAGCAAAAGCCGACCGGTGGATCCCGATCATTCCCGGCAGCGAGGCGGCTCTTGCTCTTGGAATTGCCCATGTGATGGTGAAGGAAAACCTCTATGACACATCCTACGTGGCTACAAACGTTTTTGGCTTCGAGGACTGGACCGACAGTCAGGGGAAAGCGAGGCAAGGATTCAAGAGTTTCCTTCTGGCTTCGGAAAACTCCCTTGAAGAGGCATCCAGGCGCACCGGTCTTGAACCAGCCAAGATCGTCGAACTGGCCAAAGATTTTGCCACACAGCCCAACGCTGTCGCAGTATGGGGAAAAAGCCGGGACCTCCCGGAAAAAGTCCATCATGAACTGGCATTTCTTGCCCTCAATGTACTCAAAGGCAATCTGAAATCCCAGGGCATGATATCCCTCGCCCCATCTGTACCGCTTGGACCCATGCCCCAGGTCCTTGCAGACGAAGTGGCACAACAAGGGCTGGCTCGGAAGAGCCTTGACCAGGTCAAAGCTCAGGATATTCCTCTTTCCCGCAAGAGCCTCTATGGGTTCCTTAAAAATCTGTCCGAGGCTCCCTCTTATCCCATCGAAGTCTTGATGATCCATGAAGCCAATCCGGCCTATAGCCTTCCAGGCAATCAGGTCTTTCAGAAGGCTATTCAAAAGGTAGGGTGGGTCGTATCCTTTTCTTCCTACATGGATGAAACTTCCCTGCAGGCCGACATTATCCTTCCCAACCATACTGCCTTCGAACGGTATGACGATGTCATCGGTGTTCCCGGACTGCCCCAGGCTTATTACGCAGTCGCAGCTCCCATTCTGCCCCCTCAATGGAATACCCGCCACTCTGGAGATGTTCTCCTTCAAATGTCAAAAAACATGGGCGGGTCGGTCGCCGATGCCCTGCCATGGAAAAGCTATGATGCATTTCTTCAGGATCGGGTAAAGGGGTTGGCTGCATCCGGAAGAGGTGCGGTTGCCCAGACCTCAGCGAGGCAACTGCAGGAAACCCCGGAGGGAGCATCCCCGAAGGCCAATTACAAGGATGGAGCCGATCTGTGGAAGAAGCTCGCTTCGGGACAGTGCTGGTATGATGCGCCTCAAAATCCGCTTCAGCTTGTGCAAAGCCCATCCGGGAAAATAGAGCTCGCTTTTCAATCACTGCAGTCAAAGGAGCTAGAGGCAGGAAAGGATGAACAATGCTTGCCGAATTTCTCTTCCATCGCTCTCTCGGGAAATGAAAAAGAGTACCCCTTGACGCTGGTTTCCTATCAAGCTTTGTTTCTCTCTCATGGATATTTGCCGAATCCTCCTTTCATGACCAAAACATTATGGGATTTTATTTTAAGAAACGACGACTCCTTTGTGGAGCTGCATCCTGAGACCGCTCGATCCTTGGGGCTTGATGAAGGGAATCGCGCAGTACTCAAAACTCCTGCAGGAGAGTGTATTGTCAGGGTTCATCTCTTCCCCGGGGCACGTCTGGATGTCATCTATATGCCACAGGGCCTGGGCCACAAGGCTTACGATCAATACATCCAGAGCAAGGGAGCCAATCCCAATGAGCTGCTGGAGGTTCAGATGGATCCCGTATCAGGGCTCGGAACTGCCTGGGCTGCTCGTGCACAGTTGCGTCGCGCATGATCATACCCGCTCCCGATCCGCGCAGCTTTCAGCCTTGATCTGTAATCTTTCCGTTGGGCTCTATTGAGAGGTCCGAAGGAATTCAATGAAACAACCTTCTCGGCCCTGAACAAAATTGGGGGTAACCAGTGAGTGAAGAAGAACGAAAACAAAGTGCAGTCCGCTTTGGAATGGTAATCGACCTTGATAAATGTTCGGGTTGTATGGCTTGCAGCGTCGCCTGCCAGGCGGAAAACAATATCTCCTTCCGGCCGGATGAAACCAACAAGCTGCGCTCCATTACATGGATGGAGGTCTTCTATCTCCAAAATGGAAAGGATTACGGGGAGTATCAATACACTTATCTGCCACGTCCCTGCATGCATTGCGATGCACCGCACCATGCACCCTGCACCTTCGTATGCCCGGTGAACGCCACCACACGGAATGAGGAAAACGGCATTGTCGAACACATTTATCCCCGTTGCATCGGTTGCCGGTACTGCATCGTGGCCTGCCCGTACCATGCTCGCGATTTCAACTGGTGGGATCCTTCCTGGCCAAAGTCCATGGAATCCATGTTGAACCCTGAAGTGAGCACGCGCATGCGAGGCGTGGTGGAAAAGTGCACTTTCTGCCACCATCGACTTCTCAATGCCCGTGCCAAAGCCTACCTTGAAGAGACCGATCCCGACAAGGCCACCTACCTTCCTGCTTGTGCCGAAGCCTGCCCAACCAAGGCGATTTCCTTCGGCAATCTAAACGATCCTGAATCGGAGGTCGCAGCACTCATCAAGGATCCCCGTGCTTTCAGACTTTTGAGCAAATTACACACGGAACCAAAGGTTTACTACCTCAGCAAGCATGACTGGGTAAGAAAGCAGGCGGACAAGGGGTTTTAGATCGGGTGACTCCCCCCGGCATGGCGGGCAAAAAAGCAAAGCTGAAAGCATAAGCATAAGAGTATGTAAAAGCATAAATGTTTTTGCATCTACAGACTCAACCTAATATCACAATGGAAATGCGAGGGATATATATAATGGATAAGGCGTTGATTCCCGAAGGAGTTAGGCGGTGTTCGCTTCCTGCGTTTGGGATCTGGATTCTGGTACTCGCCGCTCTCATAGGATGGGGAGTATACGCAGGAGTGGTTGTCCTCATACAGGCGCTGAACGTTACGGGTTTGAATAACCATTTTGGATTCGGACTTTATATTACGGCAGATTTGGCCATCATCGCACTGGGAGCCGGCGCCTTTTTTTCAGGCTTCCTATATTACGGGTTATCGAGATTTTTCCCCGCGCTTAGAGAACTTCACAAGATCATCAATCTTGCGGTCATCGTGGGGTTTGTCTGCTATACTGGAGCACTTGCCGTATTGCTTCTGGAAATAGGGCAGCCTCTTCGCGGATGGTTTGGCTACTGGCATGCCAATGTTCATTCCATGTTGACGGAAGTGATCTTTTGCATCACCTGTTATGCCATCGTTCTGGTCATAGAGTATGTTCCTATTGTTCTCAAGAACCGTAAGCTGGATGCTATTCATCCGGTACGCATCTTCGGGCACACTCTACACGACATGATGGCCATTTTTGCTCTCACCGGAACCTTCTTGAGTTTCTTCCATCAGGGTTCTCTTGGAGGTGTGGCCGGCGTGCTTTTTGCGCGTCCCTTCGCCTACCGGACCGGCTTTTTTGTCTGGCCCTGGACTTTTTTCCTCTTCATCCTCTCCGCCATCGCTTCCGGCCCTGCGTTTACTGCACTCGTTTGCCGTTCGATGGAAATCGTCACCCGCAAAAAATTGGTGGATCGAAGTGTATACGAACTCATCTCCAAAATCGTCGGTACGCTTCTTTCCATCTATATTCTTCTGAAGATCGCCGACACAGTCTATTGGGCCTTCTTTCTCTCTCCTGAACTGGGTTTCAAGCTGGGCGATTATTACCGGGCGCCTTACGGCATGTGGCTCCTCTTTACCGAGATCATCCTTTGTGGAGTGCTGCCCGCAATCCTTTTGACGGCTTCCAGGGGCAGGCAAAACCATTTCATCGTCTTTAGCAGTTTCCTGCTGGTCTGTATCGGCGTTATCATCAATCGTTTCGTAATGACGGTCCAGACCCTGGCAACCCCCGTGATGCCTTTCGATAAATGGGAAGTCTATGTCCCCACCATATACGAATGGGCTCCCATCATTGCAATGCTCGCTTACTGTGCGCTGATTCTATCCCTTTCTTACCGCTACCTGCCCTTGTTCCCAAGAGAGAAGGAACTCAACACCATTTCTTGAAAATAAAAGTTCTACCGTCGGGTGGGTAAAATTCCACTTTGCCCACCTCTTCATTCAACATAGACTTCGCAGACTCTCACGGGCATATCTATTCCCTTCACCTGAATTTCTCTTAAATCACCGGTGGGCACTTTGCCTTTAACCAGTTCATGGGTGCGGTCTGAAATGAGAATCCCTCCTACGGGAGCATTGGATTCAAGACGTTGTGCCAGGTTCACCGCCGAACCAAGCACTGTATAAGAAAGACGCTTGGACGACCCCATGTTGCCCACCACAACCTCACCCGTATTGATCCCGATGCGAATTTGAAGGGGTATCCCCCCTTCTCCTTCCCACTTTTGCTTCAATTCTCTGACTTTTTTCTGCATTTCGATAGCTGAACGAACACAACGCAATGCATGGTCGTTCTGGGGTTCAGGATCTCCAAAAAACACCATAAGGCCATCACCGATGTATTTGTCCACTGTGCCTTCATATTTAAAGACAATCTCGACCATTGCCTCAAAATATTCATTGAGGGCTCTCCGTATCTCATCGGGAGTGAGAGATGCGGAATAAGTGGTAAAACTTTTAATATCACTGAAAAGTATCGTCAGTTCTTTTTTCTGCCCCTTGTTGGATATCATTTCCGGGTTGGCCATAATCTTCTTGACGACGGAAGGTGGGAAATAAGCCTCGAAGGACTTGCGTAAGACAAGCTTTTCTTTTTCCTCGCTGACATAGCGGTAGGCAGTGATGAGGGCTGTTGAAATTCCTATGAGAAAAAGGGGGCGCACCAAGTGCAGTATGGTGCCGGCGAGAAAAAAACTTAGAGCCACAGCTGAACTGTAAGCCACAGCCAATCCCACACTTCCCATGACGAAAGTTATGGGGGAGAGACAAATGGCGAGGATCACAAGACAGACCCCAATCCCCATTTCCAACAAAGTCATCTGAGCTTCTGAAAGCTCCTTCAAGAAGTTTTCAGTCAAAATAGTATGAATGACGTTTGCATGAAGACCGCTTAAAGGGAAATTGATGTCCGTCGGCACGGGACCAATGTCTGTAGAACCAGTGGAAACATCGGAAACTACAACTATTTTTCCTTTCAATTCTTTTTTCCAAAGTTCCATTTCAAGGGGATCATCCGAGGCACGATAAACATCGGCAAAATTATAATGCTTCATCGCTTCCCACGGACCTATAATATTCATCAGCATGTTGCCATGGTCGTCAATGGGAATGATTATATCATGAATCTCTTTTTCTTGCGGTTTATGGGCTTTCTTCAGAACGATCTTCCCGGAACCGATGACAATGTTTTCGGATGAAACTCCGAGATAATCACAGGCAACGCGAAATGGCAGGCTGGGATAAAAGCCTTTTTCATATTTCACCAGCAGCGGAGCACGCCGGAAGACACCATCCATGTCACTTTGGATACTTAGAAATCCCACCCCCCTGGATGCTGTGGCGAGGCCGGAAAAAGTGAGCAGTGGCTGAGAGCCCACAAAGAATTTCGAAGTTTCGCCCTGTGCCTTCACATGCCAGTTTGTTGCCTTGAGATATTCCAAGGCCTTACGATCGGGAGGCTGTCTGTCCACCTCACCATTTCCATCAGACAAGGCGAAAGCTACTCCGAAATATACGTTTCCGGCGTGAGTCGTTGCATCTATCAACGCCGCATCATCCAATTCGTTGGATGGTGCGGCGAAAATAAAGTCGTAAGCCTGCATTGCCGTTCCCATTTCCCCAAGATTTCGGATGACGCGAGCGTAATGGGACCGATTCAGATAAAAGTTATTGAATTTCTGGATAGTCGTATTATTGAGATCGACATGGACAATGGTATTGTCATATGTTGGTTGAAGAAAATCGTAAGACGATCTGAGCATAAAGAGCTGGTCGATCGCCTTGGCATTCCAGGGTTCAAAGATGTGGGGAAGTAGAAGAAAACATAGACGCGCCATGAAAAACGAGGTCACAATCAGTGTGACAGCAACCCCGTTTTTTTTTCTACTATTGGTGCTCAATGTTGTAGGTCCTCGCAATGGAACCAGTACACGCAATATCTTCGGCTATAGAAGCCACATCGGGGAGATTGTTCCCCTGAATTTTTTCCATGCCCCTAATGGCCCCTCCTATGGGCACGGGACGTTCAGCGGGCGCAGCCAGTTCACGATTTATATTCTTGATGCTCTGGATTTCATAAAGGATTCGCTTTATGAGTTCGGACCTTTTGGCTGCATCGGCCGTTTCATACTCGTTGAACAATTCCTCCATGGCGGTGAGCCTCTGTGCGGAAGCGAGAAGATGAAAAGTCTCCCGCCCCACATGTTGATCAAGCTCAAACCAGGCATCCCCCTGAGGGATATAGTACTTTTTAGCGACCTGATAGTCGGTTTGGAATTGGTTGATATCATAGGGGAAGAGCATCTTCACTCCGTCTTTAGAATTATAATAGATCACATAGACGAAACAGGGCTTCTCGAGCTCGACCATCATCTTGAACTGATCCCCGGTTTTCAGCGTTGCTTCCTCGGCAACGCGCTCGAGCTTGCGCTCATTGTTATTTCCCAACAAAGCACCAAATGCCCAACGAAAGCCAATGACCTCTCCAGCCTGTACACCAGAGGCGGAAGCGATTCCGCCCTCCAGGCAGAACATCAGCCCCAAGATCAAGAGCGTCAGTCCGCATGTCATCCATTTCATTTGTTTCAATTTACCACTCAAAGAGAACATACTCTCCTCTCCTTTCGGTTTTTCGGCAGACTTGCCAAAAGTGGAGATCAGATGCCTTTTTACTGATAATCTCGTTTCACTTATGTTTTCAGGGTTCTCGCACCAGCCGAAACCCCAAGTCGTCATTCATTCCCCCAGGTAAACCTGCACCACGAAGAGCGCACCGCACCTTATCAGGCCCTCCATGCCAGAACCCTCCGCGGATCACTCGTTCGGCACCGGGGTTACCGCCGGAAAACGCAGGATTGTTTTTATCGTGTTTCGAATATGCGTCAGCACTATAAACGTCGGAACACCACTCCCAAACATTCCCCAGCATGTCATACAGGCCAAATGCATTCGGCTGAAAACTGCCGACAGGAGCCACCACAGCATAACCGTCCTCACAGTCATGCACATTCTCCATCTTCCACTGGCGACCAGTGGTCTGATCACCGACATTTTCATAACTGCAGGCTCGACTGGGGTCGTCTCCCCAATAATGAGAGCCTTCCGTCCCGGCTCTGCAGGCATATTCCCATTCCGCTTCCGTAGGGAGTCTGAACTTATACTGCCCGCCATTCTTATTTGCCAGCCACTGGGCCAAGGCGTTGGCATCCTTCCAACTTACATAAACCGCAGGCTGATCATCCCCGTTGAGAGAATATCCCTGGTAATCTTTACTGTCATGAGTGGGCTGAAACTTCCGGAATTCACCATTGGTCACTTCTGTCTTGCCCATCCAAAATCCATCGACACAAACCTCGTGCACGGGCCCCTCATCGGCTTCCCTTCCTTTCTCGTTTTGAGGGCTCCCCATGAGATAACAGCCACCCGGAATCCAAACAAATTCCATTCCGGTAACTGGCTCTTTCCAGATTTTGGGAGCAGTATGAGGAGCGCTATCACCTCTGGGGACTTGAGGAACACTCACAGGCGCCGTGCGCTCCGTTGCATACGTGGGAGCGACATCCCCGGACGGCAATTGGAAGTAGAAATCGCCTTCCAGGGAAGAAGACTCCCAGGGAACTTGTTTTCCGCCCGTCGATTCCCTCACGGCGGATCGAACCTGCTTGAAGACATCCTCGATCTTCAGCCCGGGTTGCAGCATGACTTTAATGAGTTCGCCCGTATAGACGCCATTGTCCTGAGGGCCGTCATTGGCCACCGAACCCGGTGCAGTGGCATAGGCAATAAGTGTTCCAGTCGGCGCATTGATTGAAGCCAGACCCAGGGATTGAGACCGGAAACTTCTGGCGAAAGGATTGTCGCGGCAAGCATCGAGAATCACGATATTCAAGCGGTTGCGGGCGTAGTCCATTTCCGTCAGGACGGAACCGACATCAACCGCTTCATATTCCACCTGCTTTTCATGTTCGATATTGGCACCGACAGGAATCAAGTAGTTGCGCCCGCTCACCTGCATCCCGTGTCCAGCGTAATAAAAAAGGCCAACCCCACCTTTCTGAAGCTTTTCACCAAATGCCTGGATCTCGCGTTTCATATCTTTCTGATTGAGATTCTCCCTTTCCACAACATCAAATCCAAGATCCTTCAATGCCTTACCCATTGCCCGAGCGTCATTCACAGGATTTCGAAGAGGTGCGGACTCATAATTGCCATTCCCGATGACAAGCGCCACACGTTGTTCGGTTTTCATGAGGGAAGGCGTAGCCTTCTGTGTGATGATGATGCCTCGGTCCTGGGCATAAACCCGCCCGCAACAAAAAAGGCTTATGCAGAAAAAGACCAAAACTATTGAAATTATAGACCGTTGCATAACTTTCCTCGCTGATCTTACAAGCAAAAAGAAAAAAGGGAGTCTTCCCAAAAGGCTAAGCTCCCTAACTCATTTCATTTTACCGATTTTTCCTGTTCTGGAAGGATTGAAGACAAATCCCTAAACTGTATTACACCGACACAGCCGATCCACCCTATGAAATGATAATTTCGCTCAAAACCCGGATCAATCGATGACATTAAAAGTAGGCTCAAAGACGACTCCAACCACATGGTCCCAGAGAGCGTACCCTTCAACCCTTCCTTCTGTCGAACGGATGGGTTCATATCATTTTTATACAAATTTGGCAAAAGAATTTGAATAGCTTGGAATGCTTCGCGTTCCATAATTCCCAGCCCAATCATTATAAAAATCCCGGCGAGAAACCTCTTATACCAGGTGCCCCCTCCACTTACTTTGAGAGTCATGCCCCAAGACATTCACTTCCGGTTCTCGACCAAACGGCATCAAGGATTCCAGAGTTGACATCATAGACATTGCACTCAAGGATGAGGGTTCTTATTTTTAATAATAAAATTATACTAAAACAATAGGTGGAAAGGAGGTATCTCATGAATACCATTAAATATGTTATGCTTGTTGTTGCTCTCTTATTTTCACTGACTTCCTGCGCAGGAATGAGCACAACTCAACAGCGCGTTTTGAGTGGTGGAGCTATTGGTGCAGGTTCGGGGGCGGCAATTGGCGCTATCACAGGGGGATCGCCGGCTGTCGGCGCCGCCGTCGGTGGTGCTGCGGGAGCAGCAGGAGGATATATTTACGATCAGTCCAAGAAAAATGGTTACTAATTCCTATTAACTTGGGACAGCCACAACCAAGGATGAAAACGTAGGTTTAGATTCTTTCCCGAGAGGGGAAGAATCTAAACCAAATCACGCCATTTATAATTTTAAGCTATTGAAATTAAATATTATTTTTTATAAAAGTTGTCATTCGAGGAATGGCATTTTCGAACGATGATCCTTGAGTCGCCAAAAAAGAACCGCACCAGTTGGTAAGACGGTTATAGGGAGATAAAATTATGAATGATGCAATCAATTCATTTTATTCCTTTCTATCCACTATGGGGTACTCCCATCCCATACATCCCACTCAAGTTCATTTGGTCATCGGATTGATTGCCGGAGCATTCATATTCGCTGCCTTGGACCGCTTCAGGGTGTACTCCAACCTGGCACAATCGGGTCGGCATTGTTTTTTATTAGCTTTTGCATTTTTCTTTCCCACTGTGCTTTTTGGTTTCATGGATTGGCAGCATTTTTATTCGGGAACTTTCCTGTTTCCCATTATGGTGAAACTAGCCTTGGCTGGAATCCTTTTGGGACTCCTTTTTCTTGGATTCATCGTAGGCCGACGAGGAAAAGAAAAATCCACTTTTTTGCTGACCATCTATTTCGTGGCTTTCCTCACGGTGGGTGGGCTCGGATACTTTGGAGGACAACTGGTGTACGGTGCTAAAGATGTCACACTCGCTGAAAGCTTCAAAGAGGGCCAAGACATCTTCAAGGCAAAGTGTGCGGGATGCCACTTGAATGGAGGAAACGTCATCAGTCCCGACCACCCCGTGAAAGGCTCTTCCAAGCTCGCCAATTTCAACACTTTTCTTGATTGGCTTCGAAATCCCGAGGCTCCCATGCCCTCGTTTCCAAAAACGGCTCTGCCGGACAACGATGCTCAGAAGCTTTACAAGTACATTGTCAATGTGCTGGAAAAAGGATAAATGCTCTCTGTGGTAAAGGGATATTAGAATCCGCCAACTCCCTTATTTGACCGTATCAACAAATTCTCTTGTCGCTTCGATCTGATAATCCAGTGTGCGAATTCGAAAATCCTCTCCATGTCGAGTCAGAATCAAATGAAGAGGACCGTTGGATTCTCTATGCATGTTCTCATTTATCACCGAATCCAGGGAAAATTTGCCCATTACATCCAATCCTCCTTCAATGGACTTCCAACTGAGGATTTCGATATCGTAGCGAAATTTTTTTATTCGATGAAAATTATTCTGATAGAGCGGCCGAAGGCTTGAAAAAGCTTCACCGTTTTCCAACGCATCCTTTTCAAAGAGCTCCTCCAAGGCTTTAATATTTTTCTTTTCATAGACTTGTGTATACCGATTGAGAAAGCGCAGCATATTTTCCTGAATCTTTACGTCATTCTTCATTTCAGGCGTTGTTTCGCTGCGAGAGTCTGAAAATCCGTTCGGTGACATATCCGGTTCGTCGGAAGAAGAGCTGAGGTCCGGTTTCTTCTCTGCACTTCGCTTTTGAACGTTCATTGCTTCCAATGACGTCGAAAAAGGAACTTTTGAGGAAGACGAACCCGCAGTCGGCTTGATACCTGAAGAAGCCTTTGCGGGTTTCCCCTTTAAAGGAGATTGCTTGGCACCCTCCCCTGTTTTCGAACTCGTCTTCAAGGACTGTTTTGCGGACGGTTCCTGTTTTGGTTCCGACGGAACTACAGGTTGTGGCTCCTGCGAGGTTTTTTGAACTGATTCCAAAAGCCCACTTGTCTCTTTAGGAGAAAACTCGCCTTTGGGGCTTTCAATTCGCGCTTGTTCTTCCACGGCAGGAGACGCCGGCATTATTTCTTTAGGAAGAGAACTGTCGATAGCCAGAATTTTCTCTGCAGAAGCCAACAAGGATGGACTCTCTTTTCCCTTCTTCACCCTATCGAGTGGAAGCGCCTTATCGGATGAGGCGAAACCGGAAAAGACAGGTTCTGTCTTCGAGGCTTGTTCAACCGGTGTAAGAAAATCTCCAACATAGGAAACGATGACAAACCCCAAAAAAGTAAGTACACCCGCAACCATCCTCGATCGCCAGACATCTGCACGGAACCATTCGATCAGTCGGGAACCCATTCCATCCTCAAATTTCGTGATCTCGTGATCTTCGGTCGAACTTTGATTTTCCAGGTCATACGCACGCCGCAGTTCAGGGTTGCTCAGAACGTCGTGAGCCCTGCAGATAAGTTGAAAATGTTCCAAGGCTTCGGCTCTATCTGCGTTCAGATCAGGCCTCCACAACCTGCTCAAGTGCTGGAAGGCCTGATCTATCTCTTGCGCAGTAGCACTTTCATTCACCAACAGAACCTCATAATAATTGAGTTCACCCTTGACGAGTTCGATGGTTCTCTTGGCCGGGACAGTTTTCATGTCCTCCCCTTCAGTCCTGCATCTCTTAACCATTCAGCGGAACGCCGCAAAGCGCCAAACCATTCTAACTTTTCGGTTTTGTTTTAGCCAATTCGGCCTCGATCATCTCCTTGAATTGTTCCAGGGTTGGCGCACCCGGAACAAATTTGCCGTTGATTACATAAGTGGGTGTCGTGGAAACGCCGTTTACTTTGCCCTCCTGGCGATCCTTTTCCACTTCGTTTCGATACTTACCGTTGCTGAGGCATGCAGCAAACGGTTCCGGTTTCATTCCCAGATCTTTTGCAATGAAAGACAACTGTTCAACCGTCAACTCCTTATCACTGGAATACAAGCGATCCTGATATTCCCAGAACTTCCCCTGCTCACCGGCACAACGGGCAGCTTCGGCAGCCAGAGAAGCCCATTGGTGCTGTCTGAGTGGAAAGTCCTTGAAGACCCAACGAATTTTCCCCTTGTACATCTCCTTGATTTCTTTCGTGAGAACATGAGTTTTACGGCAGACAGGGCATTCATAATCCGAAAATTCGACAATGGTTACCGGAGCGTCTGCAGGACCATCCGACATATTGTCTCCTATACTCACATCCGCATTCGGAAGCTGCGGTTCTTTGAGATAAACGATCACGTCATCTTTGCTAGCTAGGGACCATGCAAATTTCTTCGCTTTGTCGTATGCTTTCTGGCGCGTGAGAGAAGCCTTGATCTGTTTCTTGAGATCCTCCTCAGACCCATCCCATTCGGGCCATCTGGCACGATTCTCAATATAGAATTTTTCTACCTCATCATCGCTGACTTCAATGGGTTTGGACAGTATGGCGTCATCTATCAACTCCTGAATGGAAATACCTTTTTTGTGCGCTTCTCCCTCAAGAAGCATTTCGGTGATCATATCATTCAGACGATCCCGCTTCAGTTTATAGATCTGCTTTTCCAAATCCAGAATTTTGAAAGCCAGTGGATTTTCCAACTCCCGGTTTGTGATGGCTTGTCCTTTTACGACCGCAGCAATCCCGGACTCATGGTCCTCCATTTTTGTCATAGGGGAAGCCATGGTTTGATTTTCTTTGGTGATCACAAAGACGGAAATCAAAAAAGCAAGCAAACTGACGGCGAGCGTTTGCCACAGCCGTTCTTTTTCCAAAAAGACAACCAGGATCAGAAGTACCACCAACAAATTTGCAAGGCAGAAGACGCAAAGTGCACTGATGGAATACATGATCCAGACCAGGCTGAATTCGACTCCAATGGCTGGAGCAACCCACCAAAATATCGCGCCTCGCACTTTGAAGAAGAGCAATAACAACAATGACAGGTAATAGCCGACTCCCCAAATCCACAATGGGAGCCCCAGTAATGTGAACTGAGCTGTTTCCTTACAACCCGTAGAGAATCCGGAGCAAAGAGCACCAATCCATTGCACATATTCTGCCAGACCCGCCACTGCGGCAACGATGAGTCCAAGAATACTTAAAGCCAATAACAGATTTTCTTTCTTCAAACCCAAAACCATCTAAAAAAACCTCCCGGAAACCTCGCCACCTGCCTTGCATTGGAGTTCTCGATCATCCCGTGAGAGCAACTGCAAGTGAATCGAAGTTAAAGCAAAATCATTGCCAAATATTTCTACCGCTTACATCATCAGGTCAACTATCTTTACAAAATAAAACACGATTTTCAACCGCCTGTACCTCCCTTTCTTGATGCAAGAAGCCCACAAAAAAGAAGAACCCTATCTAGCGCCATGAGGCCTCACGGTCAAATTCAAAAGACAAAGTAGCGTATCGAACCTCCAACATTATTACTTTTATGGTAAAATAATTTATTTTTTTTGTAGAAGGAGCGGCATCCGACCTGCTCGGGTTTCACCTTAGCCCTTGAGAATACGAAAAGGTGAAACGTGTTTTTCTACCACGTGCATGTCTGACTGCCTACAATATCAATAAAAAATTTTTAAGGTGTCTGGCATTATCACATGGTTCAATCTCTCATGAAGACAAGAAAAGAGATTCTGAACATTTTAGAAGGGTTTCGAACATGAGTAAAATATTTCACCTCCTGGTGGGTCATCTTATTGACGGGACAGGCGGTCCCATAAAACGCAATGTGCTTTTGTCCGTTGAGGAAGACTGCATCCGTTCAGCAAAAGAGATGCGACCGGAAGCCTTGGCCAAAGTCAAAGATACCGCCATTGAAGATCTGTCTCACTGCACCCTTTTGCCCGGCCTGGTCGATGCTCATGTTCACCTGACCATGTCGGGAACGAATGATATGCAGTTTCGCCAAAAACAACTGACCTTCGGCTATACGGAGGCAGCCCCTCTCATTTCAAAGCATCTCCATCAACATCTTTCGCACGGAATAGTGGCCGTGAGAGACGGCGGGGATTCAAACGGCCATACATTGCGTTATAAACTCGAAGACCCTCTTTTTAAAGGTTATCCAATCCATCTCAAAGCGGCAGGCAAAGCCTGGCACGCTCCCGGCCGCTATGGAAGGCTTATCGGACGCACGCCCCTGGAAGGACTCACATTGGCGGAATCCATCACCCAGGAAAACAGACAATCCGACCACATCAAGATCATCAATTCGGGTTTGAACAGTTTAAAGCATTTCGGCAAAGAAACACCTCCACAGTTTCATGTCTCGGAACTGAAGGCGGCAGTCCAGGCTGGCCTGGAACATCATTTGAAAACCATGGTCCACGCTAACGGGATACTCCCCGTTGCACAGGCTCTCGAAGCTGCCTGCCATTCCATAGAGCACGGATTTTTCATGGGCAAGACGAATCTTGAAAAAATGGCGGAGATGGGCAGATTCTGGGTTCCCACAGCCTGTACGATGAAGGCTTATTCAGAAGAATTGCCCGCCGGGGCACAGGAATTGGATATTGCGCGCCAAAACCTCGAGCACCAGTTGGACCAAATTGCCTATGCTCGAAAGACTGGGGTTTTGCTGGCGGTGGGAACCGACAGTGGAGGACTAGGAATTCATCATGGCGCATCGATTGTTGAAGAACTCAAGCTATTTATCGCCGCAGGATTTTCCCTTGAAGGAGTGATTCAATGCTGCAGCGCCAATGGATCAAAATTGATAGGATTATCCGATGTGCTCGGTGAAATAAGATCAGGCGCAGCTGCGACCTTTGTTATCACCGCAGGACCCCCATCCTGTTTGCCGGACGCATTGAACAAACCCGAGAGGGTTTATGTAAACGGAAACATGATAAGTGGAGCACATTGATCATTTTGGTGGAACGAACGTAACCATCCACCGCAGAGAATAAGAAAAGTTCAAAAATCGGCTGTTTTTCCCTTTCTGCGGCATCTACATAATCTGCGGATTTAGGCAAAGAGGGTTGAACGGCTACGAATGAACCATTTTTCGAGTGTGCTTCTGTAATAACTGCACTGAAAATGAGAATAACGCCTACAGCCGAGTTGAGGATTTCCCCTTCTTTAGTAAGAATGGTCCTTTTCCATTGAAACGGAATCTGCTATAGAATCGACGTAAGCTTGGAAATGTTGGGCTTTCCAATCGGTATCTACATGACTATATTGAGTTCTTCAGATTAAAGTATTGCTAAACCTTTAAATATTTGATCTGAGTACGCCAATATTGCGTTCTATTCCCCTGCGGGGTCAATGGGTTGTACAGAAAAGACTTGCATTCCGTATAGAGGATTTCCAGGTCTGATTCTTGAAAGCCCCTGCTCGTCAACTCAACCGCATCATTTTTAAGGAGGCTTGTCTCTTGAGTCCGTTTTATAAGAATTTAGCCCTTTGGTTGGTCATCAGCCTCATGGTGATTCTCCTATTCAACATGTTTCATCAGCCTCAACGTTCTAGAGATGAAACTACCTACAGCCAGTTCCTCGCTGCAGTTCAAAAAGGCGAAGTTTCACAGGTAACAATTCAAGGGGATCATATCCTCGGGACATATAGCAAAGATGGTAAACCATTCCGTACTTTCATGCCGCGCGATTCAGATCTCATTCGCACGCTGAGAGAACACGGTGTAGATATTCAGGCAAAGCCCGAAGAGGAATCCCCCTGGTACATGACCATACTGATCAGTTGGTTCCCAATGCTTCTATTGATTGGAGTTTGGATTTTCTTTATGCGCCAAATGCAGATGGGTGGTGGAAAAGCCATGAGCTTTGGAAAGAGCCGCGCCCGGTTGCTCAATGAAACCGCAAAGAAAGTCATGTTCGATGATGTAGCCGGTGTGGATGAAGCCAAGGAAGAGCTGCAGGAAATTGTGGAATTTTTAAAAGATCCCAAGAAATTCACTCGATTGGGAGGCAGAATCCCCAAGGGGGTTCTCCTGGTGGGTGCGCCGGGAACGGGAAAAACGCTTCTGGCGCGAGCCATTGCAGGGGAAGCCGGCGTTCCCTTCTTCAGCATCAGCGGGTCGGACTTTGTCGAAATGTTCGTAGGCGTCGGAGCATCCCGTGTCCGAGATCTCTTCATGCAAGGCAAAAAAAATGCTCCCTGCATCATCTTCATTGACGAAATAGATGCCGTGGGGCGTCACCGCGGCGCCGGACTCGGTGGCGGCCATGATGAACGGGAACAAACTCTTAACCAGCTCCTCGTTGAAATGGACGGTTTCGAATCCAACGAAGGCGTGATCCTCATCGCTGCAACCAACCGCCCCGATGTTCTGGATCCCGCTTTATTGCGCCCGGGTCGATTCGATCGCCAGGTCGTGGTTCCCGTACCGGATATTCGTGGTCGTATCGGAATCTTGAAGGTTCACATGCAGAAGAAACCTCTTGCCCCGGACGTGGACACAAAAACCCTGGCTAAGGGAACCCCCGGCTTTTCAGGGGCCGATCTCGAAAATCTCGTCAACGAGGCTGCCCTCCTGGCAGCCCGAAAAAATAAAGACCAGATCGATATGTCCGATTTTGAATCGGCCAAAGACAAGGTCATGATGGGGCTTGAACGCAAGAGTATGATCTTGAGTGAAGAAGAAAAACGTACCACTGCATATCATGAGGCCGGTCACGCCCTGGTGGCAAGGCTCCTGCCCCACGCAGATCCCCTGCACAAGGTCACCATCATACCACGCGGACGCGCACTGGGGCTCACTCAACAGCTTCCTCAGGATGACCGCCACACTTATTCAAGGGATTATCTTCTCGATAGCATCGCCATTTTGATGGGAGGTCGAGTAGCGGAAGAGGTGGTTTTCAACCAGCGCACCACGGGTGCATCCAATGACATTGAGCGCGCCACTCAAATGGCACGTCGCATGGTGTGCGAATGGGGGATGAGTGAAGTGATGGGACCTCTCAGTTTTGGAAAAAGAGAGGAACAGGTCTTCCTGGGACGGGAAATCGCTCAGCACAGGGATTACAGTGAATCGACAGCCATCGAAATCGACAGGGAGGTTCGCCGAATCGTCGAAGAAAACTATCAGCGTGCCAAAAACATCCTGAAAGAGCATATGGAAGTTTTGGTTCGGATTGCCGACACTCTTCTTGAACGGGAAACCCTTGATCTTCGGGATATGGACAAGATCATTGCAGAGGTCAAACCTGAGCTCTTAGAGCGGTTACCGCCAAAGGAGGAGGAACCTGAACCGATAGCTCCCGAATCTTTTGAAGCACCTGCATCCAATCCTGCATTTGTTCAAAACCCTGAGGGGATGAAAGTATCCGAAAAAGTAGAGGACCCTTCCAAAAAGGAAAGTACAACGAATTCACCGGAGAAATGACAGGATGGGTGTTTTTCCACGCAAGAACTATACGATTCAAACAAAATCAGAGCCGATAGAATTGGGGGAATACACAAGGGTCATGGGCATTCTCAACGTGACCCCCGACTCCTTTTCCGATGGCGGCAAGTATTATAACTATCACTCCGCTGTGCAGCAGGCACTCGACATGATCGTCGCAGGTACGGATATTCTGGATATCGGTGGCGAATCTACGCGACCGAATTCGGATCCTGTTTCACCGGAGGTTCAATTGGAGAGAGTGATCCCGGTAATTGAAGCCATCCGCGAGAGCAGTGATATTCCCATTTCCATCGACACCACCTCGGCTGAAGTGGCTCGACAGGCCCTGGACGCAGGGGCTGACATCATCAATGATGTCAGTTCCCTGCGATTTGACGAAGAGATGGTTCGTGTAGCGGCCGATACAGGCGTTCCGCTCATTCTCATGCACATGCAGGGGAAACCCAAGACCATGCAGGAGTCACCCTCCTATGTTTCCCTGTTTTCCGAAATCATAGCGTTCCTGGAGGAACGCATTCAATTTGCCTCCCGGCATGGAGTCGATCGCAGCCAAATCATCGTGGATCCCGGAATCGGGTTCGGAAAAAACATCACACACAATCTGCTTCTCATCCGCAACCTGGAGCTTCTCCAATGCCTGGACCGTCCTATTCTCCTTGCAGCTTCCCGCAAGAGATTCATTGGAAGCATTCTTGGCCGCTCCGCAGACGATCGTGAAGTAGGTACGGCGGTTGTTCACAGTTTTGGAATTGCCGCGGGCGCACACATCATTCGAGCCCATGATGTGGAAATCCACAAACAAGTTGCTATCATGAGTGACGCCATCAGGGAAGCTCTGTAATACTCCTTGGACAATCAAGGCCATTGGGTCGGACTTTTGTCAATCTTTCTGAGCGAGAGTTTTCCGCATTCTACAGTTGCATTTACTGCTGATTTTCAGGCATTGCTTTAGGAGTACGAGATGGACAAGCTTTTTGGAACGGATGGCATTAGAGGAATAGCAAACGAATGGCCTATGACGACGGATCTCGCCATGAAGGTCGGCTTCAGCACCGCTCACGTTTTCAAGAGCAGCCACAGACGCCCCAAGATCATCATTGGCAAAGACACTCGCCTTTCTGGGTACATGATAGAAAATGCCATCACCGCTGGGATTTGTTCCATGGGGGTGGATGTCCTCCTCGTGGGACCCCTTCCAACTCCAGGAATAGCATTCATCACTACGAGCATGCGGGCGGATGCCGGCATAGTCATTTCCGCTTCTCATAACCCTTTCGAATACAATGGCATCAAGATTTTTGCTGCAGACGGATTCAAATTGCCAGACGATACCGAAAGGCATATAGAACAGCTCATTTTGAGTGGAGAAATAGAACGCCTTTCGCGCCCTTCGGCATCGGAAATTGGACGCGCTCGCAGGATTGACGACGCTCAGGGTCGTTACATTGTCTACCTCAAAACAACTTTTCCAAGAGATCTATCCATGGAGGGACTCAAGCTTGTCATCGATTGCGCTCACGGAGCATCTTACAGGGTCGCTCCCACCGTTTTCGAGGAACTGGGTGCAGAAGTCATTCTGACGGGCAACAATCCCAACGGGACGAATATCAATCAGGACTGTGGATCCCTTCATCCGGAGCACATGGCCGCCCTCGTTCGCCAGCATGGCGCCAATGCCGGTCTTGCATTCGATGGAGATGCAGACCGCATCATTGTTGCTGATGAAAAGGGCGAGATTCTGGACGGGGATCAATTGATGGCCATCTGTGCAAGCCACTCTCTCAAGAAAAAGAGCCTCAACAAAAACACTCTGGTGGCTACCGTTATGAGTAACCTCGGGTTGGAAATCGCCTTACGCAAACAAGGAGGAACACTCCTGCGAACCCCCGTTGGAGACCGGTATGTCGTCGAATGCATGCGAAAGCATGATTGCAACATCGGCGGAGAACAGTCGGGCCACCTGATTTTTCTCGATTGCAGTACCACGGGGGACGGCATTCTTTCTGCACTCCAGGTCCTGGCTGTTATGTTGCGTGAAAATCGCCCCTTGTCCGAATTGAAAAGGGTTATGGAACACTTCCCTCAAACTTTGGTGAATGTCCCCGTCACTCATCGCAGATCCATCGATGAGATTCCGGAGCTTGTTCTCCTGAAGGAAAAACTTGAAAAACGACTGGGGGAAGAAGGACGCCTCGTGATTCGGCCATCAGGCACGGAACCTGTCTTTCGAGTGATGGTGGAAGGTTCCGACCATGACTTGATCCATGAAGTAGCTCAGGAAATGGCGGAAAACATCCAAAAATACATGGGTGGTGACGTTTCATAGGAGCAAGGTCGCAAACGTGATCAGAGATCCACTTTTCGTACAAGAGTGGCTTTCACTTTCTCATTGGGCATCGCTGGAGAGAGAAAATCAAATGCCGCAGTTTGAACTGAAAAGTCATTCAGCCACACATTTGAGTGTATCTGCTCTGCGTCTGCTATCCATCACGAGGTAAACCATATGCTTTTAGCCATGGATATAGGAAACACCAATACGGTACTTGGACTTTTCGAGAACGACCAACTCGTTGACGAGTGGCGCATCCGGACCGATGTCAATACGACAGTGGATGAGTATGGAATCACCATCCGCAGCCTTTTTGCAGCCCACGCCCACCCCATTGAGCGGGTCAGATATATAATCATATCCTGTGTGGTTCCACCCGTTCTCAATGCCGTCGAAAGATTTTGCAAGAAATATTTTAGTATTACGCCTCTTGTGGTAGGTCCCGGCATTCGAACCGGCATGCCCATATTCTATGATAATCCCAAAGAAGTAGGCGCGGACCGAATAGTAAACGCTGTAGCAGCTTATGAGTTGTTCAAGAAGGCGCTTATCGTTGTTGATTTCGGGACTGCTACAACTTTTGACTATGTTTCGGACAGGGGAGAGTACATGGGGGGAGTGATCAGTCCGGGTATTATGATCTCCTGCGAAGCTCTCTTTTTCAAGACATCCAAACTGCCGCGAGTCGAAATTTTCGCCAGACCGCGATCGGTTCTTGGCAAAAACACCATCACATCCATGAATGCCGGCATCGTTTACGGGTACGCCGGGCTCGTGGAAGGCATCATCAACAGGATGAAGAGGGAGGTCAACTCTGACCTCAAGGTTGTTGCCACTGGAGGATTGGCCTTGCTCATCGCGAGCGAGTGTCCCGCCATTGACGAAGTGGACGATCATTTGACGCTAAAAGGCCTTCAGATCATTTTCGATAGGAACCGCAAGAACTTATGATTTTCAGTCCGCTTCAACCGGGTGACCGTATTGCCGTTGTGGCGCCATCCAGCCCCTTTGATCAGGAAAAATTCCTGCGGGCCTGTAAAATCATGGAAAATGCCGGATTCGGTATTTCTCCAGGGAAACATATTTTCTGCAAAAAGAATTACCTTGTCGGGACAGAAGCCGAGCGTGCCGAGGACTTGATTCGCGCTATCTGTGATCCCTCCATCTCCGCCATCATTTGCATCAGGGGGGGATACGGAAGCGGACGCATGCTTCCCTGGCTGCCATTTTCAACCCTTAAGAAAACACCAAAGATATTCCTTGGCCACAGCGATATCACTTTTCTCCACCTTGCCTTCCAATGCAAGATGCAATGGATTACATTTCACGGCCCTAATCTTATCGATTTGGACATGGTTCCCGAACGGCTTGAAAGCGTTCTCAAAACGCTCAGGGGGAAAAACGATTTTTCTTGGAATCTCAATGATTTTGAAATTCTTAGAAAGGGAAGAGCAACAGGTTTTTTGATCGGTGGAAATCTTACCTGCCTCACCCATCTTTTGGGTACCCCCTATTTTCCGGATCTGACAGGTGCAGTCCTTCTTATTGAAGATTGCAATGAAGCTCTTTATCGCCTGGACCGCCTTCTTGCCCATCTCAAGCTGGCCGGAATCCTCCAGCGGCTTGCGGGACTCGTTCTGGGGCGATTCAAGGATTGCGGGGAAGTTACCAAGATTTGGGAAACGGTTATGGAATCGGTTCAACCCTTCCATTTTCCCGTTGTGGCCAACCTCCCCTTCGGCCATACCTTTGAAAACGAGGTCATTCCATTCGGCATTCCCTTCAACCTGGACACTCGCCAGGGCATCCTCCGCCCAGTTGAGCTCCCTTTCCGGAATTCAACACCACGATGGGTCGATTTTTCCAGGTCATAAGTCCAGCACATCCATGAGCGAATCCCCTTCGACCGGCGACGGTCTCCGTAATGTGGCATCCCCATTGAATCAGCTTTTCAAAGAAGCATTGGGGCAACGGGTGTTTTCCGGAGCGAGTCTTCTCGTGGGTAACCCAGACTCCATTTTATTTGAAAAAACATGGGGATATACGCAGTGGGGAGGCTCTGCCGTCGATTTTCGAACACGATTTGACCTGGCTTCACTTACTAAACCCTTATTGACGGCCACTCTCTGTATGTATGCCATACAGGAGGGGAGAATTGACATCGACGATAAACTGCACCGCTTTTTCCCATCAACAAGTCTGGACATTCATAAATCACGAATCACCCTTCGGCAACTCTTGAACCACTCTTCAGGACTCCCGCCCTACATCCCGTTTTACAGAGAACTCATCGCCAATCCTGTGGAACAGAGACCCACCGTTCTCCAATCAAAGATATTGAAAACCCCATTGATTTCAGCTCCCGGCAAAGTCTGCCACTACAGCGATTTGGGATTCATTCTTTTAGGCATGATTCTAGAAAAGGTTTTCCATAAGCCCCTCAGCCTCCTGGCCTCTGATTGTTTTCAAAAGCTGTACACATGTACTCGAATGTGGAAACCTTCTCTTGCAAATCTCACGGCATATCCGACTTTTCGTCCGATGCAGGTAGGTTATGTCCCTACCGACTCTCCCGTTATGATCGATATGGATGCAAGGCCTCATTCCCCTGTCAACCGGCATGAACCTGCAGCATATTCCGCAACCGGAGCACGAATAAAAGACGACTCGGTTTCCTTTGTTGCGACTGAATATTGTCCCTGGAGAAAACGCATCCTCAAAGGGGAGGTGCATGATGAAAACGCATATTCTCTTGGGGGGATCGCCGGACATGCTGGCCTCTTTGGCACAGCCAGGGAGATTTTTCGCTTGATTTCTTTTCTCTGGAATATATATCGGGGTAGCATAAGAGGATTTTGTTCGCCTGAAGTTGTCAGGGTTTTTTGGGAAAAACAAAAAATGGCTCCAGAAAGCACCTGGGCTTTGGGTTATGACACCCCCAGCATGACGCAATCGAGTGCCGGGAAATATTTTTCACCTTGCAGTGTCGGCCATTTGGGCTTTACGGGAACTTCGTTTTGGATGGATCTTGAAAGAGAGATTCTTATCATCCTCCTGACCAATCGTGTCTATCCCACACGGCAAAACGATAAATTGAAGGCTTTTCGCCCTACACTACACAACCTCATAATGGATTCATTCAATGTCTGATGGAAATGTCAAAACGGTCTACATGATGGGTATTGGTGGCATTGCCATGGGAACTCTGGCTACTATGCTCAAAGAAAAAGGGTATTTCGTTGTTGGATCGGATGTGAATCTATATCCGCCAATGAGTGATCATCTCGAGTCCCTCCACATTCCCCTCTTCAAAGGATACAATGTGGAGAATCTTTCAAAATATCCGCCGGATCTTGTGATCATTGGAAATGTGATACGCCGGGAAAATGCTGAAGCACAGCAGGTACTGAATCAAGGCATCCCCTATCTTTCCATGCCCGAGGCCATTTCCCGCTTTTTTTTATGCAAGCACCAGAGCATCGTTGTAGCGGGCACTCATGGGAAAAGCACTACATCTTCCTTATTGTCCTGGATTCTTACCTATGCCGGCCTGGATCCGAGCACCTTTGTCGGCGCTTTTCTGAAAAACTGCGAACGCAGTTACAGGATTGGAAATGGACGTTATATGGTCCTGGAAGGGGATGAATATGATACGGCCTTTTTCGACAAGGGATCAAAATTTTTACATTATCGACCTCATATCGGGATCATCACCAGCATCGAGTACGATCATGCGGACATATTTCCCAATTTTGAAGCCGTATTGAGTGCTTTTCACCGTTTTGCGCAACTGATCGCTCCTTCTGACTACCTCATCATCAATGCCGATGATCCCCATTGCCTGGAAGTGGGGCGGAATTGCAAGGGTAAGGTCCTTACTTATGGATGGTCGGATAAGGCGCAATGGCGCATCCACGAAGTTGAATTCCGCCCGGAAGAAATTCGTTTCACTTATCAATCGCCGCATTCGGCAACACCGGGATCAATGATTTCTCATCTTCCGGGCAGGCATAACGTGAGCAACATACTGGGCATCATGGCGGCTGCAGACATCGCTGGAATATCCATGGAAACATTTCAGGAAGCCCTCTTGAAATTTCCAGGCGTGAAGCGCCGGCAGGACCTTATCGGTGAAACCAAAGGAGTGCTCATCATGGATGATTTCGCCCATCATCCAACGGCTGTCAAGGAGACCATAGATGCCTTGAAGCTCTTTTATCCGCAGAGGCGTCTCATCGCGGCCTTTGAACCACGGACGAACACGAGTAGACGTTCGGTTTTTCACTCTGCATACACTTCGGCATTCGATGGCGCAGATTGCATCTGCATCAAGCAACCTCAAGGGATGGAAAGCATTTCGCCACAGGAACGGCTGGATGCGAAAAAGCTCGTTCAAGACATTGTCCTTCGAGGAAAAGAAGCTCATTATTTCAGTACAACAGAGGAACTCATAGAATTTCTGTCCCAATACTGTGCGTCCAACGATCTGGTGCTGTGCATGAGCAATGGAAGCTTTGACGGACTGCCGGGAAGATTGTTGGAACAGTTAAGCCAACAGTCACAAATCTGAGCTGCTAAACTGCATGAAAACCATAGCTCACTAAAAAGAAAAGCAACTGCAATGGCTCGAATACTTCTTCACTCCTGTTGTGCCCCATGCACGATTTATCCATTGGAAAAACTCCGTACTCAGGGCTGGATCGTACATGATTTTTTCTACAATCCCAATATTCACCCCTACCAGGAATTCGAACGGCGCTTCACTACGCTTGAATCTTTTTGCAAGGAATCCGAGCTTCAGCTCATTATTCGGTGGGACTACGATTTAGAGGTCTTTTTTCGTGAAGTGGCATTTCGTGAACATCAACGCTGCATTCATTGTTATTCAAAAAGGTTGGAAGCCACAGCCCGTCTCGCGAAAAAAAGCGGCTTCGATGCTTTTACATCCACATTGCTCTACAGCCGGCAACAAAAGCATGAACTCATCCGGTCCCTTGCAGTGGAAGCCTCACGCAAATTCGGGATACCATTCTATTATGAAGATTTTCGTGAAGGATGGCGAGAAGGGCAGGAAAAAGCCAAGACGATGGGAATGTATCGTCAGCAGTATTGTGGATGCATTTATAGTGAAAAAGAGCGATTTTATAAGAAAAAATGAATGGTGCTGATGAAGTGAGCAGGTCGACAAATCTATCTCATGATTGTCGGCCTGCTTCATGGAACTCTCAGGGTGATTCCAGGAACCGAAATCAGCTCAATTATCGCTTCGCTAAGCTTTTTTCTCTTCCTCAACCATTTGAATGGCCTTGGTCGGGCATTCTTCGGCACAAATTCCGCAACCTTTGCAATAATCCATATCTATTTCGACGGGTATGGTCCTCTTGACCACCCCCTCGGGGCAATACAACCAGCAAATAAAACATGAAGGTCTCTGGTTCTTTGTGGGGGTGCATTTCGTATGATCGATCACGGGTCTGAAAGAACGCCAGTCCCCGGTTTTTCCGGCTTCCCCTTTACACAATTTTGAATGGGCGTAAGTGAATTTGTCCTTTTTCTCGCTGCTCATCAACTCTTCCTTCCAATATCCACAGATCCATGACCGTCACGGTCATCAAGCACAACAGGCCAAAGTGCATTCATGCATGACTTTCGTTCCATCATATGCCAGACGCGCTCCGTGTACATTCTTCTCTCCCGCTTCCCCAGGGAAATGATTGCGCAGCGCCTTCTCAATACTGGCAAGGCTGATCAATCCGGTTGCTTTTGCAAAACCGCCCAAAATCGTCGTATTGAACAAAACCGATCCCGCCACTACCAAACCTGATTCCCTAGCCCATTTTTCCGCATTGGTGGTGGCGATATTGATGGGATTCTTGAGTTGAAATGCATCAGGGGTTTTTGAAGTATTGATCAGCACGATGCCATCGGGCTTGACGCCAAGAGAGACATCCACAACGTGGAGCAGAGTTTCATCCAGGACCACCACGATGTCGGGATGCTCAACCAATGAAAATGTGCGGATGGGTACCCATGAAAATCTATTGGTGGCGATGATGGGCGCCCCTCTGCGCTCAGCACCAAAGAAAGGAGCTGCAGTCACACCTTTGTACCCGTCATAATACGCCGCTTCCGCCAGAATACTGGCCGCCGTAACAGCTCCTTGTCCTCCGCGTCCATGCCACCTTACTTCAATACACTTTCTCTCCATCTTGAAATGACCTCGTCTGATTTACAGGAGTTTGGAAATGTTAAGGGAAAATACAATATTTCTTTCTTGATGGAATCCTTCTACAGGGTTCAAAAAAGCATCATAAAGCACAAAGATTCAATATGCCCCATGGCATTTCAGCCCCTTTGCCTGATATGAAAAAAGGCTCATGGCTCAGGCTGACATCTCTTTTCAAGAGCGTTTCCCGCTTTCCCTATTGTTTTTGCCTTTTTTCATTCTTCATTGTGACCGTTCCGATCATGGGAGTTAATAGCGTTTTGCGCATTCCGAGTCAACAGGGCTTATCTTTTTATTCTTGATCTGTGCACATCTTTGAGCTAATTCCCCCACAAATAACACGTGTAAATCAAGGAAAAGGAAGAGAATCTCATGCAATCGGAAAAGCGTTTAATGGAGACTGTGGAACTCGAGAATGGTTTGATTTTACATTTTTACGATCTTTCAAAACCCATTACCGGCGGCAGATACCAGGTGCAGCTTCTGGTTTCCATGACCGTTGAAATCAAACAGGAGTACTTCAATGATTTTGAAGACCCTCTCAGTGCGTTCAACTCTTTTCGAAAAGCTAAAGGAAAAGAAATAGAATTTCGGCAGGAAAAATTTCGCAATTTTATTGCAGACGTTGAAATGAAGGTGGTCTTGGAAAAAATGAAACAGGAATACCTGGAAGCCAATCGAATGTATCTGGGGCATGCCGCCTTTCCCAAAAAATATGTAATGAAAGTATACCGTGAATGGCAGGATGAGGAAGCTATTCGCTGCGCTCAGGAACAGGCGATGTAAAGTAAAAGAAATTGATGCCAGGTGCCGTCGGTGATTGCGGCATAGTTAAAATGTCACGCGGCGAAAACAAGAAGGCGGAAGATCACCTCCTGGAATGTCATATCCATACATGGGTGCATTTTCCGCCGACATAGGTCAAAAAACTTATCTTGGCTCCCTATGTGCCAAGGATCTAACCGGAGTGCTCAGGGCCGAATGGATACGGGCGTACCCACAGCGGCAATTTTGAACAATTCTTCCATATCGCTATCATAAAGAGCTACACAGCCGTTCGTCCAATCTTTATGGGCCCCTCCTGAATGAATAAAGATCTCTCCACCAAGGACGGTGTTCCATGGTGGTTTATCCCTGTTCTCAAAAGCCAGCAGGATATCCCTGAATTCAACGGGGCTTATGATACCTGCAAAAAAAGCTCTTTCAGCGTGTTTCTTGTCCGGGTAATTCAGTCCAAGAGATTTTCCAAACTGACTCGCTGCATTCTTCACACAAATCCAAAATTCCCCTTCAGGGGTCCGACCATCACCCTCTTTTTCTTTATCACCTTGCGGATGAAATCCGAGTCCCACGGGATAATCTCTTACAAGGACATTGGATTGAACAACGTAAAGTCGACGTTTTTCTTTATATACAAAAACCTCCGGCGCCGAAATATTGCACAAAGGGGTAAGATAGTCCACCTTGAGAGCACCCTTTTCATGGGACTCATTTTGTTGAGATAGATTTCCGGAAGGTTTGCAGTTTTTATCAACTCTTGCGGATTCGAGTTTGGATCCGGAATTTTGCATGGAACAGGCGGACAAAAAGAAAGCCAACAATAACATATTGATAGGAAACTTCATCTTGCCATCCAACCTCATGATCTGCATTGATGCTCAACCCCCAAATGCCATTTTCTCCACCATCCTCATATGCTGACTACTATCACAAAAAACTCACTGTATAAAAAGTTTTTTGTATAAAAATACTCATCTCAGCCATTCTTATCAAGCCCCCTGAACGCGTTTCCGGGGCTCCACTATCTTTGGACTGATAAATATCAGCAACTCAGTCTTATCCGTATTAGAACTGTCTGACTTGAAAAGCCTTCCTACCAGGGGGATCTTGTTTAGACCGGGTGTTGCATTCGTACTCGTATCTACCCTATCACGCATGACTCCACCGATCACGATGACGTTCCCATCATCTACAAGCAGTTCCGTGGTGATCTTGCGTGTATCGATGGATGCCTGCCCATTATACTCCGTACCTGGTTCATCCTGCTTGGCTTGAATTTTCAACCTGATCTTCTGGTCAGGCGTAATGTGGGGCGTAACCTTCAATTCCACAACCGCATCCTTGAACTGGGTAGTGGTCACATTGACATCGGCACCACTGAAGTTCTGATAAGGTATTTGAGTTCCCTGTGAAATCTCCGCTTCAACATTGTCGAGAGTGAGCACTTTGGGTGCAGCGATGACCTTAAGGTCCTGGGACGTTTCCAGCGCCGAAATGGCCGCATTGACTTGCAAAAAAGTCTTTCCGATCAATTGGCCGAGCTCGAGCCCAAAAGAGGATGGACCCGCTGAAGGAATATTGATTTGGTAATTTTGAGTAAGGCCGGGGTCCACAGTCGTATGCTCTGTCGACAGGCTCCAGTCGATTCCCAGATCCAGGGAAGCCTGAGTGCGAAGAGTGACAATCCTGGCTTCAATGAGCACTTGAGGTGTTGGTTTGTCCAAGCGGGCCAGAAGATGCCTCGCGTTTTCAACGCGCGAAGGATAATCGGAATAGATGATCAGGCTGGTTCGTTCGTCGATAGAGACTTTACCCCGTTCGCTCTTGCTTTCCGATAACTTGGCTGCAATATCCTGCGGCAGTGCATAGTTGACTGTAAAGTAAACCGTGCCGATCTCTCCAACGTCTTTCGCGACCTCTTGAAGCTCTTGTTTGGCACGGATTTCTTCAGCTTTTTGAGCCCACTCATCCTTCAGCTTCCCCTTCTTGGCAATGCGAATGACATTTCCGACCTGTTCCTTCCCCAGATCATTCATGGCCAAAACCATGTCCAGAATCTGGTCCCAGGGAACCTGCTCAACTTTCAAGGTCACCTTGCCCGCAACATCCGGTTCAATCACGATGTTCTTGCCTGTGATGTCGGAAAGAAGCCGCAACACATTCCTCACATCGGCGTCCAGGAGATCCAGGCTGATGGGTTTGCCGGTATACTGCTTTTGAAACATTTTTGTAGAGGGTTGCGGTTCGGTCAAAGAAGAAGTTTCAGTACCTGGAAGGGATATATTGTCCGTCGCGGAGGGAGCACATCGATTTGCGGAGGTTTTCATCGAATCCCCCAAAACGGCCGGTCCTTTTGTAGCAGAAACGTTCATCGTCTTCAATTCAGGGCTGTCAGAACGGTCATGAGCGGATTTCCAGGAAGCTTTTACTGGGGAGGGCAACACAGGGCTATCGTCATTTTTAAAATATAAGGTCAGGATGAGCTCATTTCCGATACTATCCAATATGTAGTTTTCAAGAGGCCGGTGATGAGTCCCCAATATTTGGATTCCTCCAGGAGATCGCGATTCGGAGTATCGTAACATCACTTTCTCTGAGCTGTCGGGGAGAACGGGCAAATTGATCCGATCCGTGATATCCGCAAGATCGAGCGAAAATTCATCTTCTCCCAATTTTTCAAGCCGATAGTCGTGCAGTGGGCTGCTGGCCCCGATTCGCACCATCGTCGTCACGACATCATCCAGAACATCAACTTTCAGAAGGCTGACGGTCGCCTTAGGTGCACCCATGGGTTCCTGCGGCATATTCCCGACTGTCTGGTCTCCCGGAAGGGTGTTATTACTTTGATTGCTTCCCACCGTACCCGTTCCGGCACATCCCCAAACAAGCAGAAGGACGATAGCACCAATACAAGAGCTTTTCGTACCTCGCAAGAATCTATACATGTTTCCCCCTCTTTCGCTGCTCTTACCTCTTTACAAAAGCTCCGATATTTGCCCTCCGGCGCCCCCTACCTTCACGAGCAATATCTGCCTATTTCTTACCTGCTTGCTTTGCAACCCCATCCCCCTGGAGGGGTGTATCCACAAAACGATATGTTTCTATAGTGCAGTCAACTTTAAGGACGGATGACGGTTTCTGACGCGTCATGCTGACATTTTGAACTTTGAGAATACGGTTCAATTTGCTGACCTTGTCAAAAAAGCTCCCCACTTCGTGGTACGTGCCGAGAAGATCCAATCGGATGGGTATGGCCGCATAAAATTCTCGAGGTTGCTCCGCCTGAGGCTGGAAGAGAATGTTTTCCAGTCCAACCTGTGCGCCAAGTTCCGAAACACTATCGAGCAACGCAGGAATTTCCTTCTGATCTGGAAGAAGTGCCAGCAATTGAGAAAAATTCTCTTCAGACTCCGCAAGCTGCTTTTCAAGGATTTCGACCTGCTGTGCAGCCTTCTTCAGAGTCGCCAGGCGATTTTCAAGACCGGAAATACTGCTTTCCAGGCGTTGAACCGTCTCCAGCTGTTCCTTATAGACGAGAAAATAAAACCCCCCCGTCAACACAATGAAGGTCCCTGCAAAGAGCAAAATCTTTTGAACAAGGGTCAGTGATGAAATCTTCTCGTTTACCGTCGCATGTTCAAGGAATTGCATTCTCATGGTTTTTGCGTCTCTGGCTGTGGCTGTGTTTTCAGTTGAGAGTAAGGAATAAACTGGTAACTGATTTGAAATTCCCTGAGCTTCATATTACTGATTAAGGTTTGACGCGAATGCGTCAAATTTACACTACCTTTGATCACATAAGGAGAAGACTGTAAGTTTCTCATAAACTCGGCAATCGCCTCATTGCTCAAGGCCAAGCCATCCAATGTGATGGTACCGGCACTTTGGCTAAACCGTTCGAACCACATTTTGTCTGCAGGCAACTCTACACTGAGCAGCGCAAGCATCCGGACTATCGTATCTCGATCTTTCTGAAGGCCATCAATCACACTGCGTTTTTTGTCGACCAGTTCTTTTCTCTTGGTGAGATCCTTGAGCATCTGTTCGAATTTCAAGTATTTTTTCACTTCTACCTGCAATTGAGATTCCTGTGCAGTCAAGGACTCGATCTGATTTGCCTTGGAATACCACAAGTATCCCATCCCTCCAGCCGTCAGAAATATGCCTGCCAAATAGATGGAAAGGAACTGCCTTACAGTTTCCCTCTTCTTCTTGGTCTGGACCGGAAGTAAATTGATCTGTATCATTTCTCTTTGGTCTTTCTTAGGGCCAAGCCTAATGAAATAGCCATTTGGGGTCCAATCTGGTCCAAATATTCAGGATCAAAAGTCTTGGGATCAGATGAGACTTTAGTTAAAGGATTAAAGACTTCCACAGCCACACCCGTGTTTTCCTGAAAAACCCTTTCAAGTCCGGGAATAGTGCATGATCCTCCACTTAGGAACACCTTTTCGATTTTGTTCTCCGGATAGTTGCTGTAATAAAAGTCAATAGCCCTTTTACACTCGGCTACCCAGTTCCTGACTATCGAAGTGAATATCTCTTCCAATTCTTTCTTGGAAACATCTTCTGTCAGTTCTCCGAGTTTTATGCGTTCCGCTTCATTATAAGAATTCCGGAAAGTCTGACGAATCCTCTCGGTGATCTGATTTCCTCCGATGGATAAACCTCGTGTAAAAACGGGAATTCCACGGTTGATGATATTCATCAACGCCTTATTTGCTCCTATATCCAATAGGACAATACTTTCCTCGCCGAAACCGTATGTCGCTTCAAAGACATTGCACAAGGCGAAAAAGTCCACATCCAAAACCGCGGTCTGAAATCCTGCAGATTCCAGCAGGCCGACATACTCTCGAATGGATTCCTTCTTGGCAGCAACCAGGAGAACATCCATATAATTGAGACGCTCTTTTGCAAGCCCCAGGATCTGATAATCCACGTCCACTTCTTCGATGTTGTAAGGAATGTATTGCCTCAGTTCCGTCTGCATCCTCGAACCGAGTTCATCCTCTGTCATCATCGGCAGTTCAAGCTTCTTGATCATGACTTCGTAACCGGAAACCGCACAGGAGACGATCTTGTCCTTAATCTTCAAATTAGACGCCAGCCGCTGGATGCATTGCCCAACCAACTCGGGCCGAGTCATTCTCCCTTCGCCAAACGCCTCTTTAGGGATAGGAATAACACCAAGATTCAGCAATTTCAGGTTGGAGTCTCTCTCTTCCAACTGGATGATCTTGATGGCGTGAGAACCTATATCTAAACCGATTATATTCTCTTTTTTACCGAACATAGAGAAGTATCACTCCAAGAGCGGCCGAAGGTTTTGATTGACTTTTAACTGCTTTTCCACTTTACCATCACCGATTGTAAACTTGACCGAAACGAATTAAATTAAAAGGCTAAGTGAAAGTATCTTAAACTTCTACAGGAGGGTTCGAAATTGCACCGCACAAAAGAAAACGAAGTAGAGAAAAACAGTTCAAAAAGCTTGTTGAGAGAATATGCCGAGGCTATCATTATTGCCGTCCTACTTGCTCTGGTGATCAGGGCCTTCGTCGTGCAAGCATTCAAAATTCCATCCGGTTCCATGAAAAACACCCTGCTCGTCGGAGATCATATCCTCGTCAATAAATTCGTCTACGGTATCAAACTCCCGATCCTCAACAAAGAGCTGCTGCATTTTAGAGACCCGGAGCGAAAGGACATTGTTGTTTTTCGCTATCCTGTAGATCCTTCCAAGGATTTCATTAAAAGGGTCATTGGCCTTCCGGGGGATACCGTTCGGATACAGGACAAGAAAGTCTATGTTAACGACCAGCTTCTTGTTGAACCCTATGTCGTTCACAGCGATCCCAGGATCTTGCCTGCAAGTGTCAGTCCAAGAGACAATATGGATTCGATTTTAATTCCTCCCCACAGCCTTTTTGTTATGGGCGACAATCGAGATGAAAGTTTTGACAGTCGCTTCTGGAAATTCGTCGACATGGACGAACTAAAAGGTGAAGCCTTTATCATATACTGGTCGTGGAACGGGGATGGAAAACTGACGTGGAACCCAACAGAAAGCTACATTCGTTGGAATCGCATCGGGAACCTGTTGCATTGATACCTCTGGCCGCCAGCAAACCTCCTACCTCGACTCCCTATTTGTTCTCTAAACAAAAAGGCTTACACAAAAAGGGGGTGTGGCGAGTTCAACGGTTACGCCTCCTGGCCTCTCTACTCCCTCCGAGAGCCCGAAGAATAGAGATTTGTCCGCAACCCGCTTTCAGGAGTTGCCCCAATCGATGACCTGAAGAAATCCGAACGTCTCAAAGAAAAAAGTATTATTCGGGATAAAGCAGGCAATCCTTACATTCGCTCCGATACGCCCTGAGCTCTTGCTCCCATCCTGATTCCAATTCCTTAATGTCTGCCCCATCCTCAAGCCTTTTCCTCAGCGTTCCATCACCCAACAGAATATCGATAGGGAGTTTTTCCCATTCGTATTCATAAGGTGGAGGAGTCCAACGAAAATCGTCTCCATGCACATGAATGAATGTTTCAAGCAAGACCAGCCCCAATCGGTAAGGACGAAACGATTTCCGATCCGTAATATGAATCTGGAAACCGTAACATAACTCACCAACATATTTATCAAAGACAGGCTCAAAACAAATGGGGCGGAAAAAGACACCTTTTAGTTCGGATCTTTTCAAACAATCATTAAATTTTTTTTGATCCAAGAATGGGGAACCAAATATATGAAATGGAAGGGTCGTTCCACGCCCTTCACTCACATTTGTACCCTCGAGGAGCACCATTCCAGGATAGAGCAATGCAGTCTCCCACGAAGGCATGTTAGGGGATGGGAAGACCCACTGCATTTTTGTCTCGGGGAAAAAATCTCTCCGCCGCCATCCTTTAAGGGGAATGACCTCCAAGTCACACGGAATATGACACTTTCTGACCATATAACGGGCCATTTCTCCCATGGTAAGCCCATGCCGCATTGGAATGGGATAGCGTCCCACAAATGAGCGATGGTCTTCTCGCAGCAAATTGCCTTCGATCTGTTTCCCATTGATAGGGTTGGGTCTGTCCATCACCACTACCTTGATTCCGGCATTTGCGGCAGATTCAAGGCACAGCCCCATCGTTATGGCATATGTATAAACCCTCGTTCCTACATCCTGAAGATCGATCAAAAGCACATCGATCCTCTCAAGCATTTCTGGTGTCGGTTGCCGAACATCGCCGTAAAGACTGAAAACGGGAACCCCACGAAACGAATCCCAACCATCCGACGACTCCCGCATGTTCGCTTGTTTTTCCCCATAGAAACCGTGTTGCGGAGAAAAAAGGCAAGTCAAGTTCCCTTCAGCCGAGAGGATCAGATCCGATACATGCTCCAGAGATTGGCTGACTGAAGCTTGATTCACCAACAATCCTAGGCGTCGATTCCGAAACCATGAAGGAGGATCTTGAAGAAAGACTTCACACCCCAGCTGGAATTCTTTAGAATTCATATTTTCCTCTCTTTTCAAACACATGCTTTACACGGATAAAGACTTTTGGCCATCATGTAGCAGCTGAGTCCCCACCGCGACCATCTTTAATCGCAGGAGGGGACGCCGCCTCTACGAAAGTGAAATGATCAACCATCGCAAGCACAAAGATCTCCCCCTCTCCCCTCTTGCCTTTTATGAGCCCCCGGTCAGCAGTCCGCCCAGGAATTTACATAAACCGCAAGATGGGATTGAATAAAGTTTTTCTGTGAATGTTGAGATCTTAATCGTCAGAAGAAGATTTACACAAGTGAAGGGGAAGATGGATGATAAATCTGGCACCCTGTCCAGGTTCGCTCTCCAATTCTATCCAGCCACCATACTGGCGTATGAGTTCCTTGCAGTGATACAGGCCAATTCCCATCCCCATGCTTCCTACAGCACCCATGCTGGTCGATTTGGTGCTAAAGAAGGGTTGAAAAACCTTTTCTTGCAAGGGCTTGGGAATACCGGGCCCTGTATCCTGTATGATCAGATGGATTCCTGAACTGTCGTGCCATGTCTTAAGAAGGACCTCTTTGACGGGTGCGTCTTTCATCGCTTCGGCAGCATTTCTCAAGATGTTGCCGAAAATTTGGCTAAAATCGGCAGCAATCCCCTTGAACTCAGGGAGATCGGGTGCTAACTGCCAGTCCTTTTTGATATCGGCATTGAAATAAGGATGCGATTCGAGGAAAAAAACTTCCTCCTGGAGGATTTCATTGAACTGCAACCATTCCGATTGACGGGTCTGCGATTCTTTCACCCGTTTCATGATGGTCGTCATGATTCTTTTCATGCGAACAGCCTGGTTCTTAATGCTGCCAAGATTCTCCACTTCAGGATGGGTAAGCTGCAACAATTCTGCCTGTCCCATAATATAGGTCAGGGGATTGTTGAGATTGTGTAAAATTCCCGCAACCAGCCTTCCCGTATGAATCAGAGGTTCAACTTCGGAAAACTTTTTCAATTGTTCTTTCCACTGCTCTTGAAATTCCTGTAATTGGTTGCGCAAATCCAGCATCTCATTCTGAACTTCTCGCGCTGACTGAAGGGACGATCGGGCTCTATCGAGAGTCGACTTGAGAGAATTCAGATCAATAGGCTTGGTGATAAAATCAAAGACATCCAGCCGAATAGCATCTATGGCCGATTCCAGAGTACCATATCCGGTAACGACAATGATTGGGGTGTGTGCATTGATCTTTCGAATTTCCCCGATCAGTTCGATGCCGGACATACCGGACATCCGTAAATCGGTCATCACAAGGTGAGGATTCACTTGGCGAAAGACATCGAGACCGCTTTTCCCTTCGAGTGCTTGATGAACTTCAAAACCCTCGTCATCCAAAAATTCTGTGAGGCCTTCGATAACCGATGGTTCATCGTCAATGATCAAAATGGGAGTGTCTCTATCTGCCATCTATGAAATCTTCCTCATTTTCGTCGAATTACGGTTCCCAAAAGCCGCTTCAAAACCAAAGTATATAAGACCATGACATCCCTTAAAAATCGATGCGCAAGATGACTCAGTTGCAGGACTTCTCAGCGCAGACCACCCCTCTCCATGTAGAGGTATCGAAGCATGAACGCATTCATCCTTCAATACCTCTTCAGAACGAACAGAGCACTTGAACCCAACCCTTGGCACAGCATTCTAGCCTGCGAAAATAATAAATTAACATAGGCTTTCATTGCAGATATTTCAACTTTTTTATTGAATGCCCGCCTCCCTCCTATCAATGCAACGCTTCGCGCGTGATCTCCTCTACTTCATCGATGTCAAGCGGTTTTTTCAGATATCGGTAGATCCCGTACTGGTGGGCGGATTCCTCATAATGGGATTGAGGCAAGGCCGTTACAATCACTACTTTGGTGGCAAGCTTCTTGTCCCGAATCCATTTGAGGACTTCGATCCCACTCATCCCCGGCATTTTGATATCCAGGAAAAGCAGACGCGGATTTTTTTCATACAACAACCGTAAGGCTCTAGAACTGTCATTGAACATAGCAAGAGGGTAATCATCTCCCAGCAGCGCATCAAAAGAATCCAATATGCCTTGGTCGTCGTCCACAACAAATATTTCTTGAATGTTTTTCATCAGCTTAGTCTCCTTACATGGTTCGGTTTAAAATTCTCCATCGAGGTAAGGGCACAATAAAGTGAAACGATGTCAACAATTCGCGATTGTGCCCATTCCTTTTCGGAGCATTATGAGAATGCAATCGGCTCTAAACTCAGACAACCTCAAGGGGGTATACAACGGAATACAATTCAACAGGTTATTGAGAGAATGATCCTCGTTGTCACCCTATGAAAGCGGAAATCCTGGCAAGGCGCTTCGGAGGCTTTTTCACACCTTATGCAGGTAGAACCGCCCTCGATGATTCCATCAGGAAGAACCGCAGTGCAAAGTGTTGCACCTTAGAAGATCTCAACTTGACAAATGTACTTAAACAAAAAAAATGCCACCCAAAGAAATTCTTGATAAGTATTTATTATATTAATAAAAAAGTCAGATTTCAGACTCAGGTGGGAATTTATTGAAATCATGATGTGCACAGGAGTCAGGGCAAATTATACTGAAGTGTAGTCAAGAAAAAGCCTTCCGGTCCAACTTCTCGTGAGGCAGATAAACCGAAAAGCAAGTGCCTGCTCCAACGCTGCTCGTAACATCTATGTGTCCTCCATGTTCGGTAATCACCTTGTGTGTGATGGCCAAACCGAGACCGGTACCGCTATCCTTTGTCGTAAAAAATGGATTAAAAATGTGCTTGAAATCTTCCGCATGAATTCCGGGTCCAGTGTCTTTGAAGCGAATGCAAACCCACCCGCCATGATGCTGATACTCGTCTTCTTTTTGCTTATCCAGGACACTCGACGCTTCCACCTTCAAAAAGCCTCCCCCCAACATGGCTTGAACAGCATTTCGAATGAGATTTTGAAAAGCTTTCACAAGTTGGTCTGCATCCGCCCTCACAAGAGGGATGTCTGAAGAAAACTGCAATTCAAAGCGAATGTCAGCCGCCCTAAAATCCATTTCGAACAACTCTGCACACTGTTGCAGCAGGGATTTGATATCCACCCAGTCAAAACGATATCTTGGATCTCTCGACAATTCCAACAAATCATCGACCAGTCGATTGATTCGTTCCAATTCTCGTGGCACGGTGCGATTGAATTTTTCCAGAAAGCCCGGTTTTTCGAGTTTCCGTGGAAGCAACTGTACAAATGTTTTGATGGCAGAAAGGGGATTTCGAATCTCATGAGCCATACCTGCAGCCAATGTCCCCAATGCAGCCAGCCTCTCTGTCTGACGAATGCGGGCTTCCAATTTTTTCAACTCGGTAATGTCATGCAGGTTTGTGATAAGTTCTTCGAGAGTACCATCCCTCTTCAAAAGGGGACTGCAGCTGGCGAGGATGACCCGTGTTTCAGCTCGTTTTGTCAGCCTAATCTGCTGCTGAGTAGCACCGACTGGACTCTCAAGTTTACTTTGTATGTATTCAAGCAACTCGGGGACATGCTCCAGTACCTCTGTAGCAGATGTCCCTCGTTCAATCCCTGGATCTATGCCAAGCAACCTGCAGGCCGCAGGGTTGACAGTGGCAACGGCTCCCCCATGGTTCACGGAAAGCAAACCATCATTCATCGTGGTCAAAAGCTTTTCCGTGTACCGCTGCAGATGCCGGATTTCTTCCAATTGATTTTCCAGCTGCTGTTTTTGTACAAGGATTTCTTTTATCATTTTGGAGAAATTGGAGGCCAATACCTCCACTTCATCTCCGGTGCGCACATCGATCTTCTGATCCAGATTTCCCTGAGCCGCTTCCAGAGTAGCCTGAGTGAGATATCCCAAAGGACGGGTTATTCTTCGTGCAACTAGACTTGAGACAAGGATGCCAAACAGAAGCGCCACGGTTCCAATGGCAAAAATGATCAACTGAGTCAAGCGGAGTTGATGGTACATCGGTTCCAGCGATAGAATCACCCGGACCGTTCCCCAGCGCAAATCCGAACCGGGAACATATACGGGAACCACCGTATCGAGCACGGGTTTCTTCAAATTTTCCAGAATCTCCTGCTGAGCCAATGGTTCTGTTGCGGAAACAGCTTTCCGGCTTTCTTCATCATCCAAAAACTTTCCCTGTAAATCTACACGACCGCTATATCCGGCTACACGCCCTTCCTTGTCATGAATAATCACAGAGATGATATCGGGGTCTTTGGATGCCTCGTTGGCCGACTGTTCAAGCGAGATATAGTTATAGGTAACTAAAGCAACCTTGGAGGTCGCCGCCAGGCTTTGTGCTATAGCCAACCCTTTTCGCTCCACTTGACTGCGAATGCTTCGGCTTTGCTGAGCGACCAGGAAAGCGGTTATGGTACCGAGCAACAGAATCAACAGGAAGGAACTGAGAAGAATAAAGCGAAACCTCAGCGGTATATAGCGGGGTGATTTCAGAATTCTGATTTTGAGAGGCGAGTTTTGCATGTTCCCCGGAAGCCGTCACTCCTGGTAAGAGAAAGGACTATTTCACCCACACACGATGATAAGACATGGTATGCGCTCCCAGGGGACTCACCTGGATGCCCTGGACAAAAGGTTGATAGGCCGAATCGACACTCAAATACAAGAGGGGAATAATCGGGACTGAATCAAGGATCGTCCTCTGCAGTTGCTGATACATTTCAGCGCGTGCTATGGGATCGAGCATTCCAACCGCATCCCGCAGCATTTTATCGACTTTATTGTCTTTATACCGCATGAAATTGTTTTGAGAGTCACTGGCAAAAAGGGGTTGTAAAAAATTGTCCGGATCCGGAATGTCTGCAAACCAGGCATATCGAAAAATCTGCAGACCGTCGGATTTCAGATATCGCTCAAACTCTGCCCAGTTCGTAATATACTTTATGTCTGTAGAAATTCCGAGCCGGGCCCAGCATTCCCGGACATAATTCAGCTCCGCCTGCGAAAAGGGCGATTGAACATTTGAGACGATTTCAACCGGACCTATTTTTTTCAACTCTTCGGAAACTTGGGCGCCAGGGTCCTTGAAACGCCTTCGCTTCTCTCTTTCAATTCTTTCATTTTCTGGAAGATACCCCGGTAAACCTGGGGGGATGATACTGCGTGCGATTTCAAACTGGCCACGGTAAATTTGAGATACCAGCTCCTGGCGGTCAAGAGCCTCCGACAATTCTTTTCTAATTCTGGGGTCCTTAAAGCGAGGATTCTGACAGTTAAATCCGTAGAAAAGAAGACTCAATGAGGGACGGTGAATCATCTTGATGTTCTTGTCCACCGCCAATCTCTCTCGAATTTTTCCATAAACAGGCATTTCATCCAAAACATTCTTCTGAAAGTCAGCAAAAACTTCGTCCAGCTGACCTCCTGGATAGATGAAGAAATCTATACCATCCAGATAGGGGCTTCCGGCATAGTAATCGGAGAACTTTTCAAGTTTGATCTTTTCATTCTCCTCCCAGGAGGAAAACTTGAAGGGCCCGCTTCCCACAGGATGATGGGCAAAATAATCTTCCCCCTTCTCCAACTCCTCGGCAGGAACAATCTTCGCCTGGTACATTCCGAGAGCAATGAGAAAAGGTGCATACGGTTCTTCCAACCGGATCACAAGAGTACGATCATCCACGGCGGTCAAGCCTGAAATCGTTTCCAATTTCTTTTCGGCATACTCTTTGGCACCTGAAATTCTAAGCAAATGGGGAAGAATAGCCGGGGGAGGATCAATGCGAAAAAGACGAGTCAATGAAAATATTATATCGTGCGAAACGATTTTCCTACCATTATGAAAATGTGCATCATTTCGCAACCTAAAGCGATAGACCTTGCCACTTTCTTCCGCCTGCCAGTTTTCGGCCAGTGCTGGTATCACAAACAGGTCCGGGCTGAATTGAACCAAACCGTCAAAA
Organism: Desulforhabdus amnigena; assembly: GCF_027925305.1. Taxonomy (NCBI): domain Bacteria; kingdom Pseudomonadati; phylum Thermodesulfobacteriota; class Syntrophobacteria; order Syntrophobacterales; family Syntrophobacteraceae; genus Desulforhabdus; species Desulforhabdus amnigena. The sequence continues at coordinate 686,527 of NZ_BSDR01000001.1, read as the reverse complement.
AGTTGCTGAACAACGGTTACACCATACATGTCTTGAACATATGCAGGATCTAGTGTACTTGGATTGTTCAGCAAAGGGGCTCTATATATGCCTCCGTAACGGTTTTCGGTTTTATTGGCATTAGTGCTTTGCGATGTCGGCCTCTCTTCGGCATTCATCTGGCCCATCAGAGGGTTCACGGTGATCATCACGACTGCCAGGCAAATGATCAAGAGTGAATAAAGGTGTTTCATTGTCATACACCTCCCTCAGAATAAAATTCTTGAATCTCTTTATCTTCTCCTCCAACTCCCAGGTCATTCATACCAAACAATGCACTTTTTACAAAAAAGAAAAAGCACGAACCAAGACGATTCGTGCCTCCTCTATTCTTAGAACCCGGCAGATTTTCATTTTTTAGAACTACCAGGTTGCTCCTCTACAAGCCCTGTTTGCGAGCACACTAACCCTACCAGTATTTGCAAACAACAGATGATCGTTTTTCCCTTGCCGTATAGCCATTTTGAAAATTCTATCCCACTTGCAATGTTATCTCAAACAAACCGAATGATATCTTATTAGGATAAAAGTTAAAAAACCAGAAAGCCAGCACCCAAGGCAACAAGAAAAGAGCCTAAGAATATTTTGCCAAGGCACTTATCACTAGGGGCCACCACCTCCACACGCCAGTACAGGAAGTGCGTAAGATGCCACCAGTGATCCTAATACAAACAGTTGCAATGCCAATTTTTTCATATTTGTTCTCCTGGAATTCTATCGATTGAGTTTAGCTTGCAAACGATACATGCTACATATTGACCTGTGTTTACATTCAACTAGGGGCCACCGCCTCCACACGCCAGTACAGGAAGTGCGTAAGATGCCACCAGTGATCCTAATACAAACAGTTGCAATGCCAATTTTTTCATATTTGTTCTCCTGGAATTCTATCGATTGAGTTTAGCTTGCAAACGATACATGCTACATATTGACCTGTGTTTACATTCAACTAGGGGCCACCGCCTCCACACGCCAGTACAGGAAGTGCGTAAGATGCCACCAGTGATCCTAATACAAACAGTTGCAATGCCAATTTTTTCATACTAATATCTCCTTTTCATATTATATAAATATCATCTATTAGAATATGTAATTACACTGTGTTGCTTTACCTGTGCAATAATATGAGCAAGGCTCGTACCAATAAAAAAAAATGATTGTTTTCATTAATAAGTATTCAATATTATTTAATATTTAATTGAAAGACTTAAAGGGAGGAATGAGAGAGGCTCCAGCATCAATCAAGGGAATGCACAGGATGGGGTGCTGCATGATGGAGTTTAATAATTCTCGATGCTTATACACCCCAAATGTAAGCCATGTGCCTAGAGGTGAGGGCAGTGCACATTTTCGTATGCATGATCTCTGTAGGGAGAAGGAAACTTATTCTCTCTTTCAAGGGAAGAAGTGGCTTGAAAGCTAAGCCTATTTTTCGCACTTTGACAATAAAGAGTTTCTTAACATCAACCTGGAGCATACTTTTGGACTCTTTCAAAGGAGGTATAGATGACAGATAAGAAATCGGATCTAGCAGGGCCCGGCATCAGCACTTATGAAGAAGTGGACAAAATCCTTCCACGCAATTATGAGGCGTTGTTGGGTCCCAAGGAGAGGATGAAGGCACTATTCAAGATAAAAAATTTTATTGAAGAAAACTTGTGCAGGGAACTCAACCTTTTTATGGTCCAGGTTCCGCTTATCGTAACCAAGGAAAGCGGCATCAATGATTATCTTGACCGGGATGGTTCACGTACGCCCATCGAATTTCCTTGCGGGCTCGGTCTTGAAAAAAGAATCGAAGCCCAGGTGGTTCAGGCGGCCACGAAATGGAAACGGATGGCCTTGAAGCAATTCGGCTGTGAAGTGGGCGAAGGCATCTGTACAGATATGAGGGCGGTTAGAAAGGATTACTTCCTGGACCATGACCATAGCGCCTATGTGGATCAATGGGATTGGGAACGGGTTATCACTAAAGATATGCGCAATCTGGATTTTTTGCGGGATGTCGTGGAGAGAATCTGGTCGGTTATCTATGAGGCGGGTCAGATGGTCAAGAAAGACTTCCCAAGGCTCGATACCGATAAGTATCCAGATATTCCCAAAAAGCTGGAATTTTTTCACGCGGAGGAAATCTTGGAACGCTACCCGGACCTTACCCGCAAGCAACGAGAGACGATAATGGTCCGGGAGGTGCATCCGGCGATCTTTATCATCGGCATCGGGTATGTCCTGGAAGACGGTTACCCCCATGAGATGCGAGCGGCGGATTATGACGACTGGATCACGCCCACGATCAAAAAGAACGGAAAGCAATTTCATGGACTCAACGGCGATATTCTGGTCTGGAATCCGGTGACGAAGCGTCGTCATGAACTGACATCCATGGGTATCCGTGTGACCAAAGAGACCATGGTGCAGCAGCTCAAGGAGGCCGGGCAGGAGCATTTCCTCCAATTGCCCTACCACCAGGCGATCCTCAATGATGAGATACCACTAAGCATTGGAGGCGGTATAGGTCAGTCACGTACATTCATGTATTTGTTAAGAACCGCTCACATTGGAGAGGTAAGCACTACGGTCTGGCCCGATGTTCTCAAAGCGATTTGTAAAAGAAAAAATATTCACGTATTGGAATAATATTGAGGAAACGGGATGTCCGTTTAACCTGGATTCTGAAAAAGGCCTTGTAATGAGCGTGGGATTGGAGGCGTCTTTTGGATTACCCAAATGATTCAAGTCGTTCCATTGGCCTCCATAAGCCTGGACTTTCCCTCACTGATTTCCGGACTTGACCGTCGTTCCAAGAGAACCACACCCGTTTCATATAAATTGTCATTCCGGGAGGCGGCGTCCTGCACGATGAAAAGAGCCTCCCGGAGATCTATTTTCTATGTCATCGAGTTCTTTGTGTGATTGGTGATTTCAATCAGGAAATCACCGAACCGATCGTCAAATCGCTTTTACCCCACTGTCCAGGTGCGTAGAGAGTCATCCGGTCTTGATGGTGATCTGCCTGGATTCTTTCTTCGGCCCTACCTTGCGGGGGATTGTGACCTTCAAGATACCGTTCCTGTATTCGGCACCAATGCCATCCTGGTCTGCATCTTCAGGCAGAGACAGTACCCTTTGGAAGGAACCGTAAGAGCGCTCCATCCGGTAGTAGTTCTTGTCTTTTTCCTCCCTTTCCTGTTTCTTTTCGCCTTTGATCACCAGGGTGTCCTCCGAAAGCTCCAGCTGAACGTCCTTTTCATCCACTCCGGGCAGTTCGACAGAGATCGTATATTCCTTGTCGCCAGCCGCGACATCCAGCATGGGCTTGAACCACTCGCTTTGAACCAGCGGGGCATGTTCTCTGCCAAAACCAATGGAAGGGAAACTGAATCCACGGAAGAAGTTGTCGAACATCCGATCGATTTCCTGGTGAAACTGCGCAATGGGACTGTAAGAGCGCAGCTGGCCATGACGCTGCACAGGAAGTGATATGGGCTGTTCCTCCTCTTCCTTCCTGAACCAGTTCCAGGGTGCAAGCTTTTTCAGATCCATGACATTTGCCTCCTTTCCGAATTCAGTCCGAGGTGTCGGAACCCGATCCTCAACTCCGTTCTTGAAAGGTATATGACTGTTTCAAGGAGCTTTACCCCTCCCTGACCCCCAAAAGGTCAAGGGAGGTTTCCGGATAGGCTGTTAGTACATGTCTTCCATGCCGCCGCCGGGCATAGGATGCATAGGTTCTTTCTTCTTAGGCTTTTCGGCGACCATGGCCTCCGTAGTGAGCATCAGGGCAGCCACGCTGGATGCATTCTGCAGAGCGAAGCGTACTACCTTGGTCGGATCGATGACTCCCGCTTCGACGAGATCGCCGTATGTTTCCGTTTCGGCGTTGAAGCCGAAAGCGCCGTTTCCGCTCCTGACCCGCTCGACCACAACAGAGCCCTCAAGGCCGGCATTGTTGGCGATCTGGCGCACGGGTTCTTCGAGAGCGCGCTTCACGATCTTGACACCAAAGGCCTCCTCCCCCGTGGCCCCTATTTTATCCAGAACGGGAATGCAGCGAAGGAGCGCCACACCGCCTCCGGGAACGATACCCTCCTCGACGGCCGCACGGGTCGCGTTCAAAGCGTCTTCGACACGGGCCTTCTTTTCCTTCATCTCTACCTCAGTGGCGGCTCCGACCTTGATCACCGCGACGCCGCCAACGATTTTTGCCAAGCGCTCCTGAAGCTTCTCGCGGTCGTAATCACTCGTGGTCTCTTCGATTTGAGCCCGGATCTGTTTGATGCGACCTTCGATGGCTTCACGGCTTCCGGCGCCATCCACAATAGTGGTATTCTCCTTGTCCACCCTGATGGTCTTGCACTGGCCGAGATCGTTCAGAGTAATGTTCTCGAGCTTGACTCCGATGTCTTCAGAAATCAATTGGCCGCCCGTGAGGATGGCGATATCCTGGAGCATGGCTTTGCGCCTGTCGCCGAAGCCTGGTGCTTTGACGGCACACACTTTCAATGTACCCCGCAGCTTGTTCACGACCAGGGTTGCCAGGGCTTCGCCCTCCACATCCTCTGCAATGATGATAAGCGGCTTGCCCATCTTGGCGATCTGCTCCAGGATGGGAAGCAGGTCCTTCATGTTGCTTATCTTCTTTTCGTAAGTAAGGATATAAGGCTCTTCGAGAACCGCTTCCATGCGCTCTGGGTCGGTCACAAAATACGGAGAGATGTAGCCGCGGTCGAACTGCATGCCTTCGACTACCTCAAGAGTAGTCTCCATGCTCTTGGCCTCTTCAACCGTTATGACGCCCTCTTTTCCCACCTTGCTCATGGCTTCGGCGATGATCCCGCCGATGGTGGAATCGTTGTTGGCGCTGATGGTGCCCACTTGAGAGATTTCCCTCTGGTCCTTGATGGGCTTACTGATGTTTTTCAACTCTTTAACGGAGGCATCCACGGCCTTTTCGATACCGCGCTTCAAGGCCATGGGGTTGTGTCCCGCGGCGACCAACTTGGAGCCTTCACGGTAGATGGCCTGGGCAAGGATGGTTGCTGTCGTGGTCCCGTCGCCCGCCACGTCCGAGGTTTTGCTGGCCACCTCTTTGACCATCTGGGCCCCCATGTTCTCGAACTTGTCGGCCAGTTCGATTTCCTTGGCTACCGTAACGCCGTCCTTCGTAACAAGGGGCGAGCCGAAGCTCTTTTCGATGACCACGTTGCGGCCCTTGGGTCCCAGGGTGACCTTGACCGCATCGGCGAGGATGTTGACACCGTTCATGATCCTGTCCCTGGCTTCGGCATAATACTTGATTTCCTTTGCAGCCATATGATCCTTCCTCCTGACTACTCGATTTCAGTTTCTTTGAGCCTACTGCACAATGGCCAGCACATCGTCCTCGCGCATGATGAGGAACTCTTCACCCTCGACCTTGATTTCGGTTCCCGCATACTTGCCAAAGAGGATGCGGTCGCCTTCCTTCACGCTGAGAGGAGTCCGGTTGCCGTTTTCCGTGAACTTGCCCTCACCCACCGCCATCACTTTCCCCTGTTGGGGCTTTTCCTTCGCAGTGTCGGGTATAATGATCCCTCCAGCGGTCTTTTCCTCTTCCTCCATGCGCTTCACGACAATCCGATCATGCAATGGCTTAAGTTTCATACCATCACTCCTTTGGGCATTGCGTCATGCCACGATGCTTATTTGGGAATTAGAATGGATCACAACCTTGGACCAAAACATTTTTGGCACTCTCTGAATGAGAGTGCTAACACGCTATTTTTTTAATCCGATGTTCGAAAATGTCAAGGGGGGACTTTCGCAAAATTTGTCGCATCGTGGATTGGCCTGGTTTTACTATATTTTCAACAGGCTATCCGCATGGTCGAGGTGCAAAAATGCCTTCTTTACCGTCACTGGGGAGAATACGCTCGAGGCGGGAGTGGATTTGATGCCCTCGGAATATGAGGGAGGGCAATCAATGTCCTATTGGTTTTCTATGGATTTCAGTCTTCACGAAAATCCGGAAGCCAAGCATTTAAAGCAAACAGGTTGTTCCTTGTCAATTCCTGATGACAAAGGCTCAAGGTCCACTCTTACTGATTTCGATCTCGTTGGAAAGCGTCCATTCCGGCATCTGCTCGAAAGGCCGCCGGCAAAAATCGACTTTCATCCTGTACTTACCCTCACGCAATGCCGGTGGTACGGAGAGATGAATGAAGCGGGAAGCCTTCCTGTCTTTTATCAGAATGCAGTCGTCATCCTCCTGGTTCCGGATCTGAGCCGCCGCGACGGTATGGGATCCTTCGGAATCATTTACGAAGGAAACGGTACGTCCGATCCCAAAGCCGAAAACACTGACCGAGGAAAATGAAAGCCGCACTGCGTCGCCGGGCCGATATCGGTCATAATCCGAAGAGACATAAATCCTTCGGTTGTAGTCGCTCTCGCCCGTTTTCACTTTCGAGGTTGCTGCCTCCCAGAACCGGGGCCTCGCTGAATCCAGGTGGATGCTCGATCCTCCGTAATGTCCGACACCGCAGCAATTTCTGCTCCGGATGATCTCCCACAGTTCCTTGCCGTTCACGCCTTCTATGCTGAAATCGAGCGCCATGCCGTCTATGTGCTGGCTCGTCTTGGCGACATTTCCTCCTGAATTCCGAAGGCTGGAGTTGTATTCCGGGCTGCGGTAGCCGGATTCCAGCTGGATCACCTTCCCGGGGGCAACCAGGTCGGAAAAATAATCGAGCATGAAAATCAGCCTCGGAGAGATGTGTTCCTCCTTTTCCCAGGTCGGGAAACCGAAAAGCTCATCGACCTTGTTGAAGCCTTCCTCATTCAGGTCCCCATCCGGAGTGAGGAGCGTGATGGAGGCATCCTGCCCACTACGCACGTTCTTGATATGAATGCTGCCATCCCCCATGAGAAAAAAACGGTCAGGCCCCTTCTCAGCCCAAACCGGAGGGGAAAGAAAAAAGAGCATAAGGCAGAACAGAAACAAACGAGAGAATCGAAGATCGAACATGGCTCCTCCATTTTCCATGGCTTTCAGCTTTCCTGAGAGAATTTCCGGAAGCATACCGTCAATGCCCATGACCGTCAATCCCATCCCGCGGAACTTGAGGCAGCCATCTTGCGCTTTGGGGAGTTGGCGGATTCCAATATCCCGTTATTCACTGCGGAGACACGGAGAATATTTTATAATTCTTATGAAATTCCTCTGTGATCTCTGTGCCTCCCAGGTAAATGGGGATTTCAAAAGCGATTCACTTCAAAATGATCTGCGCGGTGGATTGCGTAGTGCGTATGAGAGCTGTGTTTTGTTGAAAAAGATGAGCGCAAGCCTTCGACAGGCTTTATCTTAATAAATACCGAAAACACAGTGACTTATATTCATCGAAAAGATATATACATCAGAAAGCGGCCGCAAAACTCGACTTCGATAAATACCGAGAATCTGCCCGATCCCGCAGGCGCCGGATTCGTGGACTTCCTGACCCTCCCAAAGCCAAGGAGATAAAACCATGAATAAAAAAACTGTACCTATGAAACTTCTCATAGGATTCCTTGCCTTGATGCTGGCTGCGCCCTCCGGGACTATGGGGCAAAACTCCGAGGCAACGCCGGTATTCAACCAGGAACAACTGGACCAGATGCTGGCGCCCATCGCCCTCTACCCGGATAATTTGCTTGCACAAATCCTCATGGCCGCCACCTACCCTATCGAGGTGGTCCAGGCGGACCGGTGGGTCAGGGCAAACAAGAATCTAAAAGGCCAGAAACTCCTTGACGCAGCCGAGAAAATGGACTGGGATCCGAGCGTGAAGGCCCTCGTGCAATTCCCGGAAATCCTCAGCATGATGAGCGACCAACTGGACTGGACACAAGATCTGGGGGATGCCTTCCTGGCTCAAGAAGCGGATGTCATGGACACGGTCCAGAAATTGCGGGCCAGGGCGGCCGACCAGGGGAACCTGAAATCGACCGATCAGCAGAAAGTCATTGTGGAAGAAAAGATCATTCGGATCGAACCGGCCAATCCTGAAGTCATCTACGTCCCTACATACGACCCGGCAGTGGTTTACGGATCCTGGTGGTATCCCTCATATCCTCCGGCAGTGGTTTACCCCTATTATCCAGCGGGAGCCATTATAGCCACAGGACTGATTTCGTTCGCCGCCGGTGTTGCCGTGGGAAGCTACTGGGACCACGGATGGGGTTACTGGGGCTGGCGCTCACATGATGTGCATGTCAATATAAACCGCCATATCAATATGCATCGATGGGATTACAGAACCCGAGGCATCAATACCGTCAGATGGCAGCATGATGCGCGGCATCGTAAGGGTGTGGCTTATCGGGACGCATACAACAGGGAGCGCTATGGGCGGAGAGGTGTGAGAAGCTTCGACGGCAGGCGCGACTATCGTGGCTACGACTGGAGAGGAACCGAAAGGCGGTATGGGGATTCAATCCACCAGAGGGATACGATACAACGCAGACCATCCAAAGCTCCGGTACGCCCCGAAGGTGCCCCCCGCATCAACCGGCCTCCCGATTCTACACGAAGGGGTTTCGAGCAACGCAGAGAAACCCGATCCTCACAACAACTGAGACGTACTGGAGATATGAGGCGGACTCAACAATTCCAGGGCCAGAGGTTCGAACAGCGCGGGAGATCGAGCGCTTTTGAAGGAATGGGGCGCGGCAGCGAAATTCGGATGCAGGCCGACCGCGGCAGATCGAGCCGGCAACAAATGTCCACAGGAAGATTTGGCGGTGGTGGAGGCCGTGCAGGAAGAGGACGCCGGTAATGAATCCATTCACTTTGATGCAACGGTCGCCGACGGGCTCCTGTATGGTGGAAAATCTTCGAGATTCTTGTTTTGGAGGTAGAAACGATGTTTTTCTTCGCACAAAATAGAAGAAAGAATTCCAGGAGGCATTTTGCTTCGTTCCTTTTTGTCACGGTGGGAGTGGCTTTTAGCCTGTTGGCAAACAATGCCCTGGCAGCAAAGGCAAAGCCAGCCCAATTTTCATCGCCTGAAGAGGCTGTGGCGGCCATGGTAAGTGCGTTGCAGGAAAATGACGAAAATAAGCTTCTCACAATCTTCGGACCAGAGGGAGAACAAATCATCTCATCGGGTGATGAGGTGGCAGATGAGAGCGGGCGGGAGCATTTCCTGAAAATGTATACGGAAAAAAATCTGCTCTTGCATGAAAGCGACAAAAGGGTGGTCCTTCAGGTGGGTAACGAAGACTGGCCGCTTCCCATCCCCATCGTGAAGGAAGGGAAATCATGGCGTTTTGATATTAAAGAGGGCAAAGAGGAACTGCTCAACCGGAGAATCGGAAAGAATGAATTGAGCGCCATCCAGGTCTGTCTGGCATATGTTGAAGCTCAGCGCGAATATTCGGAAAAGGACGCCAATGGGGACGGAACGATGGACTATGCCATGAAACTCATGAGTGAAGAAGGCAAGAAGGACGGTCTGTACTGGGAAACTCAGGAAGGTGAAGAACCGAGCCCCCTTGGTCCTCTTATGGCAAAGGCCAGGAATGAAGGCTATTCCGATAAGCAATCAAACGAAGATCCCACACCCTATTATGGATATCTTTACAAGATCCTCACGGCTCAGGGCCCCCATGCACCGGACGGTGCATGCGACTATGTGGTCCAAGGGAAGATGATCGGTGGATTTGCACTCGTCGCTTATCCGGCCCAATATGGATCGTCCGGGGTCATGACTTTTATCGTCAACCACGATGGCATTGTGTACCAAAAGGACCTGGGTCCCAAGACAGATTCCCTGGCAGGGGCCATGGAAAAATTCGATCCCGACAAGACATGGAAAAAAGTGGAAATGTAGTTCGGATATTCGGTACATGACACCGCGCAGTTCTTATCGAGAGGGCTGAGGAGAAGAGACGAATGGAAAAAATTCAGACCGTTATTCAAATCATATTCAGGGGATCGAGTTCGGAAGGAGTCTTCATGAGGCTCCTGCTCACTCTCCTCACCCTCATCCTCCTTCTTCTCATCATAAAGTTCATCAACAAGCTTTTTCAAAAGGCTTTGAAAAAACTCGAATCATGTGTCGGCACATGCCTCCCGCCGTTCAAAATCCAAAACCTTGAACTTATCTCCGCAGACCGCCTTTCCAATATATTGAAGCGACTCTTGAATGCGTTACGGCTTTTGATCATTGCTCTGACCGTCTATATTTTTATCCCTCTCGTTTTGAGCTTTTTCCCCCAGACGCGAGGGATCGTGCTCACCTACCTGTATTACATCATCGCCCCCATCTCCAATATTTTTCATGGATTGCTCGCCTTCATTCCCAATCTGATCATCATCGCGTTCATTTCTCTGCTGGCACGCTATCTCATAAAATTTTTCAGAATGGTCTTCACGGAAATTCGAAGAAACAACGTAAGGCTTGCCGGTTTTTACCCGGAATGGGCGGAACCCACCTATAAGCTTTTACGATTCCTGATCATTATCCTCACCATTGTCGTCATTTCGCCTTATCTTCCGGGCTTTGGCAGTCCGGCCTTTCAGGGGATATCGATTTTTTTGGGTGTACTTTTGTCTCTGGGCTCCACGGCTGCTGTCGCCAACATTGTCGCCGGTGCGTCCCTCATCTACATGCGCCCTTTCAAAATAGGAGATCGCGTGAAAATCGCCGACACGGTCGGGGACGTGATCGAAAAGACACTTCTCATCACTCGTCTGCGCACCATCAAGAATGTGGAGGTCACTATTCCCAATTCCATGGTGCTTGGCTGCCATATCATAAACTTCAGCGCCATGGCGGAACAGATGGGCCTGATTCTCTCTACCACCGTCACCATCGGCTACGATGTCCCCTGGAGGACGGTTCATCAACTCCTGACCGACGCGGCCCTATCCACCCAGGATGTCTCTGAAGACCCGCCCCCCTTTGTTCTTCAAACCAGCCTGAACGACTTTTCCGTAACTTACGAATTGAATGCATATACCAAGGTGATCAACAGACTCGCTAAAACACAATCGGAACTACACCAGAACATTCAGGATAAATTCAATGCGGCGGGGGTTGAAATCCTGTCGCCCACCTACTCTGCAATTCGCGATGGAAACCTGGCCGCCCTTCCCGAAGAATACCTGCCAAAGACCACGGCTCCCAGAGGCTTTCGGGTGCTGCAGCCGGAAAACATACTCGGCACAGTCATCAAAACTGGATAGATCAAGGATAATCCTCCATTCGGGTCAAGAAATCGCCCCTGGCTTCGATGAAATATTTCATGACGACACAACCGCCTTTGGTGAAAAGATATATAATACGGCCGTGAGTTTTTACACTTCTCTCGAGATATTGGGAGAAACTCCACCGCCAGGAGCACAAAACATTTGTGCTGACCCGATGAATGGGAGCCCGCTAACGGTTCCCGTTCACAGGTATCAAAAACCATTCACCCTAAGAATGAAATGAGGAATCAAGGAATGCAAGACAAACACCCCCAGTGTGCAGAGTGCCCTTACGATTGGTCCGAAAGATTTTGCCGCAAAGAAAATGGCAAAGCCCCTGAAAATTGCCCTTCACTGCGTCATCGGGATTTGGTGAAAAAAGCTGTGGAAGAAATTCAATCGCCGGAGGTTTTCGAGTTCGCCAGGCAGGCTTCCATTCAGGAGGCTGAAGGGTATGGAAACCGTGAAAAGGGCTACAGTATGGTGCGGCCGATCAAGCCGCGCATCGTAGAAGTTATTGAATTTGCAAATAAAATGAAATACAAGCGGATCGGACTGGTGTTTTGTGTGGGTTTGCGCCGTGAAGCGGCCGTTGTGCATGAAATTTTGAAGAATCAAGGATTTGAGGTGATCTCCGTGGTGTGTAAAGTGGGCAGGGTATCCAAGGAGGTGCTCCAAATCACAAAAGAGCAGCAAATTGTATCGAACAGTTTTGAATCCATGTGTAATCCTGTTCTCCAGGCCCTTGTCGTCAACCACCATCAGTCAGACTTCAACGTTCTGCTCGGATTGTGCGTTGGGCATGATTCATTGTTTTTCAAGTATGCCGAAGCTCCCTGTACCGTACTCGCCGTGAAAGACCGCCTGATGGGCCATAACCCCCTGGCTGCCATTTACCAGTACGAGAGTTATTACCGGTATCTCAAAAACCCTCTTGAACCAAAAGGATGAAACGCACATCGGAGTAGCCCCGCCCCTCCCCAGGCAAAGGTGAACCTAAGAAGATGTCTGAAAATTCCCCCCTCAAGGGGGGAATCGAAGCAGGTTCGGCTCCCAAGCAGAGGAATTTTCAGACAGCCTCTAAGAGCGGGGGCTAAGGTCTGTTTACTTGTTTACTCTTTCTTGCCACTGTCCTCTACTAGAACCAGCAATTGTTGATCGCCCATTGAAAAGGCCTCCTTCACCATGCCGTGGACCGTGATCTCGGTACCTTTTCGCGGCAGAGGTTTATCTGTAACCACAGCAATTTGCCCGGTTTTGTCCTTGATGACGAAATAACGCACCACCATCAGGCTGAAAACTTCCGTAACCTCCCCGGATATCGTGACGGAACGATCCGCATACTTTCTTGGATTTTCAAGGATTTTTCCGATCGGTGTCGATAAGAAAGAGTCACATCCCGCCAAAAACAAAAGCATCGTCACAAGCACAATCAAACACTTCGCCGTCTTTTTCACTGGAAATCCTCCGTTGAGTCGAAGAGAAAATAAATAGAGAATTCATTGGATTTTCAAATCTAGAATACTTGCTTTGATTGTCAATGGCAATCGAGCGAACATGCAGATCGTTAAACATACCGCATTTTCCTTTTCGCGTGAAATATGCGAAATGAAATGTAATCATCATATCTTTGTTCGGAGTGGCGCACCTTCGAAGGAGTTCATAAAATGGTTTCACGACCTTCACAACCCAACCAGTGGGCATGGTTTTCGCCCTGGATGATCATCGGCTCCGTAGGCATTCTTGCGGCCATCCTTTTCTTTTTGGCTGCAAAGAATATAAACCGGGAACGGGAATTCATGCTGAGAGCGCTCCTTTCTGAAGCGAATCTTCTTGCCAATTCCCTGGAGGCGAGCAGCCGAACCGGAATGATGGGGATGGGATGGGGACAGAACCAGCTGCAGCTTCTCCTGGAAGAAACCGCACAGCAGCCTGAAATCCTCTCTGCGGCCATCGTCACTGCAACCGGGCGCATCGTGGCGCACAACGAGGCTTATAAAATCGGCCAAAGAATGCTCGTAAACATTCCTCAAGGCGATCAGATTTCTTACCGCTTCCTGGACACACCGGAGAAATCCTTTGAAGTCGTTCGTTCCTATAAACCCTGGTTCAAGAAGAGAGGCAGAGGTTCGCACGGGATGAACTGTCCCTTTCCGCAGGAAGAGGGAGCTTGCGGCAACGACGACTTTTACGTGGTACTGGGGCTTGATCCTTCTCCTTTTGAAGCAGTTCAGCGCCAGGATCTGCAGCAAACCGTGCTGCTTTTCGGACTCATGTTTCTGGTAGGGGCCGCGGGGATCATCTCTTTGGTCTGGGCTCAGCATTACCGGGATGCCCGCAAGTGCCTTCGGGACGTCGAGGCCTTCACCTCCACCCTGGTCAATCAGATGCCTGTGGGACTGATGGCCACGGACAAAAGAGGGCAAATCCAAAGGACCAATGCAGCGGCTCTCCAGATTTTGAAGTCACCTTTAATCAATGCAAATATCTACGCCTTTCCCTGTTTTCGCTCCATAGCAAAGCAACTCGAAAATGAAGAGAAAGTAGTGGAACAGGATGTTCTGTATTCGACGGACGGAACGAACCGTGTTCCACTCCTCGTGAACGCTGCCGTCATTCGGGACGGCGAAGAAAGAATCTCCGGATACGTCTTTCTTTTTACGGACATGACCAATATCAAGCAACTGGAGGAGCAGCTTCACCGGAGCGAGCGCCTGGCTGCATTGGGGCGTCTGGCTGCTGGAGTCGCCCACGAGATACGAAATCCGTTGAGCTCCATCAAAGGCTTTGCCACCATATTGGGGGGGCGACTGAAGGATGACGACCGGGCTCGAAAAATTGCGGAAGTCATGAGCCAGGAAGTGGAACGACTCAACCGGGTTGTCTCGGAATTGCTGGACTTCGCACGACCGACGGAACTCCAAAAAAGGGTCTGTCTCTGCTCTGAACTGATCCAGCACACTTCTCGTTTGGTGGAAATGGATGCATCGCATCAGGGAGTGGAAGTCCAATCCCTTATCAATCCTGAAGATCTGCAGGTGGAAGTGGATCCGGACCGTTTTTCACAAGTTCTTCTCAATCTTTATCTCAATGCGTTGCAGTCCATGGAAAATGGCGGCACCCTCCAAATACGGGTATACAGGGAGGCGGATCAGGCTGTCTTCAAAATTTCCGACTCCGGAATGGGAATCTCTTCCGAGGACCTCCCTCATATCTTTGACCCATACTATACAACCAAGCCACGTGGTGTGGGATTGGGGCTTGCCAATGTGCATAAACTCATGGAGGCTCACGGAGGTGATATCGAAGTGGAGAGCGTTCCGGGAAAGGGAACGAGCTTCACTCTGCGGCTCCCGGCTATTCGAAAGGAATTTATCCCCAAAGGAAATCAATCTTTCCAGGAAAACAGGCGGAAATGAATGAAGACTATGGAACATCCCTCCAGGATTTTTTTGACTTTTTTCCCTGCTTCGTACACAATTCGCGGGCTTTCGCGCTTTCCGGAAACACAGTGTATGAAATTGCCAAAAGGCCGGGAGAAAATCCGCTTTTCAGTGTTCAGGTTGAATTCGGAGCAACCGTTCATACCCATTTGCATATCCGCAGATTGCGCAGATATCGCAGAGCGGAGAAAACAGCTAGTTTTTGAATTTTCCTTATTCTCTGCATTCTCTTCGCTTTCTGCGGTGAACGGTTGCCATCCGGATACTTCCCGTCGATCGATGACGGGTTTGAAGATGGAGCCCGAAACAGCTATTGAGCATCTCTCCCGAAGAGAAAAGTGATTTTGGAGGTTTATGATGAGTCCTGAAGAAATGAGACAAAAGGCTATGGACCTTTTCAAGAAAAGGTTTCACTGCAGCCAGGCGGTAATAGCCGTCGGCCAGGAAAAAATGAATAGTGTGAATGAGGACCAGATCAAATGTATGGGATCCTTTGGCGGCGGCATCGCCAGTTCCGGCAGGGTCTGCGGCGCCTTGCTAGGAGGAGTGGCTTTGATTTCAAGCCTTTACAGCCGGGGAAACCTGAATGAGAAAGAAGATCCACGCATGTGGTTTCTGAGCCGCAAACTCACCAGGAAATTCGAGGAAATCACCCAGCCCTTCGGAGGTGTCAATTGCAGCGATATTGCAAGGGTGGATTGGCACGATCGCAACGCAGTCAAAGAATTCTACAGCAACTCCGAGAGCCGGAGAAAACACTGCATCCAGCTCGTGGGTGATGTAGCCTATGCCCTGGGAGAAATCCTGGAGGAAGAAAGCTCAAAATAGGATAAAGGTGCGGTACGATTTTGCCCATTTCGTACACTAACCCGCATTCCAGCAGGGAAAAAACTTGCAGCGGGGCCTCATAACGAGTATCATCTCCAGTACTCGCCATGTGGGGCTTGATACACTGCCCCCAAATAGATTTCACAATCTAAGGAGAAAAATGAAGACTTCAGAATCGAATCCCGTCGTGGTAATGGAGACATCAGAAGGTACGATCAAAATAGAGCTCTGGGCTGACAAGGCTCCTGTTACCGTAGAAAACTTCTTGAAGTATGTCGATGAAGGTTTCTATGATGGTACCATCTTTCACCGGGTTATCTCCGAATTCATGATCCAGGGAGGAGGACTCACTCCCGATATGAAGGAAAAGCCAACCCACCCCCCTATCAAGAACGAAGCCAATCCCGAACTCAAGAACAACCGCGGCACCATTGCCATGGCTAGAACAAACCAGGTCCATAGCGCTACCTGCCAATTTTTCATCAATACCGTGAACAACGACTTCCTCAACCACAAGAACGCAACCCCCATGGGTTTTGGCTATGCCGTATTCGGGGAAGTGATTGACGGCATGGATGTCGTGGATAAAATCAGAAAGGTTGCTACCACTTCTTTCGGATATCATCAGGATGTCCCTGCAACACCGGTTGTCATCAATAGTGCCAAGCGCCTCAGTTGAGGCGGGAGTGCCACAATCCGTAAGGCTTCACTTCAATACTAACGAAATAGCCTTGGCAACAAAAGCAATGGCTGACTCAATGCTGAACTCAAGTTCCCGATCAGAGCACAAGATGCGAATCTTTCTTCATTGATGCAACTCCAATTCAAATCCTACACTTTGCGATAAGGCCCTTGTCAAAGCGGCACAGAGCTGAAGTGAAAACCGATTTGTTTTCATCTGAAAGCTGTGAGAGCAAAATCTCTAAGTACATGCCCACATAAACGGGTGCACAAGATCCCATCCGTCATTCCCGCATGCTTTAGGCGGAAATGATGGATGGGAAATTGTTCACTTTCTTTTGTAGGGCCTATACTTAGCACCTATCCGAAAACCCCCTGTGGACTTTGCGACACCCTCCTTGGTCCCCCCTCGAGGGGGGGAATTGAAGGGGGGTGTCCGCTGCCAAGGAATGTTTTCGGATAGGCTCTTAGCACCCACTCGGAACTCTTCCCCCATCGCTTTGCCCAAAGGGGTGAGGGAGGTTTTTCGGAAAGGGGTGTTGTGCTGCAAGCCTTATGGATGGACACAAAACTGGCGGGAAGAGGCTCATAAGAGCAAATTCAAATGTCCACCATTTAGAGGAGCTCAGTGCATGAACGAGGGAGGATCTTACCAGGACTTTTTGAAACAAATGTTCAATGTCGAACACCTTTTCGAAAAACCTGAGCCACTCAAGGGCATACGGGTTCTGGAAGTATGCTATGTGGTTTTGGGACCGGCAGCCTGCGACTATCTGGCTGAATTCGGGGCTGAGGTGATCAAGTTTGAAGGGCAGAGGGGCGACCAGATGCGTTTTGTGACCCCTTATGCATTCTTCTGGAAAAACATGTCTCCCGGGCTGGAAATCGAGAACCACAACAAATACTGGGTGGGCATGCACATGGGAAATCCCAAAGCCAAAGAGATTTTCCTGGATCTTGTCAAAAAGGCGGATGTCGTGGTCGATAACCTCACGCCGGGCAGAATGGCCGAATGGGGAATCGCCTATCAGGACTTAAAAAAAGTCAATCCCAGGATCATTCAGCTTCACGTTTCAGGCTACGGAAGCTGGGGCCCCTGGACCGGACGCGCTTCTTACGACGCGGTGGCCCAGAGCATGGGAGCCCTCTCCCCCATTACGGGTTTTGAAGACCGCGGCCCCATCAAATCCGGTGTCTGGATTGCCGACTGGATTACAGGCCTCATGTGCGCTGCCGCCATCATAGCTGCATTGAATTACAGGGAAAGGACGGGTGAGGGTCAGTTCATCGATTACCTGCAGGTGGAAAATGTCATCCGGTTCCTCGACTGGACCTGGCTTTACACGTCAATGACGGGGGAGAACAGGAAGCGGTCGGGAAATAGAGATCTTGCCATCTGCCCGTCGGATCTCTTTGACTGCAGTGACGGCTGGGTAGCTGTTGCAGCTTTCAGTAAGGATGAATTTCAAGGCCTTTGCCAGGCCATGGGCAATACGGCTCTTTTCGAAAAATACGCTGAACCTCTGGATCGGCTGAGGGATGAAAACGCCAGGGAACTGCTCAGCACCATCGCCGCATGGGTAAAGACCAAAAAGGTCGAAGAAGTGGAAGCCCTCGGCAACCAATATGGTTTTGCCGCCACCAGGGTTTTGGAAGCAAAAGACGCCTATCACAGCGAACACTTCAGGGAACGGGGAACCATACAGCAATACGATGACCCATTATATGGAGATATGGTTCAAGATTGTTATCCTCCCAGGTTGAGTGAAACACCGAGCAAAGTCAAATGGAGTTGCCGTCCGCTGGGCTTCGACAACGACTACGTGTTGAAAACACTTTTGGGATTCACTACGGACAAGATCAAGAGTCTCGAGGAGGAAGGGGTCATTTTCAAGTGGAATCCTAAAATCCGTTCGCACTGTCCTCCACCAGACTGGGATGGTAAAAAGGGCATCAAGCTTGGCTAAAACTCGTTAGGAGAGAAAAAGATATGGATATGGAAGACGAAAAAATCATCGGTATGGCGGCGAGCGAAGAATATGCCAGGTGGGCTCATGATGCAACGAACCCCGAAGATATCTTTCATAAACCGGAAGCCCTGGATGACATGCTTGTTATCGATGCGAGCTACGGCAGCTTTGCCGGACTCTTTGCCTCATCCATGCTTTCAGAGTTGGGAGCAGAAGTCATTCGCATCGAACCCCCCGGCGGTGATATAGCCAGAAAAATGACCCCTTACGGCATGATGATCAAGGATACGGGCCTGGGGTATATGGTGGAAGGAAGAAACAAGTTTCATGTCACCCTTGACCTCAATACGGAAGAGGGAAAGGAAATCTTCCGTAAACTGGCCAATAAAGCCGACGTTCTCATCGAGACATTCAAACCCGGTTACCTGGATGGATTGGGCATCGGGTACCGGCAACTTCGAGAGACAAATCCAGGATTGATCTACTGCCCCATCTACGTTTATGGACAGTTCGGAAAAGACGTTGAAAAGTACGGCAATCAGCCGGACTATGACATCACCAATCAGGCACGCGGTATCATCATGTCCATCACGGGCGAACCGGATCTCGACCCGGAAGTGCCCGATGCGTACAAAAGACCCCTCAAACAGGGCAACTGGATGGGCTGGTATGCCGGTGGAGGCTGGGCTGGCTTCGGTATCCTCTTGGCCATGTTCCACAAGAGACGCACGGGCAAGGGACAAATGGTGGATTGCTCCCCTTCTGAGGGAATGCTTTCCATGTCCAATTATGTCATGCAATATTACCATATGGCGCAAAAGCAGATGCCGAGAGCCGGCAACTACGACTATGCCGTATTTCCCTATACCTACGTCGAATGCAAAGACGGGTATACCTTCATCTCCGGCTTCACCGACCCGAACTGGGCCGCTCTGTGTGAAATCATGGATCGCCCGGGCCTGCAGGAACAGTTTCCCACCATCAAAGACCGGCTGAATCCGGAGAATCAGCCCAAGATTCAGCACGAAATCGAGAAATTCACCAAAAATTACACGACCGATGAGATGATGAGAATCATAACGTCATACATGAAGAGACCGGACAGGAAAGGTACGGTCGCTACAGGCAGGATGGAATCCCCCAAGGAAGTATTGGAAAGGGAACACTGGGAGTGCAGAAAGACTTTTCTGACCACACATGACCCCTACTACGGCGAGGTTCTGGTCCAGAACTCGTCGTTGAAAGCCATGTCCAAGACTCCGGGTCGAATCAAGTGGGTATGCCGGCCCATTGGAGCCGACAATGAATTCATTTATCAGAAATATCTGGGAATAGGTAATACGAAATTGAATGCGTTGAAGGAGAAGGGAGTCGTCTAGGCCCCGGGATAAGGGGTTGGACCGCTCCAAAACAAGATCATGCTTCACCCCCCTTTTTACAAAGGGGGGTGAAGGGACCGCAAACATCACTTTGAACCATCTTCTTCGTATCCGTATGCCTTGAAGATATCGAGGATCGTACTGGTCAGATAGGTTTCTTCCTTATAGCGGAAGGCCTTGTTGAACGCTGTGGTCACTTCCGAGATTTTCTTATAGGCGCCGTCTATACCCTTGCTGTATCGGTGGATATCCTTCATGATCCCCTTCATCAGTCTGACAACCATTTGAGGATTTTCCCCTTCGGCAAGCCTCTCGATGAGCACGTCCAGGGATTCGATCTCTTCACGGAGCGCATCGTTCGAGCCGTACAGCTGCATGAGATGCGTATTGAGGTGATGGCACATGCCTCCCGCAGCGTTGCGGAGCACCCTGTTCCTCTGATCCTCCAACGCTTTCGTCACATTGTGCACGATGCCCTCATGGTAGATATGTCGCCCCGATTCATCGATTTTCGCACGCGCTGTGACCGCCACCTCGATGATATCTCCGGCCTTGTTCTTGAATTTCACCTGATGGCCTTCGACATGGCCTTTCCCGTATATTTCTCTGACGAGTTCCTCTCGCTCGGAGACATCCACATAGAAATTTTTGATGTTGGTTTCATACGCCTCTTCCATGTTTTCAAGACCGAGGAGCTTCAGACCCGCTTCGTTTATCTCAATGAAATCCCCTTCCGGCGTGATGGTAAAGGCCATATCGGTAGTCGATTCAAAAAAATCCCTGTATTTTTCTTCGCTCAGCCTGAGGGCATCAATTGCTTTTTTTTCGTCGGTGATATCCCTGATGACATGGTCGATGCGTCGTATGGTCCCTTTGTCCGAGTAAACGACATGGCCTTCATCGACGACCCATTTGACCTGTCTGTTTCTGCTGATGATCCTGTACTGCAGTTCATCGAACTCGGCTTCAGGCAGATTCCTGAAAAATCGATTTACCCGGTCGACATCACTGGAATGAACGAATTCCAGGATATGGTGCTCCCCACTCACAAAATCCCTGACCGGTATCCCGTAAAGGGCTTCAGCCGCAGGGTTTATGGCAAGAATAGAGAAATCCCTGGGCGAAAGTGAGACCACGACTTCCGTCATAGATTGGATGATGCTTTCGAGACGTTCCTTGATCCGTTGCAGTTCGAGCCGGGTTTTGCGTCTCTCGGTGATATCCGTCAATGCGCCGAGTATTGCGGGGGCCCCTCCACACTCTACAACACTCACCTTCATCTCGATGATCGCTACACCATCCCGTTGTGGCATGCGGAATTCGATGGTATCCGAGAGGTTTTCCGTGAAGAGGCGGTCTCTGCAGTATTTTTTTACTCTATCCCAGTCCGCGGCGAATACATATTCAGAGAAATCCGACCCGATGACCTCTTCCGGCCCTCTTTGCGACATCTCGTAAAAAGCGTTGTTTGCAAATACAATTTTCCCCTCTCTTATGATCAAGACGCCGTCGTTGATGTGCTTGACAATGCCCTGATAATCGATATCTCCCTGGCATATCTTGATTTCTTCAGCATCTTCAAATGTCTTATGTGTCATGTCGCGTGTTTCCTTGACAAGTATGAGATAATGAAAATTTTTACGTAAAATACCCTGACACCTGGGCTACCCCATCTCACCCCATGGAGAGCTCACTTCAAAAAACCGTTCAGGCGGCAACCAAGTATTACACAATGAAATTAACCAGGTTTTCTTTTAGGGCAATATTCCGGCATTTTTCATGGTTTTCGTCTGCGAAACGATACCAGGATCAAGCCTCCATTTGACGTTCGAGTGTGGATAATAAGATGCAAACGGAAACTTGATTTCATAAATTCGAGTGCAGTTGTCTTGAATATCTGACAAAATTAAGAAACAAAAAGGATCGGAAGGCTGTCAGCCACCAGGAAACCCTGCTGGGTGGGTGCCACTCTCCCTTTTTTCAACACGATCAGCCCGGATTTTTCCAGCTCCGCAAGAACACCTTCCGCACCGGGAAACTCCCGGACAATGTCAAAGTCCACCCCTTCCTCTGTCCTGAATCCCAGGTAGAGCGCCTCCAGTCTGAGCTGTTCCCGGGTGAGCACTTCTCGGTCCTCCACAGGCGTTTTTTTCCGTGCAAGCATTTGACAGTAAGCTTGCAAAGATCTCACGTTCCACCATCGGACACCGTTCTGAAAGGAATGGGCCGCGGGCCCCAGGCCGAGATAAGGGGTGTGATTCCAGTATTTTTGGTTGTGGCGGGAGAAGTATTCTGGGCCCCTTGCAAAATTGGAAATTTCGTAGTGAATGTAGCCACGCTCTTTCAGGAAACTGGATGTCAGAGAAAAAAAACGGCCCTCCTCTTCCTCCCCCAGGGAACGGAGTTTCCCTTCCGCTTTCATTTTTCCGAAGGGGGTCCCCTCTTCAATGGTCATCTGGTAGCAGGAAAGGTGTTCCGGCCTGAATCGGAGCGCCCGTTCCAGGGTCTGAATCCACCCGGATTCGGTCTGTCCCTCGAAGCCATAAATGAGGTCGATTCCAATGTTCGTGAAACCCGCCGAACGGATGAATTCCAAGGCGCGTTCGGCCTCCTTCGCCGTATGCCGCCGCTGCATGAAAGCGACTTCATTTTCCTGGAAGGATTGCACTCCGAGGCTGATGCGATTGATCCCTATCCGGCGGTAGAGCGACAGCTTTTCAGGTGTAATGTCATCAGGGTTCGCTTCCAGGGTGACTTCCGTGTCGGAGAAAAAACGGAAACGGCCGGAAAGACAGTCCATCAACCCGGAGATTTCCTCCCGGTTGAGAAGACTGGGAGTACCGCCTCCGATATAGATGCTGTCGAAAGCGGCAAACCGGTTTTGATAGAATTGAACTTCCTGTTCGAGGGCTTTGAGCCAAGCCCCCGTATGATGTTCCCCGGAAGTCACGGAATAGAAATCGCAGTAAGGGCATTTGGTCCGGCAGAAGGGAACATGAATGTAAAGGCCGGGCCGATGGGATTTATTCATCTTTTGTCTTCAGTACCGCCACGAAAGCACTCTGGGGAATCATGACGGATCCGACCATTTTCATGCGTTTCTTACCCGCTTTCTGTTTTTCAAGTAATTTGCGCTTGCGTGAAATATCTCCACCATAACATTTGGCGGTAACGTCCTTCCTGAACGGGGAGATGGTGGAACGGGAGATGATCTTGCCCCCCACGGCCCCCTGGATGGCGATCTTGAACTGGTGCTTGGGAATTTCTTCCTTCAACCGGTCGCAAACCTGTACACCCCATTCTCTCGCCCGTTCTTTGTGAACCAGCATGGAGAGGGCATCCACCTTTTCGCCATTTACCAGGATGTCGAGCTTGACCAGCTCCCCCTCACGATAATCGATCATTTCGTAATCAAAAGACCCGTATCCTTGGGTGATGGTTTTGAGCTTGTCGTAAAAATCGAAAACGACTTCAGACAGGGGCATGTCGAAAAGGATCTCTATGCGCCCCGGCGTGGGATAACTGAACCGGGGATTGGTTCCGCGCTTTTCCATGCAGAGCTTCATGACAGCCCCCATGTAGCGCTCGGGGATCATGATGCTGGCCTTGATGAAGGGTTCTTCCGATTTTTTGATCCTGAGAGGGTCCGGATAGTATTGAGGGTTATCCACCACGACAACGCTGCCATCAGTCAGTGTGAAGCGGTACTGCACACTGGGAACCGTCATGATGATGGACTGATCGAATTCACGTTCCAGACGTTCCTGGACGATTTCCAGGTGAAGCAGCCCCAGAAATCCGCAGCGGAAACCCTGGCCGAGCGCGACGGAGGAATCCTTTTCATAGACTAGGGCGGCGTCGTTCAGTTTATATT
This sequence comes from Desulforhabdus amnigena, assembly GCF_027925305.1. Lineage (NCBI taxonomy): Bacteria > Pseudomonadati > Thermodesulfobacteriota > Syntrophobacteria > Syntrophobacterales > Syntrophobacteraceae > Desulforhabdus > Desulforhabdus amnigena. The sequence goes on along the minus strand of NZ_BSDR01000001.1, from coordinate 663,101 downwards.
TTTCCAGGGCATCCACGAGGGACGGGTAGTCGTCGGAAGAAATGGGATAAATGGAGGAAAAAACAACCGGTTTGACCTCGCGGAACCCGGGCAGAGGCTTGGAGATGGGATTCTTGTCCAGAGTGATCGTATCTCCCACCCGCGTATCGCTCAATGTCTTCACTCCCGAGATGATGTAACCTACCTCGCCCGCCCTCAACTCGCTCCTGGGCTCTCTCGTGAGTCGGAACACACCCACCTCTTCCACCCGGTAGGTCGCTCCGTTGGACATGAAACGTATGACATCTCCCTGTCGCACTCGTCCGTCGAATATACGGCAACTGACGATGATCCCCCTGAAAGAATCGTAATGAGCGTCGAAGATGAGAGCGGAGAGCGGCTTCTCGGGACTCCCGGAAGGGGCAGGAATGCGACTCACGATAGCCTCGAAGACGTCCTCGATGCCCAAACCTTCCTTGGCCGAACAGAGGACGGCATGCTCTGAATCCAGTCCAAGTTCCGTCTCGATCTGCTCCTTGGCCATTTCGATATCGGCGGAAGGAAGATCGATCTTGTTGATCACGGGAATGATGGTCAAATCGTGTTCCATGGCGGCATACAGGTTGGCCAGGGTCTGGGCTTCCACGCCCTGGGAAGCATCCACCAGGAGCAACACCCCTTCGCACGAAGCAAGAGCGCGTGAAACCTCATAGGAAAAATCCACATGCCCCGGAGTGTCGATGAGATTCAACTCAAAGACTTCTCCGCTCTTGCTTTTGTAAGGCAAAGAGATGGTCTGGCTCTTGATCGTGATACCTCTCTCCCTCTCGATATCCATCGTATCGAGGAGCTGATCCCGGAACTGTCTTTCGCTCACCATCCCGGCCTGCTGGATCAGGCGATCCGCTAGTGTGGACTTCCCATGGTCAATGTGGGCAATGATGCTGAAATTCCTTATCTGTTCCATATTATTTTACTTTTTGTCCCGCAAAATGGTTTAATCGTCCAATTGATGTAAATAATTAAAATAGCCGATTCCATTGAGGAGGTAAACTCCCAAGTCGCTGATTCAATCATTTCAGCGACTCTCTTTTTACTCCGCTTTTTTTCAGTAAATCAAACTGAAAGGGCGACCGACAGGCCACCCTGAAAAAAACGGCTCAACATGGTCAGCAGGACAAAACACACATCAACCGGTTTAAAGAGAACACATTGAACGAAGAAGCATGGACAAAGCGACCAGAAATCGAATCCCGCTCATTTGATCCGATTTTTCGTCGCCATGGCATGAGTGATCCGATCGATGATAATGGCAAGAAATACAATGCTGAGCCCAGCCTCAAACCCTCGCCCCACCTGGATACGGTTGATGGAAAGCAACACCTCGAGCCCCAGTCCGCGGGCACCGATCATGGATGCCACAACCACCATGGAAAGTGCCATCATTGTCGTCTGATTGATGCCGACCATGATGGACGGGCGCGCAAGGGGAAGCTGCACATTGAAGAGGATCTGCCTCGGGCTCGAACCAAAAGCCTCTGCCGCTTCGACGACACTTTTGGGAACCTGTCGGATCCCCACGTCGGTAAGCCGAATCACGGGCGGCATGGCGTAAATGATCGTAGCGAAGACGGCTGGAACCTTTCCCAAACCGAAAAACATCAGGGCCGGAATGAGGTAGACAAAACTGGGCATGGTCTGCATGGCATCCAACAATGGCCTCAACAAAGACTCCACCCAATCACTCCAAGCCATGAGAATCCCCATGGGCACACCAATCACCAAAGAAATGACCACGGATGCCGTAACGATGGAAAGTGTCATCATGGCAAGCTGCCAGTAACCAAAGTTTCCTATGACCAACAAAAGACTTGCCAGGATCAAACCGTGCCACCATTTCCCCAGCGCTTTCCAGCCCAGGGCGCCAACGCACAGCACGACCACGGGCCATGGAATCCAGAGGAAAAATCGATCTATGTGGACCAACACAAAAAGCATGACTTTCCCAAAAACGTCGAACACACCACCAAAGTGGGCCAACATCCAATCCATCAATTGATCGACCCATTTTGCCAGCGGGATTTGAAGGTCGGTCGGAAATTCAATCATTGACCACCTCCTCCCTATCCCGGATCATGCTCTCAATGATAGTCCGATTGCGTATCTGCCCAAGAAATTTTCCCTTTTCATCAGTCACAGCGAGGGGATAAGGACTCAAAGGCGCCAGGGGGAACAGATCTTCCAAAAGCGTATTCGGACCACAGGTGGGTAAATCCGTCACCAGTGCTTCTCTTATGGAACCGGAACCCTTTCTGATCAACGCGTTCATCCCGTCAAAGGTGGCAATTCCCAGCAGTTCGTGATGTTTCGTCACAACAAAAGCATAATCATGTTCACTGACATTGATCATGTGGCGGGCAGCCTTGGGACCTTGCCATTCGTAGAGGAGAACGCCGGGCTCTTTCATAATCTTTCCAGCGGTCAACACCTTCGCAGGAGATGCTTCTTGCACGAAATCACGCACATAATCATCTGCTGGCTCCGTGAAGACTTCCTCAGGCGTTCCAATTTGGATCACCTCCCCGTTTCGCATGATGGCAATGTGTGAACCGAGCTTCAAAGCTTCATAGAGATCATGGGTCACGAAGATGATGGTTTTTTTCACCTTTTCCTGAATTTCCACCAGTTCGTCCTGCATCTGGCGCCGAATCAAGGGATCCAGACCACTGAAAGGTTCATCCATGATGAGGATTTCGGGGTCCGTCGCCAGGGACCGGGCAAGCCCCACACGTTGCTGCATTCCGCCACTGAGAGATCCCGGATAGTAGCTCTCCCATCCTTTGAGCCCCACCGTTTCGAGGGCTTGCTCCGCCTTGGCGTAGCGCTCTTCCTTGGACATGCCTCTCACCTTGAGGCCATACGCGGCATTATCCAGGACATTATAATGAGGCAGAAGCCCAAAATGCTGAAAAACCATGCTCGTGGTGTACCGACGCATGTGTGTGAGCTTTTCCTTATCGTATTTGCAGATATCATCCCCATGAATGATGATGCTGCCCGCTGTGGGTTCGATCAGCCTAAGAATGCAGCGGATCAAAGTCGACTTCCCGCTGCCGGAAAGTCCCATAATAACAAAAAATTCACCAGGTTCGATCCTGAAGGAAATGTCTCGAAGGGCCAGAACGCAACCCGTTTTTTCCAGAATTTCTTCTTTAGGCACATTCCGCAAATCCGATTTGAGAAGGTTTTTCGCTTTGGGACCAAATATCTTCCATAAGTTTTTCACCTCCAGACATTCCGGTCCGGAAAGAGTTTGTTCTTTTTGAGTATTCAATATTTTCCCCATATTCATTAAAATAATATATTGATTTTACTTTAATATTTTCACATTAAGCACACAGGCACAGAGAAAGACTTTCAAATGAAATCTCTGTGTTCTCCATGTCTCCGTGGTCCAGATAAGACCCGATAATATCAAGTCAAATTTTTTAAGTTACTTATAATATTGTGATTTTTGCTTCGACGCATCAAAACGCAAAACGAATAGAGCCATATTTAAGTTTTCAACTATTTAGGATGCTATCGGAAGCGAGAAAGGCTCCCGTCACTTGCACATGAGCAACGGGGACCTTTTCATGGAAGAATGACACGTTTCAATGAAATCCGATCCATCACATGGGCCTATTTCAGCGCAGCTTTGACTTTCTTAGTACTGATCTTCGTAATTACGCAGCCGTTTATCCATACGTTTGTTGGAGCGGCATCCTGCCGCGACAAGGTGTGCGGTTGCCGGTTGCTGTCACGGCTGGAAGCTGTTCCTAAAAAGAAATGGCCACGTATTTACAATTTTCAGTACTTAGCTACATCCTCCGGGACCCATGCCGTCCAGACATGTTTTTTTTCCTTGAGGAACCATACGGCCGCATCATCCGTGCTCGCTTTGTGATCTTCCATATATGCCAGGGCTTCGTTGTTCAGGTCGTTGGTGGTTTCATAATTTTTTAAAAAATCCACCACACCAGGTGCGCGGGTCAATAGACTCTTGTTGACGAGGATATTGACGTGAACAGAGGGAAAAGCGCAGGCTTTGGTTTCATCCCAAACCTTCTTGTCGTAAAGAGGCTCCTCCAGAGGGGTCATGTCGTATTTGCCGAGAACCCACGTAGGAGACCAGTAATACCCTACCCATGGCTCGCCTTTCTTGATGGCGCCCACTATGGACCCCACAAGGGCCGCATCGGAACCGGAAACGAAGTTGGTGAAGCATTTTTCGAGTCCATAGGCTGCAAGCTTCTTTTCGTTCAGTTCAGTAACACCCCAACCGGCAATGGCATTATAAAAACGTCCCTTGGTCGGCTCTTCGGGATCCTTGAAAATCTCCCAATATTTGGGAAGATCTTTCACAGATTTCAGGTCGGGAGCCATGGGCTTGATCCCCCGGGCGGGATCGCCTTTGATCACATAGGTAGGCACCAGCCAGCCCTGCCAGTTGTCCGGGAAATTGCTTCCAAGATCCACCAGAGACCCGGACTTGATCCCTTTATCGTATATTTCCTGAATATTTTCAGTCCAGGATTCCATATCCACGTCGACATCCCCACGCGCTAGGCTTGCAACCAGCGGAATGGTTTCACCCGGTATGTATTCCACTGGAAAACCATAACCGTGTTTGACGATAAAACCTGCGATGCGATTGTGGAGTTGAGCACTATCCCAACTGAGATCTGCAAAACGGATGGGCTTCTCGGCAGCCGAGTGGCAAAATCCAGGCCACATCGTGAACAGGAAGAACGTACCCATAAAGATGGCAAAGCAGGTTTTGGTCAGTCCCAGGATTTTTCTCTCGTCCATTCATTCTCCTTTTTGGGTTTGATATATTTAAAAATTAAAACGACCCCTTTTGGGAGCCACTCACACCATTGGTACCGCCGTCATCTCATCACCCTGGCGCAAGCATTCTTCTGAGCCTTCTTAAAAACGATGATGACGGGGAGGCCACAAGTAGCCGAATCAGCTGTGGCAGATGATGGCTTCACAAGAGGGAAAAATAACGGCGTATCGTTGCCTTGAAAGGAAAGCACGCAAAGAAACAAGGAAGGCCCTATGGGGCAATTCGCTTTTCCTTCAGTTCCCTTCGATGGTGTATCGGGGCGAAATACGAGGCAATAAAACAAGAAACAAGCTAATATGAAGATTATCTTATAACATCAAATAACTATTTGATTTTTCTAGCTCATTCATTTCACCTCAGTCAGAGTCCGATAAAAGACTTATCCCTTTGAAGCCAAGTATTTTAAGAATGTACTCTACCATGAGCTTTATGTTCGGGCGGTTCTGAAAGCCTCGGAGAAAAACATCCCCTGCATAATCCCTCTGCGATACAATAGATGCAATCGAAAGATACCGTACCCTCTACAACAAAACCTGGACCGGTTCCCTGTCAATGATACCTCAGCGTATCGAAAATGCCCTTCTTTTGCCACAATATTGTACCGTAAAGCTTTGTAAGGCTAACAGAGCAAACCGTGTCTGTCAACCCGTGCAACCCTGTAGCCAGCAATTCTCATTTTGAAAAAACTACCTCCTGCCTCCCCCTCGAGGGGGGAATTCCTGGGATAAAATCCCCCTTTGAAGGGGGATCAAGGGAGATGTTGAAAGCGACGGCGTCATGAGGACCATAGGACCATCCAAAATGAGAATTACTGGCCCTATGGAGCCTCTTTGCGAGAACGCCTGATGGAACGCACGCAAACTTCAGACCTTCATTTTTAGAGGATGTACAGGATATCGTCAGCTGTTCGAGTCCGTCGCAATAAAACAACAGAACATCGAGGAACTGACGAACAGACTCAACCTCATGAGCCGAGAATGGACAAATCGGCCCATTGACCATTCCTTATTTAAAATTGGCAATGGACAGACCCAATTAAAAATAGTAGAAAAATTGGAATAGTTCTCAATGATTCGCAGCCAGGTTTTGCAGGCAGTTTTGTATTGAGGCAATGTTCCAATCATCAACAGTAAAAATGGAGGAGAATTATGAAGGCATTTCGATTGTGTCTGTTTATGTGTTTCGCACTGTTGCTCGCATCGTGCACGCTGAAGCCTACCTGGGACTTGCTGGGCAAGTGGCAAAAAGTCGATGGAACGGAAGTGATGGAGTTTACGGGTGAGGGGATGATGCAGTTGACAGATGGCCCCATTACCATCAACACAAAATATAAAGTGATCGGCGGAAAAGAATTGCAGCTCGAGATAGGGAGCCTGGGGTCTGTAAGTCTCACGGTTTCTGTCGAGCGGAACAAGATGACTCTGACGAATGCCAAAGGGGAGGTCTTCACCTTTAATAAAATCCGATAGTTGATAGGACTCTGTCCCCCGCTGACCCTCGAGGGCCTCGAGCGCAGTGTTATAGGCTCCAGATCATTTGAGTTCCATCAAAGATCCTAAAAAAACCCGGTTTGTGCTACCTCCAAAGGACGTACACAAGCCGGGTTTGCCTTTTTCCTTCAAGGACCAAGGAACTACCGGTGTGGTGAAAATCAAGCTGAATGGATCCGCAGATGACGCAAATTGGGCGGACAAATCTCACCCGCTCAGAGTGAAATGTTTCTTAATCTGCAAAAATCCGTGCAATCTATGGATAAAAACAGGGGGCTCTTACCCCATCACGAGTAAGAAATGGACGAAAAGACATTAGAACAAAGTCTGGCAGATGAATTTATCAGGGAATGGGATATCACTCCAACGGGAAACGGCTATCTCATTACAACAGACTGGCAGTGGCCCAATCACGAACGCATTGAAATATTTGTAAGAATGGTTGGAGACAGGGAAGACCTCCTGTTGGTCACCGACGGCGGAGAACTCTTCAGTTTCCTCTACTCTCAGGGGATCGATCTTTCCAAAGACGAACACGGCATGAAGGTCATCAACGGCGTTGCGGAACATTACGGCGCAAAAATCGCGGATTTTCAAATGGCCAGGGGAACCAATCCGGGGGATCTTCCACGGTCCATCAGACTCTTGCTGGAAGCCATCAAAGACGCATCCCTTCTTCTCTGGTACAAACTGGACCAGAGGAGTTCTCTGCACTGACCGAAGATGATCGGCTTGCGCCAGTCGTCTATCGGGGCAGCGTTATACTCAAAACGAGTTTATCGGCGCCTTTCCGACGGAGCCGGATAAGCCCTTGATGCTTGTGGATGATCATTTTCGCCAGGGGAAGATCGAGAGTTTTGGATCGTTCCGACTGGCTGGTGAAGGGGTAGAAGAAATGATCGATATCGTCTTCTGAAACCTGAACGTTACCGGCCGTTATTTCCAGAAGAACATTGTTGTCCCCGTAAGAGGTGCGTATATCCAGACGGCTATTGGCTCTGCAAATATTCAAAAGTCCCTTGAGGATGTTTTCCAAAGCGCTCTTAAAGAGCACGGGATCCAGGGAAATGGGCCGAAGGCCCTCGGCCAGAGTCAGCTGAAAGTTTATGGAACGCTCTGCAAAATAGAGCCTTTGATCTTCCAGGAGTTCGGTCAACAAATCATTCAAAGGGTAGCGTTCGGGAACAATTTCGAACGGCTTGAGGTAAGCCAGAGTTTTCTCAAGAATTTTCTCGAGCCGCGCCACTTCCTGCACAATGATTCTGACTTTTTCCCGGTGGGGATCCTCTTCTGGAAGGTTGTGCATCAGACGACGAGCAAATCCCCCTGCTGCGACCAGTGGATTGCGAATCTCATGAGCCAGCCGCGCAGAGACTTCACTGAGGGTCCTCAATTCTTCGGTCTGAATGATCTGCTTCTGGAGGCAGTGCCTGTCGGTGACATTCACCAGGAAGCCGTCCACGGTATCGACTTTCCCTTTCTCGTCAAATACAGGCAAAGCATGGTCCAGCACGTACACAAGCTTTCCGCTGGCATGACTGATGCGATATTCAGCCTTGAATTCTTGACCCTCTTCAAGGCATCGGTCCATGGCCGCCCAAACCCACGGGCGGTCTTCTTCCCAGACTTTTTCTCTCCAGAAGTTTGAATTCTCAAGAGCATCATGGAAAGAGATTCCCATGATCTCCTCAATGAAACGATTGATAAAAATTATCTTTCCATTCCCCAGGAGACGATAGACAACCAGCGGCACGTTCTCCACAAGCGTACGGAATTTCTCTTCGGATTCCCTCAGGGCCCGTGTTCGTAAATGGATCATTTGCTCAAGGTTGTCGGTGTAATCCTGAATTTTGGCCTGCGAGACTTTTAGAGATATGAGCATGTCGTCGAGGGCGTCTGCCAGGGTTCTAAGTTCACCCGATGGGGAAACCTTCAAGGGACGCAGGAATTGCCCCTGAGCGATATCTTTTGCAAAAGCGACCATTTCGCGGATGGGACGAGTAAAATATGCACTGAGAAGATAAATCGCACCAACGGAAAGAATCATCCCCAGAATGCCTACGCCGAGCATCAGGCTCCGATAATGGTCCATCACTCCAAGAGTCCTGGTTCGGTCGGCACAAAACTCCACAAGAGCAATTGTCTTGCCCGAGTAATCCTGAACCGTCCTCAAGAGAACCGCGTAAGGAACGCCGGAAATTGTGCGGCTCATAAATTTCCGGGAACTATCCCGAAAGACTTCGGCGTAGACGGGATCAATACGCTCGAAATTGTCGGGAAACGTTGTTGCAAAAGAGTAAAATTCAGTCCTGTTTTCATGAGGATAGAAAAAAGAGGCTTCAATACCGAACTGATCCTTCAGCTTTTCCAGAAAAAAGGAACCGAAATTGAAACCGATTTCGACGGTCCCCACCATTTTCCCGGCCTCGTAAATGGGGGCCACACCCCGAATACCATACCCCGTCAACCCTGTCTCCAGGCCAAACGTCTCCCCTCCCCGCTGGATAGCATCCAGAATCGTTTTACGGTAGCTCAAACTGTCTCCAAATTCATAAAGCTTCTGGAGGCGCAGGAAGTTTCTGGGGGGAAGGACATGAAAGTTGAACTGGCTGATCCCGTAGCGTTCCTTCATGAACACGTAGGCTGGATAACAGAGGTCGATCAGCCGAAGGCGGTCTCTTTTGGCCATGGCTGCAGCCACTTCGGGATTGCGTGCAAAGCTCGATGCGAGGCTTACAGCCCATTTCCCCTGGGATTCCATGTTGTAATCAAGAGCGCGACTGTAGCCGAAAAGCTTTTCGTGTTCCTCCTGACGGAGGATGTCGTTTCCATTGAAAAGGGCCAGTAAGACCAGAGAAAAAGTACCGAAAAATGCGAGGAAAAAGAAAGGGATGCTCAAGCGGTACCGAAGCGGTATGTCGCGAAGCTTGACGGAAAACCAACTTTTTTGCTTTGTAATCGCCATATCCGCAGTCCTCCCAGTGGTCAGGCGATGGTTCGCCGACCACTGTTCCCTGACCACAGTTTATTGAGCGTTCATATACTCCAGGGCTTTTCTCAAACGCTTCAGAACCGTCTCCTTCCCCAGAATGCCGATGATTTCAAAAAGGCCCGGGCTGACCGTTACACCAGTAAGAGCGACGCGAACCGGTTGCGCCACCTTACCCAGCTTGAGCCCCATTTCCGTCACCACTATCTGGTGAAAGGCTTTTTCAAGGTTTTCCTCGTTGAAAACATCCATCTCTTCGAGAACGGGAATCAACCTGCCGAAAGCTTCACGCATGGTGGGAGTCAAAAACTTCTTGGCTGCGGCGGCATCATATTCCACCTCATCCACCAGATAAAACTTCATGCCTTGCGCCATCTCCTCGAGAGTCCGCGCCCGCGGTTGAAGTGTCTCGACAGCTTTGGCCACATATTCCGCAGGCTTCCGAGGATATCCCAGTTTCTCGAAAAAGGGGTCCAAAAGGGGGACCAAAGCATCCGGTTTCGACTCTTTGATGTAGTGAGCGTTGAGCCAGAGGAGCTTTTCAGGGTTGAAAACACTGGGCGATTTGCCCACATTGTTCAGTCCGAAATATGCAATGAGTTCTTCCCGACTGAAAATTTCCTGATCTCCATGAGCCCATCCCAGGCGGACCAGGTAGTTGATCAGAGCATCGGGGAGGTAGCCCATTTCCTTGTATTCCATTACGGACGTAGCTCCGTGACGTTTGGACAGTCGGGCCTTGTCCTGCCCCAGAATCATGGGAACATGGCCGAAATGAGGGAGCGGAGCGCCAAGGGCCTGGTAAATGAGAATCTGCCTTGGGGTATTGTTCACATGATCATCTCCTCGAATGACGTGCGTTATATTCATGGTCAGGTCATCCACGACCACTGCGAAATTGTACGTCGGCAGACCGTCGCTCCGTTCAAGGATCAGATCGTCCATTTCAGAATTCTCAAAGAAAATAGGTCCTTTAATGAGATCGTTCAAAACGGTGGTCCCAGTAGCCGGGCATCTGAAACGAATCACTCGGTTGGGTCCAGGTCCCAAGCCGCGCTCCCGGCAGCGCCCATCGTATTTGGGTTTTCGGCCGGCCGCCAATGCTTCTTTTCTGCGTGCCTCCAACTCATCGGGCGTACAGTCACAGTAATAAGCATGCCCTGTATCCAACAGCTTCTTCAAATATTCTTTATATACCTCGAGACGCTTCGTCTGGTAGTAGGGCCCTTCATCCCATTCCAAAGAGAGCCACTCCATGGCATCGAGGATGGCCTTGATGGAAGCCTCAGTGGAACGCACCTGATCCGTATCTTCGATACGAAGGATAAACTTTCCACCAAAGTGCCTGGCAAAAAGCCAGTTAAAAAGGCCCGTTCTGGCGCCACCGATATGTAAATAGCCCGTTGGGCTGGGGGCAAATCGTGTGATAACCGGTTCCATGAACCATGTGCTCCTTTTCTTTGTTTTGTCGTTGCCACTCTGTTCCACAGCAAAATTCTTTACACTCAACGCTCAACTGACCACAGCGCAGGTTACCCGGGCAGCGTATCCAACCCTCTAACTGACTACAATCAGGGAATCTTCTCGTGCAAAGAAAGAGCTTCTACGCATAACACACTCGCCTGTCAAACTCAAGGTTGAGAGACCCTGATGCGCCGGTTCTCCGCCTCAGGCTTTGCAGGAACTACAAAAGAATGGTGTACTACTGATCACACCTCAAAATTTTCCATCCGGGCAAAATAGAGATCTTGCCGATTTTTCCCTCATCTGGCAGTATAGCGCAACTGATTCGGCAAGAGGGAAAAACATCTCTTCCCTCGCCATGAAGCCGGTTTGCAAGATTGTAGGAAAAACTGCCCATCAGCCCCGTAGAAAGGGAATCTGCGCATGAAGAAAATGAGTTGTCTGCTTGCAGCTTGTTTGGTTGTTTTTACTCTCTTCGGTTGTGGAACCACACGAGAACAGACATTTGAAGACACGGGGACTCCTGCCGCAAAAAACGTTCAGATCCGCGTGGTGGATGTATCCAACAGAACGGGAGAGATATTTGACGTCGACGTTATCGGAATGCTGTGGACGGCGCTCAACGAATCTCTGAAAAAACAGGGCCTGCTTTGGGTGGGAGATCCGTCGACAACCCCATTGAAGATGGAAGCCGAGATTGTAGAATATCAAAAAGGGAATTTCTTTTTGCGATACACCCTTCTTCCATGGGGAAAGACGGTTCTTTCGGTCAAATGCAGCATCAAGGACGGGGACCGCCTCGTGGCGACGGCGGAGGCCACGCGCACCATCTCCGTTACTCATGACGCCATGACCCTTTCAGCCTACAGGAAAATTTTCTCGGAAGTCGCTGACGACCTTATCCATGACCTGACGCCAAAAATCTGAGATTGCCTTTTGATTCGGTCCGCAGCTGTAGTTAAAATTTCTTGACAGTTTACCGAGGATCTCTATACTCAACGATTTACAAATTTGCACACAAGAAACAAGGGAAAGTTATGCGGATACGGGTCGACGAAATACCGGATTTAGGCCGGTTCCTTCACTTGCATTGGGATCAGAGTCAGCTGAGCCAGTTTATCCCTCCGGATGATCCATTTGAAATCAACCTGCCCCATCCTGTCAACGTGGATCTGGAGCTCAACAGGTTTCCTGACCACATTCGGATTCAGGGAACTCTTCAGGGAGAACTTCAGGTCAACTGCCATCGTTGCCTGACGCCAGTCCGTTTGAGCCTGAACGAACCGATCGATCTCTTTTTGTTCAGCGAAGAAAAGGCACCCCAGGAAGATGAGATCGAGCTTGAAGCGGAAGATCTGGACTATTCTTATTTTGACGGCGAGGTCATCGATATAGACCTTCTGATTGCAGAACAGATATTTCTTGCCCTTCCCTTCAAGGTCCTTTGTTCGGAAAACTGCCGGGGCCTTTGTCCGGGCTGTGGTGTCAACCTCAACGAAGAACCTTGCCGGTGCAAGAAGAGCAAGGAAACTCCCTTTTCCAAGCTGGAGGAAATCAAGGCCCGCTTACCCGGTTGAGCAAACATTTGGGGATGGGGGCAACTTCCACTCATCACGGCACGGATTGTTCAAGGGGAACCATTCAAACAAAGTTTTTATAAAAAATTCGATGAACACAAATTGTTTTTCAGAGCATTTATTCAAATCGCTGAAAGGAGAATGAAAGATGGGGGTACCCAAACGTAAGACATCCAAAGCACGACGCGACAAAAGAAACGCTCATAGAGGATTATCGATACCTTCTCTGTCCCACTGCCCTCAGTGCAATGAGTTGCGGTTGCCTCACCGTGTATGCCCTGGTTGCGGTTACTACCACGACCGTCTTGTGTTGGAGTTCGAAGAAGAATAGAGGGCCTCTTCTGCCAATGGAAACCGGGCGCGGCACGTTTTAAAAATCCAAGGCAAGAATGATGCCGCGCTTCGGGTCAGGAACCAATCTCTACCGGCATCATTCCTCGTGAATGGCTGGATCTTTTGAATGGAAAGTGAGATGAGCCCCGGTCGCCCGCGATTCAAATATGCAGGCAATGAGAGAGCCGGGATTGGAAAACCTCAGGATCTCATTTTCAAGTTACCTACAAGAGGCCGGTTGTGCCGTTTTTTCAGACGCAACACGCCAGGAGGCCTTTCTGATCTGAAAATCTCGCCGGATCGCTGGAGGTGAGATTCAAGCATCCTTGATTAAAATTTAAGGTGCGGACTGAACTCACCAAGCGGGAGGGGTATTTTTGTTTTTTGGAGGGGGAACTGACCGGTCAGTCAGCTCCGTTTCCCCTTATTTGGCGCAACAGAGGCTGCACGCCATTTTCTGTCTCGGAAATGCAGGGAATACAAAAACGGCATCTATCCCTGCCATCGAAAACCGGGGCGGATAAGGAGAACCTAAAAGTGGATTATTTCTTAACTGAAGAACAAAAGATGATCCAGGAGCTGGCTGCTCAGATCACCAAAGAAAAAATCAGACCTGTGCGGGCGGAACTGGATGAAAGCGAAGAATTTCCTTCGGAAATCATGAAAATTCTCGCTCAATCGGACCTTTTCGGGCTTTACATTCCGGAAGCCTATGGGGGAATGGGCGGAGGCATCCTGGAAAACTGTCTGGCCATCGAACAGCTGGCTCAGGGCTGTATCGGCATTGCCACCTCTTTTGCCGCAAGCGGTCTGGGGGCCTACCCCATCCTGCTGCATGCCAATGAAGAACAGAAACAAAAATATCTCACCGATATAGCCAGTGGAAAACGCATCGCTGCGTTCGGCCTTACGGAATCCGGAGCAGGCAGCGATGTTTCGGGCATTCAGACGACGGCAGTACGGGATGGCGACTATTATATCCTGAACGGGACGAAACAGTGGATCACCAATGGCGGTGAAGCGGAAATATATTCCGTTCTGGCAATCACGGACCGGTCTAAGGGGCCCCGTGGTGCAAGCTTTTTCATTGTCGAAAAGGGTGATCCGGGGTTTTCATTCGGCAAGAAGGAAAAGAAACTCGGTATTCGCGCTTCGGCAACCCGCGAACTGGTTTTCCAGGACTGCCGCATCCCCAAGGATCGACTCATTGGCCGCGAAGGCATGGGTTTTATCATCGCCATGAAAACCTTCGATAAATCCCGCCCCGGCATTGGCGCGCTCGGCGTAGGACTAGCCCAGGGGGCTCTGGACATCTCCGTAGAATATGCACGCAAACGCGTTCAGTTCGGCAAGCCCATCATTGCCTATCAGGCTATCCAGCACAAACTGGCGAACATGGCCACCAAAACGGAAGCGGCCAGGGCATTGATCTATTCCGTCGCCAGATACATGGATGCCAATGATGCCCCCGACGCCAGCAAGGTGGCGGCAATGTGCAAAGTCTTCGCAGGCGATGTGGCCATGGAGGTGGCTACAGAGGCTGTTCAGGTCCTTGGAGGGTATGGATACATGCAGGATTACCCCGTTGAGAAAATGATGCGGGATGCCAAAATCCTCCAGATCTACGAAGGCACCAATGAAATCCAGCGCAATATCATTGGGCAGGAGTTAAATAAGGAATACAGCCGGATAAAAGATACCTTCTTTTAGCGGCAATGGGAAAAAAGGAAAGATCCATGCATATTGCTGTATGCATCAAGCAGGTTCCCGACACCAAGAATGTACGGATAGATCCCGACACCCATACCTTGGTCCGCCAGGGTGTGGAAAGCATCATCAACCCCTTTGATCTTTTCGCCGTGGAGGCGGCATTAAAAATCAAAGATGAAACCCAGGCTAGAATCACTGTCTTGACCATGGGACCGCCTCAGGCGGACGAGGCACTTCGGGATGTCCTTTCCCGTGGTGTGGATGATGCTGTCCTGTTGAGTGACCGGGCGTTTGCAGGCGCCGATACATGGGCTACCTCGACCACACTGGCGGCCGCCATTCGAAAACTGGGAGACGTCGACCTCATCCTCTGCGGCAAGCAGGCGGTGGATGGCGATACCGCACAGGTGGGACCCGAAATGGCTACCCTCCTGGATGTTCCCTATGCAACTTTTGTCAAGAAAATTCAAATGCTCGATGGCGGCGATCTAAAGATCTTCCGGCAGACGGATGAAGGCGTGGAAATCTGGAAGATGCCCACCCCTTCCCTTCTCACCGTTATCAAAGAAGTGGGAGAACCGAGGCTGCCCTCCTTACGGCACAAAATGCGCGCCAAGAAGGCCGAAATCCCCGTATGGGGCGCAGCGGACATGGGACTGCCCCCCGAAAGCGTGGGACTTTCAGGCTCCTTCACTCAGGTGGTGAGGGTCTTCAGCCCGCCCCGCCGCACCGATCGCGTTTTGATTCAGGGAACCATCGAGGAACAGGCCGAACAACTCTATCGTCATCTCAAGGAAGCCAAGGTGCCAGGTCTATGAAAGCCATTGTCGATCGTCAAAAATGCACTGTGTGCGGGGTCTGCACGGATGTGTGTCCTTTTGGAGCCATATCGCTCAAAGAAACCTGCATTGAAATTTCCGATGAGTGTACCCTTTGTGGCATGTGCGTAGATACCTGTGAATTCGGGGCGCTCTCCCTCCCGGAGGTGGGAACGGGTCCCGCTGCGGATTTAGCTTCCTATAAGGGGGTCTGGGTATTTGCTGAATGGCGGGAAGGCGTCATCCACAAGGTCGGCCACGAATTGCTGAGCGCCGGGCGCAAGCTGGCGGACAAACGCTCCGTTGAACTCGCCGCGGTCTTGTTGGGCTACCAGCTCGATAAAACCACCATTGAAGAACTCATTTCCTATGGCGCAGACGTCGTCTATGTCGTGGATCATCCGGAGCTCGCCCATTTTCGGGATGAAGCCTATGCCAAGGCCATCGTGGAGCTGATCCGTCAGAAGAAACCTGAAATCCTTCTGGCCGGGGCCACCAGCATGGGTCGTTCCTTCATCCCCCGGGTGGCCGCTTCGGTAAAGACCGGCCTCACGGCGGACTGTACAGAATTGGACATCAGCGACGAAGGACTTCTGCTCCAGACACGCCCAGCCTTTGGAGGCAATGTCATGGCCACCATCGTGTGCCCGAACCGGCGCCCTCAGATGGCGACAGTTCGCCCCAAGGTGATGAAGCCGGAGAAAAAGCCGGGCCATCACGGGCGCGTTGAAAACTTAACCCTGTCTGAAGAATGCTTCAAAAGCCGGGTGGAAGTCCTGGAAGTCATTCCGGAACAGGATCAGACGGCAAAACTCACGGAAGCCGATATCATCGTTTCCGGAGGACGCGGTCTCCGGAAGTCCGAAAATTTCGCGATTGTTGAGGAGCTCGCTCAGCTCATCAAGGGAGCTGTCGGAGCTTCCCGCGGGGCTGTCGAAGAGGGTTGGATCGCTCCATCCCATCAGGTGGGACAGACGGGCCGCACGGTCGCTCCGACTCTCTACATGGCAGTTGGAATCGCCGGAGCCATCCAGCACGTAGTGGGGATGCAGGGTTCAAAAGTGATCGTGGCTGTGAACAAGGATCCACAGGCTCCCATCTTCGATGTGGCCACCTATGGAGTTGTCGCCGATCTTTTCGAATTCGTCCCGGCCTTCGTTCAAAAGATCAAGCAGGAGCGTGGAGAGTAGGCTTGAGGAAGGAGTCCTAGGTACAATGAATGCCAAAGAACACGCATTCCGCTGCCCATGAATTTCATGCAGCCTTTTTTGTTGCATAATAGTGGATTACCATAATTACGCGGTCATTTCTTTGTAGGAACGGCTTCCAGCCGTGACAGGAACCGACAACCGAGCACTTTGTCGCGGCAGGATGCCGCTCCTACGAATATGTATGAAAAAACGGCTGCGTAATTACGAAGACCAGCATTTAGAGCCTATCTGAAAACCTACCTCGGCAGCGAACACCCCCCTTCAATTCTTCCCTCGAGGGGGGACCAAGAGGGGTGTCGCAAAGTCCACAGGTAGTTTCCGAATAGGTTCTTAGTAAGGGTGGAGAGCTCCCTGCGTATCGGTTACTTATATGCAGGGAGCCAATAAAGTGACAGGAGCATCCATGAGTGAACAACGTGTGATTGTGGTAACGGGAGCCAGCCGGGGTATCGGACGGGCCATTGCCGTAGCGCTGGCAGCCCCCGGACACGATATCATCGTGAACTACCACTCCAATCCCAAGGCAGCCGAAGAAACAGCGGCAGCAATAGAAGCCCGGGGGGGAACCCCCCACTTGCGTCCCTTCGATGTCTCAGATCCAGAAGCGGTAAAAGATGCTTTCAAAGAGATCACAAAAGCATGTGGCCGAGTGGATGTACTCGTCAACAATGCCGGAATCACGAAGGACAACCTAGTGGCTCTCATGAAACCGGCCGAATGGGATGAGGTGCTCAACACCAACCTCAAAGGTGCGTTTCTCTGCTCTCAAGCCGTTGTAAAGACCATGATGCGCCAGCGCTACGGCCGGATCATCAATGTCACTTCCGTGGTGGGCGTCATCGGTAACGCAGGGCAGTGCAATTATGCTGCGGCCAAAGCCGGTATTCTGGGCCTCACGAGATCTATGGCCCGGGAACTCATTTCAAGAAACATTACGGTCAATGCGGTAGCCCCCGGCTACATCGAAACGGATATGACGCAAAAACTTCCGGAAAAGGCCCGGGAGGCGCTCCTCCCACAAATACCGGCCGGCCGCGTTGGAGCTCCGGAAGATGTCGCAGCGGCGGTCAACTTTCTTGCCTCAGATGCTGCCGGATACATCACGGGCCAGGTGATTCATGTCAACGGGGGCATGTACATGGGGTGATGCGGTGCTCGTGTTTCATAAATGATTTCCAGAAAATCGCCACGTTCCGGGCAAACACCGTCAGCATCTACACCCATGCATCGTTCAGTCAGTCAGGGAGAATTTTATGGAACCCAATTCACGTCGTCGAGTAGTCATTACGGGAGTCGGCCTGGTTTCACCTTTGGGGATAGGCAACGAGGAAAACTGGTCCAGCCTTATGGCGGGCAAATCCGGAATCGGCCCCATCACGCGCTTTGATACAACCGGTTTCGCTACGCGCATTGCCGCTGAAGTCAAAGACTATCACCCGGAAGAGTTCATTCCCAAGAAGGAACTCCGCAAAATGGACCCGTTTCTGCGCCTGGCCCTTGGAGCTTCCCGCCTGGCCTTCGACGACAGCAAGCTCAAGATCCCCCCCGATAGGGCCCATCGCGCCGGAGTCTTTATGGGCTGCGGCCTTGGCGGTTTGACCACCATCGAAGATTATCACAAAATCCTCATGGAATCTGGCCCCAAGAAAGTGAGTCCCTTTTTTATTCCCATGCTCATCGGCAATATGGCTCCCGGCCTGATTTCCATCTACCACGGAGCCAAGGGCCCCAATCTCGCGGTGCAAACGGCGTGCGCAGCGGGAACGCATGCGGTGGGACAGGCCTTCCACATGGTGCGGGACGGAATGGCGGATATCATGATCACGGGCGGTGTCGAATCCGTTGTCACGCCTCTCTGTGTAGCGGGATTCAATGCCATGCGAGCCCTTTCCACGCGAAATGATGCCCCTGAAAAAGCTTCCCGTCCTTTCGAACGGGACCGGGACGGCTTTGTTCTCGGAGAAGGGGCGGCAGTGGTCATTCTCGAGGAAATGAACATGGCATTGGAGCGTGGCGCCAAAATATACGGCGAAATAATCGGTTTTGGGGCATCGGGGGATGCATACCACATGGCCGCGCCCGCACCCGAGGGTGAAGGTGCCGCACGCTGCATGCAGATGGCCTTGGACGACGCCGGCATCAAAGCCGAAGAGGTACAGTATATCAATGCACACGGGACATCTACGGACCTCAACGATAAGTATGAAACTCAGGCCATCAAAACAGTCTTTGGGGAACACGCGAGAAAATTGGGGGTGAGCTCCACCAAATCCATGACAGGCCATCTGCTGGGAGCGGCCGGAGGGGTTGAAGCCGCCTTCACTGCGCTCACACTGGAGCGGCAGGTGATGCCCCCCACGATCAATTATGAAAATCCCGACCCCGATTGCGACCTGGACTATGTGGCCAATCATCCGAGGGAGGCTCTTATCGACGTGGCTTTGTCCAATTCCTTCGGCTTCGGTGGAACGAACGGAACACTGGTCTTCCGCAGGTGGACCGACAAGTAGCAGTCCGTGCGAAATGGGCTGCAGGTTTTGATCGGACATTCATTGCTTGAGCAAAACGTTTTTGACAAGTGCATACCGCCCCTCTGGGGGCTAAAAAAGCAGGTATTTTTCATGAAAATCATTGTGGGATGTGATCATGGGGGCTACGAGCTGAAAGAAAAAGTGGTTCCCCATTTAAAAAAGCAAAATTATGAAGTAGAAGACATTGGTACTCATAGTATGGAGTCCGTGGACTATCCCGTTTACGCCTTAAGGGTAGCGCAGGCCATCGCCGAAGGGAGAGCGGATCGCGGCATTCTGATCTGTGGAAGCGGCATCGGAATGTGCATGACGGCAAACCGGGTTCCGGGAGTCCGGGCCATCCAGATTTCGGAACCCTATGCCGCAAAAATGAGCCGTCGCCATAATGACAGCAACATTTTGTGCCTGGGGGGGCGTTTCATCGGCCAGGACCTGGCCTTCGAGGTGGTGGACAGCTGGCTCAAAGAGCCGTTCGAGGGCGGACGACACCAAAGGAGAGTGGATTTGATTGATTCCCTGGTTCAAGGGCTCAATTCCAAAGACCGATAGGTACCTGTAAGCTTCTGCTGGGATAATGAAAATCGGAGGATGGCAATCAGATTTTTCCATCCCGCTTTTTACCACACCAGATTTCTACAGAGCGGTTCAATTCATTTTTTTCTGTTTATGAAAGGGAAAGGGGATGTCGCAGCTCATGGTTGTAGACCCTGAAATTGCTCAACTGATTTTCAAAGAGGAAAGTCGTCAGAAAAACAAACTGGAACTCATCGCTTCGGAAAACTTTGTGAGCGATGCCGTTAGAGAAGCTCAAGGCTCTGTCTTAACAAACAAATACGCAGAAGGTTATCCCGGAAAGAGATACTACGGCGGCTGCGAATTCGTCGATCTCATCGAGACTCTGGCACAGGATCGGGCTCGGAAGCTTTTCAATGCCGAATACGTCAACGTACAGCCTCATTCCGGCTCTCAGGCCAACATGGCGGTCTATTTCTCGGTCCTCAAGCCCGGCGACACCATTCTTGGCATGGATCTCAGCCAGGGGGGGCATTTGACTCACGGGAGTCCCGTAAGCTTTTCAGGTAAGCTGTTCAACGTAGTTTCCTACGGCGTCCGCAAGGATACGGAGCAAATCGACTTCGACCAGGTAGCACAACTGGCTGCAAGGCACCGTCCCAAGCTCATCATCGCTGGCGCGAGCGCTTATCCCCGCACGCTCGACTTTGAACGCTTTCACGCGATTGCCAAAAGTGTCGAGGCCTATCTCATGGTAGACATGGCGCATATCGCGGGACTGGTGGCTGCGGGCCAGCACCCGAATCCCGTTCCCCATGCCGATTTTGTCACCACCACAACGCATAAAACCTTGCGGGGACCTCGAGGCGGTATGATTTTGTCTCAACCGGAGTTTGCCAAAAAACTGAACAGCCAGATTTTCCCCGGCATTCAGGGTGGGCCTCTCATGCACGTCATCGCAGCCAAGGCGGTGGCATTCAACGAAGCTTTGCAGCCTCAGTTCATCGAGTATCAAAAGCGGGTGGTAGCCAACGCCAGGCGGCTGGCTGAAAAACTTGCAGGCTACGGTTACAGGCTCGTTTCCGGCGGTACGGACAATCATCTCATGCTGGTAGATCTTTCTGCGACCTCGCTCACGGGCAAAATCGCAGAGGAAACTCTGGATCTCGCGGGAATCACCGTCAACAAGAACGCCATTCCTTTCGATACCCAGAAGCCTCAAGTCACCAGCGGCATCAGAATCGGCACTCCGGCTGCAACCACGCGCGGCATGGATGTGTCGGATATGGATGAGGTTGCATCCTTTATTCATCGGGCGCTCCAGTCGGTAGGAAACGAAGCTCAATTGAAATCGCTTAAAGCTGAGGTGGCGGAATTCTGTTCTTCGTTCCCCATGTTCAAGTAATCAGCCCCTCAGATCTTTCTGCTTCTGAAATTTCCAGCTGGGCCGCGATGGAAAAAGTGTGAATCTATGATTCGACATTCTGATCAAGACCGGGTCTTCATGCGGGAGGCCTTGCGCCTGGCCGCCAAGGGAAGCGGATGGACCAGTCCTAATCCCATGGTGGGCGCCGTTGTGGTTCGCGACGGCTCCATTATAGGAAAGGGCTACCATGAAAAAGTGGGCGGCCCCCACGCAGAAGTGAATGCCCTGCGTGAGGCGGGCAGTGATGCACGGGGAGCAACGCTCTATGTGACTCTCGAACCCTGCAACCACCATGGACGGACGCCTCCGTGCACCGAGGCCGTCCTCAATGCCGGAATTTCGCGTGTGGTCGTGGGAATGGACGACCCCAATCCTCGAGTTGCCGGAGGTGGTACCGGGCGTCTCAGATCCCAGGGCCTGGAAGTTGTTTCGCACGTCCTCGAAAAGGAATGCCGGGCTCTGAATCAGGCGTTCATCAAACATGCAACGACCGGAATGCCTTACATTACTCTGAAAGCCGCCGCCACTTTGGACGGACGCATTGCGACGCATTCCGGAGACTCCAGATGGATCAGTAACGAACGGTCCAGGCGTTTTGTGCACCATCTGCGATGTGTTTTGGATGGGATTCTCGTGGGCATTGAAACCACTCTGAAAGATGACCCTCAGCTGACCGCGCGCCTGTCCGGAAGACCTCCATGCCGACAACCTATCCGCATGATCCTCGACACCCATCTGCGAATTCCCCTGGAAAGCAAACTGGTGCAAACAGCTTGTGAGGTACCCGTCTGGGTGTTTTGCGGGGAAAAGGCCTCCCGGGAAAAGGAAGCCCTCCTGCTGGCTGCGGGCGTAGAAGTGCTCCGTCTTCCCGTGAAGGAAGAACACATCGATCTCGCAGCCATGACCGAGATGATTGGAAAACGGCAGGTATCCAGCCTCCTGGTAGAGGGGGGAGCGAGGGTCCTGGGAGCTTTTCTGGAGGCAGGTCTGGCTGACAATTTTCACTTTTTTTATGCGCCGAAAATTTTGGGAGATCCGGAAGGAGTGCCCATGATTTTGGGCCGGGGCAGGGACAAGATGTCCGAAGCACTGCCGGCATACGATATCCGGACCAGGCGCTTCGGTGAAGATGTGATGCTTTCGGGTAGATTCCACGAACACCTTTATTAGAGCGGGGATTGCATGTTTACAGGACTCATCGAGGGCACGGGCACCTTATTGCGCATCGACCATCAAGGCCCCGATGCTAAAATGGTGATCCAGGCAAATTATGCCATGGAAGGATTGACTCTGGGCGAAAGTATCGCAGTTGACGGCGCGTGCCTCACAGTGGTTTCATTCCAGGGAACGGTATTCACTGCCGATGTTTCGGCGGAAACTCTCAACCGAACGACCCTCGGGCGAAAAATGGCCGGGCAACATTTGAACCTGGAACGGGCTTTGCGCATGGGGGATCGCCTGGGAGGGCACCTGGTGAGCGGCCACGTGGACGGGATAGGCGTTTTGAAAGAGCGCAAGAAGGAAGGGCGCTCCTGGAGGCTCTTTTTCGAAGTACCCCGCGAGCTGTCGCGCTATATCATCGAAAAGGGTTCCGTTGCCGTCAACGGCATCAGCCTCACCGTAAACGGCTGTTCCGAGGGGAGTTTCGATGTCAATATCGTCCCCCACACGGCGAAAGAAACCACCATCAGCGAATTTCAGATCGGCGATGAAGTGAATATCGAAACCGATATCATCGGGAAATACGTTGAAAAGATGCTCCGTAGCTGGACGCCGGCGGAAGAGAAGTCCACAAAATCCAGCCGTATCGATGCCGCGTTTCTCCAACGGCACGGCTTCCTCTGAACCCCCATTTCTTTGGCCCCGCCTGCTTGTTAAAGGCCGGTGTTCATGCTATAGAAAGTAGGTTTTGATACATTCGCGCAGGGCCTTATAGGGGCCCTTATCATTTTTTTCATAAAAGGAGTTTTACAAAATGCCTGTGGCAACCATCCCTGAGGCTTTGGAAGACATTCGCCAGGGCAAGATCGTCATTTTGGTGGACGACGAAGACCGGGAAAACGAAGGTGACCTGTGCATGGCCGCAGAAAAGGTGACCCCCGAGGCCATCAATTTTATGGCCAAATATGGCCGAGGTCTGATCTGTCTCTCCCTGACCCCCGAATACGTTGAACGCCTGAAAATTCCCATGATGGTCTCCGACAACCGCTCTCCATTTCAGACCGCCTTCACGGTTTCCATCGAAGCCCGCCACGGAGTATCGACGGGAATCAGCGCTGCAGATAGATCCCACACCATCCTGACGGCCATTGCAGACAATGCTCGGCCGGAAGATCTCGTCAGTCCCGGCCACATATTCCCACTCCGCGCCAGGAAGGGCGGGGTTCTTTTCAGAACGGGCCAGACGGAAGGGTCCGTGGACCTCGCCAGGCTCGCGGGATTGAAACCGGCGGGAGTCATCTGTGAAATCATGAAGGATGACGGAACGATGGCCAGAATGCCGGACCTCGAGGAATTTGCAAAGGAACACGATCTCAAAATCGTCACCGTAGCGGATGTCATCAACTACCGCATGCAGCATGAAATGTTCGTTCACCGTGCGGCCACGGCCAACCTTCCTTCGGCATTCGGCGGCGAATTCAAATGCATCGTATATAGCAACGACATTGACGAATACAGCCACATCGCCCTCGTCAAGGGAGAGATTCACCCCGAAGATGAAGTCCTCGTAAGAGTCCACTCGGAATGTCTCACGGGAGACGTTTTCGGCTCCCTGAGATGCGACTGCGGGTCCCAACTCCGTGCGGCAATGCTGCAAATCGAAAAAGCTGGACAGGGCATTGTACTCTATATGAGGAATCATGAGGGAAGAGGGATTGGTATTGTCAATAAAATCAAGGCCTACGCTCTTCAGGAGCAAGGTTACGACACGGTGGAAGCAAACAGGGTGCTCGGGTTCAAGGACGATCTGCGGGATTACGGCATTGGAGCCCAAATACTGGTGGATTTGGGCGTCAGGAAAATGCGGCTCATGACGAACAACCCCAAAAAGATTGTCGGCCTCCAGGGGTATGGGATCACCGTTACGGAGAGGGTTCCCCTTGAAATCCCCCCCAACGAATGCAACATTCGATACTTGAGTACGAAGTGTACGAAAATGGGTCATCTGCTGAGCTGCATTGAAGAAAAGGAAGCGCAGAAATGAAAATCTATGAAGGGAAACTTCTCGCTCAGGATCTCCGTTTTGGGATCATTGTAAGTCGCTTCAACGATTTCATTGGAGAGCGACTCGTGGGGGGAGCCATCGATGCTCTCAAGCGGAGCGGTGCCGATGAGAAAGACATTGACCTGTTCAAGGTTCCCGGTGCCTTTGAAATTCCACTCCTGGCCAAAAAGGTCGCCAAAACGGGTCGGTATGACGCCGTCATTTGCCTTGGAGCGGTTATTCGCGGCTCTACGCCTCATTTCGACTACGTGGCCAATGAAGTATCCAAGGGCATCGCTCATGTCAGCCTGGAAACGGATATCCCCGTTGTATTCGGAGTTCTCACCACAGACACCCTGGAACAGGCCATCGAACGTGCAGGTTCCAAAGCGGGCAATAAGGGCTGGGATGCCGCCATGGCAGCCATAGAGATGGCCAACTTGATCAAGACGCTCAACCCTTGAATATATCTCCACGGGACTCCGTGGTTCGTCGAAGCAAGTGGCGAGAAGTTCTCACTCCACTGACCACTGAACGATTTAAAGTGACATTGTCGGATTTCATCTGAACCACGGAGACACAGAGGGCACAGAAAGGACTTTCAAATGAAATCCTTATGCCCTCTGCGTCTCCGTTAATCAATGTGATTTGCCGGGATACAGCGGAAAGCGAATTTTCTGTAAGATAGATTTTGATAAATATGAGTGAAGCCTGAAAAAGGGGTGGGGTTTTTCAACCGCCCCTTGCGCTTCTCCGGAGATACAAAAAGTGAAATTGAAATTGAGTCGAAGAAGGCGATCGAGAGAAATCGCGCTCCAAATCCTTTATGCCATGGAACTGAGCGAGACGCCTCCCGAAGATGCCATTGAGCTTTATTACAAGCTTTTCGATGATGAAGAGGATATGGACTTTGATATTCCGATGGACGTAAGGCCTTTTGCGGAAGATTTGGTCCAGGGGGTCGAATTGCACCAAGCTGAAATCGATGAACTGATCACCTCATCCTCCCAGCACTGGCGCTTGTATAGAATGCCCGTCGTCGACCGGAACATCCTGCGCATCGCACTCTACGAAATGCTTTATCGCCCGGATATCCCGCTCAAGGTTTCCATAAACGAAGCGGTAGAACTGGGAAAAACATTTGGGAGCCAGGACTCCGGTGCCTTCATCAACGGCATATTGGACCACCTTCTGCCGATATTGCAGGAAAAAAACCGGAACCCTGCTCCCAAGGAACAAGAAAGTTCTTGATATTACTCACACCCGTCATACGAGAGTCCACACACCAAACTCCGTATTACACAAGCACATCTGAAGCATCCATGAAGGAAAGCCACTATTTGGGAAATTCTATAGTAACCGATTCTCCTTCTTCATCCTGCTCCATACTCACAACGAGTTCAATGCTACTGTCCCGAATCCCCAAGGCCAGCGGGAGGCTTCCCTCCCCACCCTCGATGTGAGTGATCCCTTTCACGGTTTCAAAGATCTTTTCCCCCACTTCGGCGCCCGGTGAGGGGAGTTCGGACTTACGATACTTGGCTATCACCTTTACCTCGCCAGACGGGGTCTTGGTGATAGATATTTTTTTGGCATTGTTGTTGATCCCATGCAAAGCGGCCAGAGCCAGCCACTTGAAGGCTCCTTCCTCCTTATCGGGTTCCGATTTCACCACCGACATCTCTCTCAGTGGATCCGTCGTTGCATAGCAATCACAAAATTCCTGGACTTTTAGATGCAAACCACCTTTGTCTCTCATGAATGTACCCCTCCTTTCGAATGAGGTTTTCACTACATGGACTTAACTTGAAATATCATCGTTGTAGTAAAAATTAGCCACGGCATCATTCAAGTCAAGCGGAAGAGGCAAAATAATGCCCTTAAAAATCAAGGATTTCCGATTCAAAGGAAGCTGAGGTATAATATAAACGGTGCAAGATAGGTGACTGAACGCTCGAACTCAATTTCTGCAGGGAAGTGCACAAGACCAAACAGAGAGAATCAAAGGGAATCCGCTGAGATCAACTGTTCAAAAGGAGCGGACAACTCGGAGAGCGACTATTTCTCGCCGGATTTGTAGCTTTCCTGGAATACCTGCGGATTGATATTGTGAGATTCCGGACCACCGCATTCGGGAATGTAACAGGTCACATCGACAAATTCACACTTTTCCTTGCAGGAAGGACAAACGTCGGGAGGAACTTCAACTTCAATGGTGTTTCCGCAATTGTTGCATTTAAAAATGGTCATTTTCTTGCTCCTTTTAAAAAGAGGGGTAAAAACCGACTTTGAGCAGATACCAACTCAATCCATCGTATTTATTTGCAAAACAGACAAAAAACCGAATGGATCCACCTGATGATGTTCAACAATGTTCGCTTCATTCAAAACCAAGCATGTTTTGACAATATAACTTTCCAAACCGGAAAAATCAACCAATCACAATGTCCCACACCCGTTCTCGTTCTATATTTTAGATGGCTCTTCTTATCGCCCCATTGTCATATGAATCACGGAAACGCGGAGAGCACAGAGAAAGACCTCCAAATGAAATCTCTATGTTCTCCGTGTCTCTGTAGTCTCTGTAGTCCAAAAGAATGAATCCTCTTGTAATGCCCATGCCCAGCGTTTTCAGGAAGTTTTTTCAAGGATCATTTATTAGTATATATGATATAGTAAGCTTTTTTTAAAGGTATTGAGACTATGACTTATTCTTATCAGTTCGTACTGCAGCAGCAAGTACGCTTGATGAGGGACAACCATGAGGACTCTCAAGAGCAAATTTACTCTGATCACCTGCCTGGTCTTCTTGATCATTGGCTCCCTCACTCTCATTGCCTTTTACATGGGCACCGACAGAATTATCAGGGACTTGGGAACGAAGTTTGCCATAAAACACGCCCTGCTGGAAAAAAACAAGATTCTCTCCGTGATCGATCGTGAAGTGGCGTTAGCCCTGAAAATGGCTGACGACCGGATACTGAAGGATTGGTGCCGGGACGAGGAAGATGAGAACCTGCGAAAGCTCGCTTTCGAGGCATTGGAAAGCTATCGAAACATTTTTCGTGATAAAAGCTATTTCATCGCTGTGAGGAATTCGAAACGATACTATGTGTACGACACCAAAGCGCAAAAAGTCGATATTACCCTCCTTAGCGAAAAGAAGCCGGCAGACAGATGGTTTTTCGATGCTCTGCAGAAAGTGGATACCTTCATCCTGAACGTGGATTACAATGCGATCATTAATGACTCCAAAGTATGGATAAATGCCGTTTTGAAGGATGAGAACGGCTACAAAATCGGTGTGAGCGGAAGCGGGATCGATATCAGTGATTTCATTAATGAAATCACCCTGTCGAAGGATAAAGGGATATCCGCAATATTAGTGGACAGGGCCGGCATCATTCAAGCCCATCCGAACAGAGAATACGTCAAACATAACGCAACCGTGTGGGAGGATGAAAAAAAGCTTATGGTATATCGCCTTATGGGCAATCAGGAGGACAAAGACCGCCTCACTCAAGCCATCGAAGATCTGAGCTTGGAAAAGCGAGAAGTAGAGACCTTTCCGATGACCCTCGAGGGAAAGCGATATCTTGCAGCTGTGACTTATATGAAAGGAATCGGTTGGTATAACGTGGTCTTGATGGATGTATCCCAGATCCTGAAGATCACAAATTTCCTGCCAATCATCGCCGTAGTCCTCCTGTCTCTTTTCCTGATGCCCTTGATCGTTACCGCCATGCTGAACAAAATCGTACTGAGGCCTCTCTCAAACCTTACAGATGCTTCACGACGGGTCTCGCAAGGGGAATACGACTTTTCTCTTCCTGCTGCACGCAATGATGAAATCGGTCAACTGACCGTAGCCTTCAATACGATGACCGCCACCGTTCTCGATTATACTCGGAATCTTGAGAACAAAATTCAGGAGAGAACGACGGAGTTGAGCAATGCCTACCACAAGCTGCAAGAAGCCCAGAAGCAAATCATGGACAGTATCGATTATGCCAGGCTGATACAATCGTCCATACTTCCCCGGACTTCTCTCTTCGATCGATATCTTGAGGAATATTTCATTCTTTACATGCCGCGCGATATCGTGGGAGGCGATTTTTACTACTTCAGGGAGGTCGGGGAGCGTTTCCTGATCGCCGTGATCGACTGTACGGGTCATGGAGTGCCCGGCGCGTTAATAACCATGACAGTAAATGCCCTGCTCAATCACATCCCGGATGCCGTTTGCGTGGAAGACCCAGCTCGAAACCTCGGTGAACTCAACCACCTCATCAGGAATACCCTGTACCATGACACTTCGGACCTTCTCATCGATAAAGGTCTTGACATCGGGTTGTGTCTTTGCATCCCGGAAGAAGCTAAGATTGTTTTTGCAGGTGCAGGCATCTCTCTCTATCATTTCGACGGAAACAGGGTCTCAGAAATCAAGGGGGACAGGAAGCGCATCGGCTATAAAACCTTAGCTGAGGAATTTTCCTATACGAACCACGAACTCAATGTAAGAAAGGGCACGCAACTTTATCTCACCACCGACGGCATCCTGGATCAGGCCGGAGGCGCAAAGGGATTCAGTATGGGAAGGGGGCGTTTCATGGAAATGATCCAATCCTTCGCTTTCCTGCCGATGAAGCAACAGGAAGAGATGTACAGACGTGAACTGGCCGAATATCGCGGAGGAGCTCCGCAGCGCGATGATATCCTTTTCCTGGGTTTTAGTATGATGACTGGAGGAAAAACCAATGGTGATGCATGAGATGATGAGGCTGAAAAACCAATTCACTGAGAAGGGAATTTTGATCTGTTTCAATGGTCCATTTTTACACAGCATCATTGAAGAGCTCGGCCTTGCGATCCGGAGACACCTCGAAAATGAGGAAATTAAAAAAGATGCCATGATGGATGTTTTCGCGGTTTATATTGAGCTGACGCAGAATGTAAAAAATTATCTCACAAAAAAACAATTTCCTCCCAAGGAATTCAATATCGCCACTATAATAATCGCGAAGAAAAATGGTAAATACACCATAAGCTCCGGTAATATAATCAAAAAATACGATGCAACCGAACTGGTTGAAAAAATTGAACGACTCAATGCCCTCGACAAGGATGGACTGAAGAGACTTTACCGGGAACAGATTCGAAGGGAAGTCCCCCCAAACGCCACAGGGGCCGGTGTTGGCCTGATCGATATCGCACGAAGATCTTCCAGAAAGCTGAAATACCTGTTAAACGAGATCAACGACAACTACAATTTCTTTGTTCTCACTGCCGAGGTTTGAGGGTTAGAGTATGGAAGTATTGAATGTTCAGCCGACCACATCAACGCCGGCTATCCGATCCGATTTATCAGCAGGCATTCTCGAATTGTCTGGGGAGTCCTACCCGGAGAATTCTTTCGAATTCTACACTCCTGTACTCTCCTGGTTGCAGGAGTATCTCGAGGAGTCGGAGTCTCTTCAGTTGGATATTAAGGTAATCTATATGAACAGCAGCAGTATTAAGTGCATGTTGGATATGTTGGACATGCTGGGGAATGCGGCAGCGAGAGGCAAGGAGATCGTCATCAACTGGTACTACGACAGGGAAAATTCTCGCGCTTTGGACCTGGCGGAGGACTTTCGTGAAGACGTGAAACTGCCGTTCAATATAATTCCCGTAGAGGGCTGAATTCCAAAGGTTACGGTCGAATTGAGAAAGGTGAAAATGGAAGACAGGATTGTCCAGAGGGCGGAGAAATGTCTATCGCTGCATTCAGGAAGCTCATCTCCCATTTACAACGAGTATAAAATTCTGCTCGATGAATATGAGAAGCTCCTCCATAAATTCAACAAGGTTATCGCGATCAGCGACAAGTATCAAATCCAATTGCAGGAGGTGACCCATGACTTAAAGTCAACTCTCATGCAATTGAATCAGCTCAAGGAAGTCATCTTGCCAATCTGCATTTTCTGCAAAAAGATCCGTACCGATAACAACTATTGGCAACAGATCGAATCCTACTTTGCCCAGCATATTGATCTTGCGTTCAGCCATGGCATCTGTCCCGAATGCATGAAAAAGAAATACGGTGAATTTTTGAAGGATGTTGAGCCTGACCAATAGAAGGTACTATCTCGATTAAGAGCCTATCCGAAAACCTGCCTCGGCAGAGCGGCTCCCCCTTCAATTCCCTCCTCAAAGGGGGACCAACAGGGGTGTCGCAAAGTCCACACGGGGGTCTCCGGATAGGTTCTAAGCCATAGATGCCCCTTGGGCGGACCCCATGAAAAGCGTGGTCAGACCGGATGCCTGATGGAATTTCCAGGGCTTTTATGCCTGCGTAGCGCAATCCGGTCACGACTGCACCTCCTCTGAGGCATGTTATCCTCTCTAAAAAGAGACAGACTCTTTTTTATTTACCAGACCACAAACACCGAGAGTTCCAAATGCTTCAAGTAAATTACATTCTCACAAGCTTCCTGGCGATCTACATCCTCCAGTTCATTTTTTCTTTTTGGCTGGAGCGCATCAACCTCGAATATATGAAACGCTATGGAAGTCGCGTTCCCCTTTTTTTCGAAGGAATCCTCATAGAGGAGAAGCTCTCGCAGATCACAGCCTACACTCGGGCCAAAACCCGGCTCGGTCTCGTCTCGGACCTCACATCCCAGGCGATCCTCCTGGCCCTGATTCTCTCGGGATTCATGCCGGCCCTGGGCAATCGCCTGGAAGACGCACAGTTTCACTTCATACTTTCGGGCTTCCTTTTTTTCATGATCCCTGGATTCATTCTGTACCTCGCGGAGCTCCCCTTCGACTATTACCACTCCTTCGTGGTTGAAGAAAAATTCGGTTTCAACCGCTCCACCCTCGTCCTCTGGATCATGGATCACGTCAAATCGGGAATGATTTCCATTATCTTGTTCGCCCTTCTTTTGAGCGCGGTCCTGTCGGTCATTCGAATCTCACCCACTCTTTGGTGGCTGTGGGCCTTCCTCATTGTTTCTGCCGTGCAGCTCACCCTGGTAGTGCTGTACCCGATCCTCATCGCACCCATTTTCAATAAATTCGAACCGATTCAGGACGAGGAGCTCTCGGAAAAGATAAAAAACCTCATGGAAGAAAACGGGATCAAAGTAAAAAAGATCCTTCAGATGGACGCGGGTCTGCGGAGCCGCCATACCAACGCGTATTTCACAGGAATTGGAAAAACCAAGCAGATCGTGCTATTTGACACTCTCATCGAATCTCACTCGCACGAAGAAATTCTGTCGGTCCTGGCACACGAAGTGGGGCACTTCAAGGCAAAGCACGTCCCCAAGCAGCTTCTGTTTTTTGAACTCTCCATGCTCGTCGGCTTCTATCTGACCTATCGCCTTATGGAGTGGCCCCTCATGTATTCAACTTTCGGCTTCCACGCGTCTCAAGTATACGCCGGGCTCTTCATCATCGGCATCCTCTGGCAGAAAGCGGGCTTCTTCCTTCAACCCTTCTACACGGCCCTCTCACGGCGTTTTGAACGCCAGGCGGACCTTTTCGCCTCCAGCTTCCTCAAGACACCGGATTTCCTCATTGCCGCCCTCAAAAAAATCGCTTTGGACAATCTCTCAAACCTGACACCCCACCCCCTCTACGTGGTGTTTCATTATTCCCATCCGCCATTGGTGGAAAGAATCGGGCTTTTGGAAACAGAGGGACACCATATGGAATCCATGCGGAACAATGCATCCAAATAAGAAGGAGATGATGTAATGGTAGGCACCACCATCAACGTGGGGACCATTCTTGCGGGAAGTATGCTGGGAGTCACCATCGGTTCCAGACTTTCGGAAAAGATGCGTGAAACCGCCCTTCAAGGGTTGGGGCTGGTAACGACTCTGGTAGGGTTGCAGATGGCCCTTGAGACCAAGAACATCCTCATCGTTTTGGGTGCTGTCCTCACGGGGGCCATACTGGGAGAAATGCTCAGGATCGACGAAGGATTGCAGAAACTGGGCACATTCCTGCAATCGAGTCTTTCCAAAGGAACCAAAGGGCAAACCGCCCGCAATTTCAGCGAGGGATTCGTCATGGCAAGCCTTGTCTTCTGCGTGGGCCCCATGGCCATTCTCGGTTCCATCCAGGACGGCCTTTCCGGCGATTACAGGACCCTGGCCGTAAAATCCATGCTGGACTTTTTCGCCGCCATCGCGTTTTCTTCAAGCCTGGGCTGGGGGGTAGGCCTCTCGGCATTTACCATTTTGATATACCAGGGCAGCCTGACTTTTTTTGCAGGCGTTTTCGCCGGAATCCTCACGGACCCCATGATCACGGAAATGACCGCTACGGGAGGACTCATCATTGTGGGTATCGGCCTCAAGCTTTTGGATCTCAAAGCGATTCGCCTGGCAAACTTCCTGCCCGCCCTCGCTATGGCTCCAATTCTGGTGGCCGTCGTTCCAATCATCAAGTCTCTTTTCTGAGCCTCTTCATCACTCTCCTTAAAGCGCTTTTCGCATTGAGCCGCACCGCCTTATGTGAAAGCGTTTCTTTCAGCATCCCCCTGGAAAAGTCCCGGGGCATCGCCCCGGTGATTCCCGTTTTGCAGGATCTGCAGGTGATAATAGAGCCCATTGCGGGACATCAGGTCTTCATGGGTTCCCTGTTCCACGATGCGGCCCTGATCCAAAACGAGGATGCGATCCGCCCGCCTGATGGTGGAAAGCCGGTGCGCTATGACAATGCTCGTCCGATGAGCCATGGCCACCTGGATGGCTTGTTCGATGAGCATTTCCGTTCCCGTATCCACATTGGCCGTAGCTTCATCCAGGACCAGGATTCGCGGATTTCGGGCAAGCACGCGGGCAAAGGCCAGGAGCTGCTTTTGGCCGGCCGAAAAATCCATGGCCCCCTCCCCTATTTTCGTTTCCAGCCCTTCGGGAAGATTTTTCACCAGTTCCGACAACTGCGAGAGATGCACGATCCGGTCCAGTTCTTCATCGGAAATCCGGCGATCCAGAAGGATGTTTTCCCTGACGGTCCCGGGAACGATGAAGACATCCTGCATGACCAGCCCGATCTGGTCCCGGAGCCAGTGAAGGTCCAGCTCTCGGAGATCCTGACCGTCGATGGTGATCCTTCCCCGAAGAGGATCATAGAGCCGTTCCAGCAGATTGATGAGCGTGGTCTTGCCCGAACCCGTCGCTCCCACGACAGCCAGGGTTTCACCGGGCTGCACATGAAAAGAGAGGTCCCTGATCACCGGCTGATCCGGTTCATATTCAAAATCCACGTGCTCGAAGGCAATTTCTCCGTCCACCTTCGGAGGCGAAACCGGCTGCGAAGGCATCGGCAAAATTTCCTTGTTTTCCAGCAGGTGAAAGATTCTTTCCGCCGACGCCATGGCAGACTGCACGATGGAGTATTTTTGAGAGAGCTCGCGCAACGGCTGAAAAAAAAGCCGCATGTAGGAAATGAAGGCTGTCAGAACACCAATGGTCATGTGCTCACGCAGAATCTCCCCGCCTCCATACCAGATGATCAGAGCCATGGATACGGAGCTCACCACTTCGATCAAGGGGATGAAAATCCCGAAAATCCGTATCTGGTAGAAGGTGGAACGGAAATAGCGATCGTTCAACTCGTTGAATTTCCGAAGCGTATCCCTTTCCCTCAAAAAGATCTGGATGACCGAAATCCCCGAAACCGCTTCCTGGATATAGGCGTTGATGGCGGCAAGATGGGTGCGAATCTGTCTGAAAGCATCCCGGCTCAACCGGCCGAAGTAAAGCGTGATCACAAGCATGACGGGGAAGGTCAGGCTCAGGATCAGGGCCAGCCGCCAGTTCATCCAGAAAAGAATCCCCAGAATACCTATCAGTTTGACCCCATCGTTGAAGAGCGTAACGATCACCGAAGTGAACATCTCGTACATGTTTTGAATGTCGTTGGTCAGCCGCGTAACCAGCCTGCCCACAGGGTGCCTGTGGAAAAAGGAGAGGTTCAGCTCCAGAATATGATGGAAAAGGCGCTGCCGCAGAGCGTGCATGACCCTCTGGCCGGTCCACTCCAACACCATGACCTGAAAGAAATTGACGATAAACCCCGCGAGGACGACCAGCAGGAAGATGCTTCCCAATTTTGTCAGGCCGTCGATCCTCTGTCCCATCTCCAGGCTCGCATCCACAATGTAGCGGTCCATTCCCATTTGAACCAGGCGGGGCAGAGCCAGGGTTGCAGCCGTGATTCCAATGGAGAGAAAGACGGCCAGGGCAACCCACCGCCACTGGGGCAGCACAAATGCCAGAAGGTGCCGCCAAAGTCTGATATCGCCGATATGGCCAATGTGATCGTCTTCGAAATAACCGTATTCGTGATTCATATTTTTTTCCCGATTCCTGAAAAATCATGCATTACGGGTTTGCTGCCTGTAAATGGTCGCATAAAAAGCGTTCTGCTTCAGGAGATGCTCATGAGTTCCCCTGTCTATAATCCGTCCGTCCTCCATGACCACAATTTCATGGGCATCAGCCAACGGGGCGACCCGATGGGAAACGACGATGCAGGTACGCCCCTTGAGATAACCGGCGATGGAACCGATGATGGCGTGCTCCGTTTCCATATCCACGGCCGACAGTCCATCGTCGATGATGATGATAGGACGATCCAAAAGCAGCGCCCGCGCTATGGCAAGCCTCTGGCGCTGTCCTCCCGAAAGCTTAACCCCCTTCTCGCCGATCCGCGTCTGATAGCCGTCGGGCATGGCCGCGATTTCGTCATGAATAGCGGCAGCACGGGCTACTGCTTCGATTTCCGCCTCTGAGGCATCCTGTCGTCCCATGGCAATGTTAAAGGCGATGGTATTGGAAAAGAGGATCACTTCCTGGGGTACGTAAGCGATGGCTCCCCTTACCGCTTCGAAAGGAAGCGTATTCACGTCCATGCCGTCGAAGAAAACCGTTCCATCCTCGACGGGATAGAGCCGGGCGAGGAGATGGCACAAGGTGGTCTTGCCGGCGCCGGTTTTTCCCACAATCCCAAGAAAAATGCCGGGCTGGATATTCAAATGAATCCCTTTTAAAACCTGCCCCTGCTGATTGGGATAGGAAAAAGACAATCCCCTGATAGAGATGTCGCCCCGCGTGATGGCGGTTTTAACAGGAACAACGGGCCCCTTGAGCTTCGGTTCCTCACGAAGCAGTTCCTGGATTCTTTGAAGAGAGGTGACGCCTCGCTGAAAGAGGTCCGTCACCCATCCCAGGGCCATCATGGGCCATGTCATGAGAAAAAGGTACGTTATAAAAGCCACGAAATCCCCGACGGTGATGGTTCCACCGATAGTCATGCGCCCTCCAAAGAAAAGCACCAGGAGCATGCTGATGTTTCCAATGAATCCGGATACAGGGAAAAGGGTTCCGTATATGCGTGCCAGACTCAGGTTGTCACGAACATAGGTTTCCCCCATGGCATTGAAACGGGAGGCCTGAAACGCTTCCTGGTTGTAGGCTTTGACCAGGCGGATGGATGAAAAAGTGGAGCGCACGAATTCCGTCATGGAGGAAAATTGTTCCTGAACCTTTCTGAATCGCCGATGGAGGCGGGAAGAGAGAAAGCGGGTGAGCAGGGCCAGGACGGGCATGGGGGCAATGGCGATGGCCGTCAGCACTGGATCGATGTAGGCCATGAAGGCAATGGCGGCAAACCCCATGAACACCGCATCCACAAAAGCCACCAATCCCATTCCGCTCGCGAGCTGGACCGAAGAGAGGTCGTTGGTGGCGAGCGCCATGATATCCCCGGGCGTTTTGCGCTGAAAAAAGGCCCTATCAAGAGATAAGATATGAGAAAACATGCGATTTCTTAGATCCGTTTCCAACAGGCGGGAAAACCCCAGGAGCAGGTTCCGCCAGAAAAATCGCATGACGGCGATCAATAAGGCCAGTAGAACGATATATGCCCCGTACTTCAAAAGCAGATGAGGTGTGGCCGTTCCCTTCTGCAGCGCATCCACGGCAAATTTGATGACCCGGGGAATCACGAGCTGAAAAAAATCCACTGAAACAAGGGTCAGAAAGCCGATAGAGACTCTCAAGGCATATTGCCTGAAATAGGGGGTAATGATGCGGACAGCCCCCCATGGGCCCTTTTTCCAGATGGGACTCTCCCCATTCCTTTTCTTCAAAACAATGAATTTTTTCACGCGCCCAACCTACCTCACCCCTTCTCCCTTGGCTGAAGGTCCTGGAAAAAATCCCTTCCCGCCCGATACGCCTCTTCGATATGTTCCGGGTGCTTGAGGACATCTCCCTCAAAATCCAATCCGCGATAGAGCAGGGATTTCGAAAGCTCCATGTCCAGCACATCAAAGAAATATTTGAGCGTCAACAGGGTTCCGTCAAAGAGTCTCTTCCCCCTCGTGGCTCCAACCGAAATGAAAAGTCCCTTGCGTGTCGGCTTCCGCTGACCGAAAACAGCTTCTTCGATCCAGTATTTCTTTACCCACAAAGACTGGCAACGGTCCATGAGGATCTTGGTATGAGCACTCACCGTATAAAAGAAAATAGGAGAAGCGAGCATCAGTCCGTCACAGGAGATGAGCCGGTCGTAAACTCCCTGAAAATCGTCCTGGATCACGCAGCGCCCGTTCTTCTTGCACCCGTAAATTTCCAGGCACGGGGACATTTTCAAATCCCGCAACACCACCTCTTCCACCTCGGCCCCGGCATCACGCGCGCCCTGCACGGCCTGCTTGAGCAGTATGGATGTATTCCCGTTGCGACGGGGACTTCCATACACTGCGAGAATCTTTCCCATATTTGCTCTCCCTCCTGTGAGCAGTCCATGATGTAAGAGTTCTGCATGACTCCACACTTCTCCATTCTGGTCTTTTTGAATTTTTTTCGTCAAGGGCAATAGAGAAATATTTCCGACTCATTCCGATTATAGTATTTTTAGTAAGTTGTCTTCGGTTTCCTCATTTAATCACTCGATCGTTGCGGTTTTTATATTGATTTTATAACATGCACATGAGAGAAGTTTTGCATCAATGCAAAAAGAAAATTGCGACAACTATGATCGCTTGATCCTGCGTTGATTTTTCTGCCGTGAGTTCTCTTTTTAACTCCCATAACCGGAACGGTCACAACGAAAAATGAAAAAAGGCAGTGAGCTACAAGGCAATAGGGAAAGCGGGAAACGCTCTTGAGAAGCGATGTTATCGTGAGCCATGGCTACGAATCATGAGCCTTTTTCAAATTTTATGGACGATGCCGATTTGATGGATCTTATACCAATGACCCTTCAACCCCAAGTCTTTAAACTCACAGTCAGGAGGTTGGCCGCTTTATGAATCATCGAATTATCCTGCCGGAAAACGAAATGCCCAACAAATGGTACAACGTGCTTCCCGATCTTCCGGAACCCTTGCCGCCCCCATTGCATCCGGAGACCCTCGAACCCATCGAACCGGAGCAGTTGGCGCCGATCTTCCCCATGTCCCTCATCGAACAGGAAGTCTCTTCCATGCCCTGGGTTCCCATCCCCGAGCCCGTCATGGAAGTATACCGCCTTTACCGTCCCACTCCACTCGTTCGCGCACATCGACTGGAGGCAGCCATAGGCACCAGGGCTAAAATTTATTACAAGAACGAATCCGTTTCCCCTGCCGGTTCGCACAAGCCCAATACAGCCATTCCCCAAGCCTACTACAACAAGACGGAAGGGGTCAGGCGCATTTCTACGGAAACAGGTGCGGGACAGTGGGGCACGGCACTCTCCTTTGCCTGCAAGATGTTCGGCCTGCAGTGCACAGTCTACATGGTTCGCTGCAGTTATGAGCAGAAACCCTACCGGGGTATTCTCATCCGGGCCTACGGAGCGGAAGTTTTTCCGTCTCCCTCGGAGCGTACCCGTTTTGGCCGTCACCTCCTCGAGACGGACCCTCATTGCGGTGGAAGCCTCGGAGTCGCCATTTCCGAAGCCATAGAAGATGCGGTGTCGCGCGGCGACACCAAGTATGCGTTGGGGAGCGTTCTCAATCACGTTATCCTGCACCAGACCATCACAGGGCTGGAAACCAAAAAGCAGCTGGAAATGGCTGGAGAAAAACCGGACATTCTCATAGGATGCGTTGGAGGGGGAAGCAATTTTGCAGGCCTGGTTCTGCCCTTCGTTCCCGACAAGCTTTCAGGAAAGCCCATGCGCTTCGTCGCGGTGGAACCCCAGGCATGCCCTACCCTCACGCGAGGCGAATATCGCTATGACTACGGGGATGTTGCCCGTTTGACTCCCCTGCTCAAAATGCATACCCTTGGCCATAACTTCTTTCCACCTCCCATTCACTCCGGCGGCTTGCGCTATCATGGGGAATCCCCCATACTCAGCCATATTGCCAAGCTTGGACTGGTGGAAGCCAGAGCTTATTATCAGACGGAAGTGTTTGAAGCAGCCATGCTCTTCCTGCAAACGGAGGGTTTCCTGCCGGCACCGGAAACCTCCCATGCCATTAAGGCAACCATCGACATAGCACGTGATGCGGCTCCCGGCACCGTGATCACTTTCCTCTATTCAGGACACGGACTCCTGGATCTCGGTGCGTATGACACGTATCTGAGAGGTGATCTTAAAGATGAGGAGTATTCCGCGGAAGACATCCAGGAAGCGTTGAAAGCATGCCCCAACGTGGGTTTCTAGAGCACGGCGGACTTTCATCCTCTCCCGATGGACAAAAGTGCAGTGCTGCTCACCGGGAGGGGATCCGGCGTCGTTGCGATGGGCAAGGAGAAGACTTTACCCACCCTGCGAGGGGATGAATGTAGCTTTTAAACCGCTCGTTGCCTCGTTATGGTAAAATATAGTCAATAAAGGGGGCACAAATGAAAAAAAACTTCATTCTGATCACTCTCTTCGTTGTACTGGCGGGCTGTGCAACCATGAGCGCGTCGAAACCCCATGGGGAACCGACGGTTTTCTGTGACGTGGTAAGCCCGCCGGATCCCCTACTCCTGGGGGGATGGCAGATTGTCTACGTGCGAACCACAGAAACGGGACAGTCAGACTCCAACCCCGTCAAATATTGGCTCACCAAACATGGAGACAAATACGCACTCTACTTCGATCGCATCACTCGAGGTGGAAAGAAACGTTATCTCGGCTGGAAAGCATGGACGATCAATGGAAATGAAATTTCTTCGGATACCGGAGTGAGGATATTCGCAGAAAAAGGAAATGTCTATTACTCCTGGAAGGGACAGGAACCGGGCAAAATGCGTCGCATAAGCGAATAAGTTTTTCCCACTGCGATACGCTGGATGCCGGCACCAACTCACAATTTCGACATTCGTTTGGAACAGGACAAACCATGAAGCAAAAGTGGATGTTCATCCTGGCAGGATTGATTATCGCCATAGGTATGATCGGTTGGACACGGTCCGCCTACTACCTCGTCACCCAACCGTCCGGGGCCGGCCCTCAAACAGCAACCGCTCCCTTAACGGAGACCCAAGCCATGAAAGCAGACTCTCCTTCTGAAGAAATCCGCAACCCCGCATTGGATAGAATGCTGATTCAAGCCAAAGAAGACCTGGCTGCCAGGCTATCCATCCAGATAGATGAGATCGACCTGGTGGAAATGCGCCCTGTCATCTGGCCCGACTCCAGCTTCGGATGCCCAAAACCCGATATGGCTTACACCCAGGTGCAGTGCGACGGGCTGCTCATTCTTTTAAAAGCCAGAGATCAAATATATGAATACCACAGCGGCTCCGGCCAAAAACCCTTCCTTTGCGAGGAACCTTTCAAAGCAAAATAGTCCCTCAGCCATTGTCTTTTTTGCTCACTCCCCAATGGCTGGGACGCCCACAACAAAGCATGAAAAGGTAGGCAGAGATCGAACAGCACTGGCCATGCTGTTTTTGATCAGCAGGAAGTTGCGGGGCAACCGATCCGCCATTTCCACATTCGCATCTTCGAAGCTATCGTTTTGCAGCGTAATAATGTAATGCATCTTTCCACCCTACTCGAAGTTTCCCGGATCACAGAATATACAAGGCGTTTCTCCATCAGGCGGGATGCTTCGTCATCATCTTGCATCAGAAAGGGAATGGACCAGGGATTGGATCTCGGAAGCGTTGTTGGAAAAAATCCAATCTACCCCACGGTTCAACTCTCTAAACAGACAATTTTTTGAACCGACATATCCAGTCCCCACCTGTTGCCCATGCTTCTTGTGCTTCGAGATCATTTCATCTGTCAAAAGCGAGTAATGTCCTGCAATCCCCCCAAAGTTTTCATGAATGGACATTGCACTGAGCTCACGCAAATTGAGCCGGGCAATGGGAAGGAAGGTTGAGGGGGGCAAGAAGTCAACAGCATGGAACATTTCCGGGTGAAGAGCAAGAAAGTGGTAATCCTTCTCAGGTTCCAGCGTGGAGAAAAGATCCCTGAGAATCCGCTTCTGGTAGGCCGGTTCCGGATAAACCTCTTTCTTGATTTCAACCATGAGATGCATCTTTTTGCCAAATTTTTGTATGACTTCCGCAAGCAAAGGAATCACTGGAAACGCTTTCTGAAGTTGAGCAAAAGTAACCTGCTGGATCACAAGCTCTGAGCCAAATAACCTTTGACAGTCCATGTCATGGAAAACTACCGGCTGCAAATCCCGTGTCCAGCGCACATCGAATTCGACTCCCCATATCCCGCAGGAAAGAGCTTTATCGAACGCCGCAATCGTGTTCTCAAGGATTTCGCTGTTATTGTATTCCCCGCGATGGGATATGATTTTGCAATTCTTGAGTCTTTCGGAAGCCGGACAAGGCTGTGGCATGAGAGAGTAAAATCCATCGATGACTCGAAGGAGAATTTTTTTAAATTTCAAAGGCAAATGCATACAAACCTCATAACGATTACGGTTTGGCTTCTTCCTCCTTTACCTGGTCTCATCGAGTGTATAAAATCTATCCACCTCAAAGAGAAACCGTGGTCAATCACTATCGAGGAGAAAACAAAATGACAAAATCCCTGTCAGCATTGGTACTGGTGGTGGATGATGACGCAGCACACCGTCTCATGCTGGCAACTCTTTTGGAAGAATGGGGCTACCGTGTGGTCGAAGCCGCAGAGGGTCAGAAGGCCCTGGAAGTGGTCTATAAAGGCCCGGTGGACCTGGTCCTGATGGACATGCGCATGCCCCGTATGGGCGGAATAGAAGCCACACGGGGGATATCCCAGTACAATCCCTCCATTCCCATCATCATCATGACGGCTTACTCCTCCATTTCTTCCGCTGTAGAAGCCCTCAAGTCGGGAGCTTACGACTATATCACAAAGCCCCTGGACTTCGATGCGCTTAAACTGGTGATGGAACGGGCCCTGGAACATACACACCTGCAACGGGAAAACGAGGGATTGCGCCAACAGTTGGCGCGGTTGCAAGCCCCAGAGATACTGGGCCGCAGCCCCGCCATGGAACAGATGATGGAAACCATCGCCCTGGTCGCTCCTTCCGAGGCGACCGTGCTCATCACCGGGGAGAGCGGCACGGGCAAAGGATTGGTCGCCCGAGCTATTCATACCAACAGTTCCCGCTCCACAAAGCCCTTGATCGAGGTCAACTGCGCAGCCATCCCCGAAACCCTGGTGGAATCCGAACTCTTCGGCCATGAAAAAGGAGCCTTTACGGGGGCCAACCGGCAAAGGCAGGGGCGTTTTGCCCAGGCCCATGGAGGAAGCATCTTCCTGGACGAGATCGGGGAGCTGAGTCTTCCCATGCAGGCCAAATTACTGCGAGTGCTTCAGGAGGGGGAAATCCAGCGCGTGGGAAGTGACGCGTCCATCCCGGTGGACGTCCGCATCCTGGCGGCCACAAACTGCAACGTCGAAGAAATGATTGCAGAGGGTACGTTCAGAGAAGACCTCTACTACCGCCTGAACGTCATGACCCTGGTGGTTCCCCCTCTCAGGGAAAGGATCGAAGACATTCCCATTCTGGCCAGGCATTTCTGGGAGGGGTTCGCGGAAAAAAACCGCAAGACCGTAAAGGGAATGGTCCCACAGGCAATGGACCTGCTGCTGAAGTATTCCTGGCCCGGAAATGTGCGAGAGCTTGAAAACGTGATGGAAAGAGCGGTGATTCTGCTTCGAGGGGAATACATTTCCGAAAAAGAACTGCCTCTGAGCATTCAGAAGTTAAAAGATGAAGAGGAATCGCCCCATGCAGCCGGGAGTATGGGGCAAATGGGGCGATTCCTCACCATGGGTTCTACCCTTGCCGAAATGGAAAAGCGGATGATCCTCCAGGCACTGAAAGAGACAGGGGGCAACAAGAGCGAAACGGCCCGTCGTCTGGGAATCACGCGGCGAACGCTCCAGCTCAAACTCAAAAAGTACCTTGAAGAGGAAGGTGAAGCCTGATGTCCCGGTCCCTGCAGCGCAGAAGGAAAACCCATTCTAAAAACTGAAAAAGACCTTCTGAAGCACCTTGGGCGTAATGCCTTCAAGATCCAGGTACATGGTGAGACCTCCCATGAAAAAAGGCCATCCCGCCCCCAAGATCATGGCAAGATCCACATCCTTCGAACCTCCCACCACTTTTTCATTCAAGATGAGATCCGTCTCCCGGGCCAAGCCGTAGAGAACCCGCTCTCGAATCTCTTCGGGATAAAATTTCTTCTCCCCAGCTTTCACCCACATCTGCTCCACTTCAGGATCCACCCGGCTAGATTTGCCCTCGCGGATATAGATCCCCCCTTTCTTTGCAGCAACCACTCTCTTGAAGTTTTCGTTCACGGGGAAACGTTCCGCGCCGAAGGCACGGCTCAACGTTTCCATCACATGAAGGGCAACGGGAAGCCCTACCAGAGAGAGCAGTTCAAATGGGGCCATGGGAAGCCCAAGTGCAAGCAAAGCATCATCCACATGGCGAAAGCCGGCGCCCTCATCCACCAGCGCGAGACAGTCCACCAGCATTCTCGTGAGGATCCTGTTGACCAGAAAAGCCGGGGAATCCTTCACCAGGATTCCGGTTTTCCTGAGTTTTTTCGCAAGGTCGAATGCCGTTGCCAGGGTCACTTCATCGCTCTTTTGAGTCTTGATGATTTCCACCAGCGGAAGGACCGCCACGGGGTTGAAAAAATGAAAGCCGATCACCCGTTCCGGATGCTTCAGGTCTGAAGCCATCCGAGTCACACTGAGAGAAGAGGTGTTGCTCGCCAGGATCGCGTCCGGCCGGATCGCGGCTTCTGCTTCGGCAAAGACCTGTTTCTTGATCTCCATCTGCTCAAATACGGCTTCTATGACAAAATCGCAGTCGGCAAAATCCGCATAATCCGGAGTGCCTTTGAGCAGACCGGAAAGATAGGAGGCTTTTCCATCGCTCAGACGCCCCTTTTCCACCATTTTCCGGAACTCATTCCGAACATGGGCGCAACCCTTGTCTACAAGCTCCTGCTTCACATCTTTCATCACCACCGGCACACCCAGGCGGTAGATGAAAAGTTGCGCCAGTTGCGACGCCATGAGCCCCGCGCCGATGATTCCCACTTTGTTGACGGGCTTCGGCTCTGCTTCGGGAATTCCCGCGGGTTTTTTCGCATAGCGGTTCACCAGGTCAAAGGAGTAAATGGAGGCCTTGCACTGCTTGGATTTTATGAGGTCCCCAAGGGCCTTGTTTTCTTCCTCGAAACCTCGCTCCACATCCCAACGGCACGCCCCTTCGATGAGTTCCAGAGCCCGGTAAGGGGCGGGGGCGGCTCCGTGCACTTTGCTCTCCACAAATTCCCGGGCTTTGCCTACGAGTTCTTTCACATTCGCCATCTCAACCGCAGGGCGTTCCACTAAAGCATTTCCTGAAACGATACCGAGCAGAAAACGAAGAGACTCGTCCAGGAACTCGGCCCCGTCGAAAATTCTGTCGGCCAGTCCCATTTCATAGGCCTTGGCGCCGCCGATCATGCGGTTTTGATTCAAGGCATTGAAAACAATGAGTTCAAGGGATTTATCGGGGCCCAGCAGTTTCGTGGCCAGAGTGCACCCTCCCCACCCCGGAATGAGACCCAGAAAGCATTCGGGGAAGCCAATGGCCTGAACACTGCGTGCAACCGTCCGATACCGGCAGTAAAGAGTGATTTCCAGGCCGCCTCCCAGCGCCACACCGTTGATGGCGGCCAGTGTCGGGAAGGGAAGATCCCGAATCCTTTTCATCACCGTGTGGCCGAATTTTCCGATCCGGTAGCCCTGCTCAAAGGTAGTGATGAAGGGAACTTCCGTAAGATCCGCTCCGGCAGCGAAGATATAGGGTTTTCCCGTGAGCATCATCCCCTTCACATCCCCCACCGCGAGGATCTGGTCCAGCGCTTCATTCAGGGACTGCAGGGCCACCTCGCTGAA
Organism: Desulforhabdus amnigena; assembly: GCF_027925305.1. Classification (NCBI taxonomy): domain Bacteria; kingdom Pseudomonadati; phylum Thermodesulfobacteriota; class Syntrophobacteria; order Syntrophobacterales; family Syntrophobacteraceae; genus Desulforhabdus; species Desulforhabdus amnigena. The sequence goes on along the minus strand of NZ_BSDR01000001.1, from coordinate 618,606 downwards.
GGTGTTGGGTTTCTTGTAATCGTGACCGTTGTCCATGGTGACGATGGCGATTTTTCCCACGGGTGAATCGTAGAAGCGATTGTAAAAACGGGTTACCGGCTCTGCCATGGTCTTCCCCTCTACTCGTCCTTTGGCGTTTTGTTTCCCTGGGTCTGCAGGTTTTCCCAAATGGCGGATGCGCCCTGCCCCAACCCCACGCACAGAGCCGTGAGGCCGTAGCGCGCGCCGGGCGCCTCAGCGAAATGGTGCATCAGATGCGTCACCAGCCGCGGTCCGGAACCCGCCAGCGGATGGCCGAATGCAATGGCCCCCCCCAGGGGATTGAGCCGCTCGTCGTCGGGAAATTTCAAACCGAACTCCTTCATGAAGACAATGCACTGCACGGCAAAGGCTTCGTTCAATTCGATGAAGCTCATGTCATCCATGGTGAGGCCTGTCTGGGCAAAAACCTTGTGGGTGGCCGGCACGGGACCATACCCCATGATTTCCGGCGGAACTCCGGCGTAAGAGTATCCTACGAGCCGCATCTTGGGCTGCAGCCCAAGCTCTCTGGCCTTATCCCCGCTCATAAGCAGAACACCGCAAGCTCCGTCGTTCAAACCGGAGGCATTTCCCGCCGTAACCCGTCCCTGCATCCGGAAGGGGGTCTTGAGGTCCGCCAGGCCTTCCAGGGTCGTTTCGGGGCGGGGCTGTTGATCCCGGTCCGCCACCATCCACCCTTCCCGGGTGTAAACGGTCATAGGAACGATCATTTTCTGGATTCTGCCGTTCCGGTAGGCTCTCGCGGTTTTCTGCTGGGAATGCACGGCATAGATATCCGCCATTTCTTTGGTGATTTCGGGGAACATGTCATGCAGGTTTTCGGCGGTCTTCCCCATCACCAGGGCATCTTCGGAAACCAGCTTTTCCGCCAGAAATCTGGGATTGGGATCTGCCGTTGCGCCCATGGGATGATGCCCCATGTGTTCGACGCCTCCCGCAATGGCCACCTCGCAGGCGCCCAGGGCAATTTCGGATGCCGCACTCGTGATGGCCGTAAGTCCTCCGGCACACATGCGGTCCACCGAAAAACCGGAACAGGACGGGGGCAGGCCCGCCAGAATGGCCGATGTGCGTCCGAGAGTCAGTCCCTGGTCTCCTTCCTGGGTCGTCGCACCCCAGACATTTTCCTCCACCATTTCGGTCGTCACTCGAGGATTGCGCCGCAGGAGCTCACGAATGACCTTCACCACCATGTCATCAGCCCTCGTGAGCCAGAAAAATCCCTTTTCGCCGGCCCGTCCAAAAGCGGTCCGGATTCCATCCACAACGACCACATCTCTCGACTTCATGAGAAATCCTCTTGTCTGTATGAAAAAAAAAGGCTCATGGCTCATGGCTGATAGCTCATGGCTGATAGCTCATGGCTGATAGCTCATGGCTCATGGTTGATGGCAGTGGAACTCTTTAAGGGCATTGCACGCGAGGCCCTTGGGGATCAGTCCAGTGCAAACCCATATTCCGGTATTTCCAAGGCCGACTTATCGTTGTTCATGATGGCTCGCGCTTTTCCTCCCACCTGAGTCAAAACCTGGTGAATGAAGAATCGAGCCGAAGCCGTTTTTCCATAGTAGAACGCTGCACTGCGGTTTTCATCCAAAAGTTTTCTTTGGGCCGCTTCATTTTCGGCCTTGTGATCCTTATAGATTTCACGCAGTCTCCGGTCGGCCAGGTGAGCCTGCCATAGCAGCAAAAAACCGATGGTGACCTCACCACAAAGATCAAGATAAGGCTTGGCGTAGAGGAGGGGGATATGGAATTCGTCCGTCATTCCCTTGAGGGCAAAGAACTTCGTGACCTGTATCAGGCTTTCCTGGGCCTCTTTATAAATTTGCACCAACTCCCTCAGATGAAAATTTTTCTCTATTTTATTCAAAATTCCGCTCATGGATTGCATGGCGTTCTTGAAGAGCTGCCCGTGCTTTAGGGTGAGTTTTCTCCCCACGAGGTCAAGGGCCTGAATGCCATTGGTGCCCTCATAGATGGATGAGATCTTGCAATCGCGCAGAAATTGTTCCACGGGATATTCGCAACAGTATCCATATCCACCGTAGACCTGCACCGCCGTCTCACAGACGCGGAATCCCAGGTCGCTTCCCATGGATTTGCAGATGGGAATCAGAAGATCCACGTACCCCTGAAAAACGTCTTTCTCGTCCCGGTTTTCCGCAATGCGTACCCTGTCGATGCAATAAGCGGCCAGATAGAGAAGTGCGCGCAATCCCTCGGTGCTGCTCTTCATGAACATCAGCATGCGGCGCACGTCGGGATGCTGGATGATAGGAACCCGTGGGGAATCCGGATCCTTCATGCGCTCGGCGGGAGCCCCCTGCAGCCGTTCCCTGGCGTAGCGAAGGGCATGCAGGTAGGCGGTGCCGGCATGGGAGAGCCCCTGCATCCCCACGAAAAGACGGGCTTCGTTCATCATCTCGAACATGATGCGCATGCCCCCGTTTTCCTGCCCCAGCAGATAGCCCACGCAGTCGCTCCTCTCCCCGAAGTTGAGTGCACAGGTGGCTGACCCGTGAATCCCCATTTTATGTTCGATGCCGGCACAGTTGACATCGTTGTCCACCAGTTTTCCCTTTTCATCGTAGCGCAGGCGCGGCACCAAAAAGATGGAAATGCCCTTCACCCCTTTGGGCGCCCCCTCGATGCGCGCCAGAACCATGTGCACGATGTTTTCCGTGAGATCATGCATTCCCGAGGAAATGAAAATTTTCTGACCGGATATATTGAAGGTGCCGTCAGGATTGCGTGAGGCCTTGCTTCGCAGGTTTCCCACATCGGTTCCCGCACCGGACTCCGTGAGACACATGGTCCCGGCCCATTCCCCCGAAAACATCTTGTGGAGGTAAAGATCCTTCAGCTTCGGACTTCCGTAGTTTTCCAGCAGACGGGCCGCCCCGTGAGTGAGTCCCGGATACATGAAAAGAGCCCAATTGGCCGCCCCGAAGAATTCCATGCACGCATTGGCGATGCTCATGGGAAATCCCTGACCGCCCACTTCCGGGGAATCGCTGATGGCGAGCCAGCCCCCCTCGCAGTAGAGCCGATAGGGTTCATGAAAACACTCCGGCACCATCACCCTCCCCTCCTCGAACCGGCAGCCCTCGAGATCTCCCTTCCTGTTCGTGGGATAGAATTCTCTTTCGGCCAGTTTTTCTGCCTGCTCGATGGCCATGTCGAACATGTCTTCTGAAAAATCCTGGTACCGAGGATGCTTACACAGCTCCTCCACGTGCAGTTGTTCATAGAGAACAAACTTGACATCACGCTCATCCACGAGCAGCTTCATCCTCACTCCCTCCCGATTGTTTGTCGTCGTGTTTCAATTCTTTTCCGGCAGGGAAGCATCCTGCCGGATGCCATTCAGAAAAATATCCGTTACGGAATCGGCAAGGGATTCCAGGTCGTAACGATTTCCCGCAAGGACCCACGTGGACACCAGTTCGTCCAAAGTACCGAAAATGGCCCGTTTCACGAGTCCGACGGGCAGGTTCTGCCGGAAATGGCCGCTGCGCTGCCCCTCTTCAATGATACCGCCGATGAGGTCCAAGTACTGTTTGAGTTCCAGCTTCTTGTACTCGCGCATAAACCGGCTGCTCTGGCGGAGCTCCACCTGAAAAACCGCAGCCAGTTCTGGATAAGCCTGCAATTCTGAGAGATGCATTGCGATGATTTTTCGGAGCTGTGAGGGGGGATCTTTTTCAGCGGCAATGGCGCTTCGAAATTTGGAAACGAGCGCCTGCATCTCCACTTCAAAGACAGAGATCAGAAGATCTTCCTTGTTCTTGAAATAGAGGTAGATGGTGCCGTCAGCGACACCCGCCGCTTTCGCTATTTCCGAGACCTTGGATTGATAGAAACCTTTTCGCGCAAACACTTTGACGGCCGCATCGAGAATGCGTTGATGTTTGTCTTCATTCTTATTGCGCATGGGCACTCCGGGACTTCTTTCCAATGACCCCCCATGACGGGGCGGTCACAACGAAGAATGAAAAAAAGCAATGCAAAGCGACAGGGAAGGCGGGAAGCGCTCTTGAGAAGCGATATTATCATGAGCTATGAGCTATGAACCATGAGCCTTTTTTCATATAAACGAGTGAGCGAGAGATACCATTCCGTCTCTTTTTAAACTTCCGACAGGTTAGAGCATTGAATGATTATTCATTCAATGCTTTTAGGATTTCTTCTATCCCCCTGTCAAGAAGAATATCCCAGGAAATGTGGAACTCGGAAACCGAACGTCCATATAAGAAAGGCTCATGGTTCATAGCTTATGGCTGAGGATAACATCGCTTTTCAAAAGCGCTTCCCGCTTTTCATAAGACATTGTACCTCGTTGACTATTTTTCATTTTTCGCTGTGACCGTTCCGGTCATGGGAGTTCATTGGCATTGACAAAAAAGGCCGTTTGAAATTTAAGGGAAGAAACCCGTTTGAAACTTGCATTCTTTGTGCGTCACCTTCTGATAGAGAAAGGCACCTCATGCAAATCACCTGTTTGGGCGCGGTAGGGTGTGTTACCGGTTCCTGTTTTCTCCTGGATAACGGAAAGAAATACCTGGTCGACTGTGGACTGTTTCAGGGCGGTAAAAAAATGGAGGACATGAACCGGGATCCATGGGGCTTCAATCCGCGTGACATCTCGGCTCTCTTTCTCACACACGCACACATCGATCACAGCGGGCGCATTCCCAAACTCGTACGGGACGGTTTCAGGGGGAAAATCTATACCACCCTGCCCACCGCAGAGCTCGTCAAGATCCTGCTCCTCGATTCCGCTCACATACAGGAAATGGAATCCACCTGGCAAACGCGCAAGAACCGCAGGCGGGGTTTACCCGACCAGGAACCGCTCTATACCGTGGAGGATGCAGAAGCATGCTTTCCCCATCTGGAAGTGATCCCGCGGGATGAAATGCTAAAAATCCACGATGAATTGAAAGTCCGGTTTCGCAATGCAGGCCATATTCTCGGGTCTTCCATACTGGAAATCTGGGCCGGTCCCGGTCCCCTTCCGCACAAAATCGTTTTTTCAGGAGACCTGGGCAAAAAAGACCAGCTCATCGTCCGGGATCCTCACTCCATATTCAATGCAGACACGCTTTTCATTGAATCCACCTACGGGAACCGCAATCACAAATCCTTCGAAGAAAGTAAGAAAGAATTGCTTGAAGCCATCAACTACAGCTACGGATACAAGGAAAAAGTGATCATCCCCGCTTTCGCTGTAGAGAGGACCCAGGAAGTCTTATATGTTTTGGGAGAATTCTTCCGCCAGGGAGTCATTCCGTCAATACCCGTTTATCTCGATAGTCCGCTGGCCATTGCCGCCACCGAAATATTTAGAAAAATGCAATCCTGCTACGATGAAGAAGCGTCAGCCATCGTGGCGAGTGGAAAGGATCCTTTTGACTTTCCCCAATTGATTTTCTGCAGGAGCTCCGAGGAATCCATCGCCATAAATGAAAGTCCAGGGCCGGCCATCGTCATTGCGGGCAACGGCATGTGTACGGCGGGCCGGATCAAGCACCACCTGAAACACAACATCTGGCGCAAGGGTTCATCCCTGGTGATTGTGGGTTTTCAGGCGGAGGGAACGCTGGGAAGGGCCATCGTCGAAGGTGCCAACAGCATCAAGATCTTCGGAGAAAAGCTGCTGGTAAGAGCCAGGATATTCACCATTGGCGGCTTTTCCGCCCATGCCGATCAAAGGGACCTCCTAGGATGGCTGAAACACTTTGAAAATCCCAAAATGCAGGTAAACGTGATCCACGGGGAAAAAAGCGTCAGTGAAGGTTTTGCCGCACTGGTCCAGAAGCGGTTGGGATTTTCCTGCAGCGTCCCCGCCATTGGTTCTGTCATCAAGTTGCCACCCTACCTGTCTGAAGTTGCACCGAAGAAAATGGAAAAAGCGGGATGGCAAGAACGCCTGAACGAAATGACGATAAGGATGGAAGAAATCAAGGCTCTGTGGGAAAGTTTGCCTTCCGCGCAAAAGACTCAATTTGCACAACTGTTGGAAGCACGGTTGGCCGAACCTCAACATCACCTGGACGCCATCTTTGAGGAAGCAAAAAAACTGGCGGACAAGAATGGACAAAAAGCCGGGTGAGGATGAAAGGAGGCCGGAGGGGGATGTTTTTCCGGTTTGCCAAATCTTGACACCCCCCTTGCCCCCCTCAAGGGGGAATTTTCAAAGAACCCCTCAGCCTCGTAAAAAAATATGGATCGGACAAGAACCTTCAGACTTCTTTTTGCAGGTACATCTGCACAGATGTATGGGCACCCTGGGGCGCGGCGATGAGATGATCTTCAATCCTCTGTCCGTTGAGATAATCCGCGAGATGAAATTCCGTTCCGTCCAGCTTGCGAATTTCTCCTCCCGCCGCCTTGAGGATGATCTGAGCCGCCGCCAAATCCTGATAGGAAACATGAGCGAGGAGTGCAGCCTCCGCACGTCCCCTTGCCACATAGCAGATGTGGGCCGCAGTGCATCCCAGATTTCTGATTTTTCCAGGAAAAGTCGATCGGTAATGATTGTGGAAACGGGAATACGTCAAGAGGAGACTTTCATTGCTGATCTCACCCGTTTCAGGAATTTTTATCTCTTCCTGGCCCCAGTAGGCCTTTTGACCGGCATGGGCGTAAAAAAGATCCCCGGTCACCGGCATGTAAAAAACGCCGAAGACCGGCCAGAAATTCTCCAGGAGCGCAAGAGAAATGCCCCATATGGGAATTCCCGCTTGAAAATTGGCTACACCATCCAGCGCATCGTAAATCCAGAGATAACTTTCCTGCCCGTGCACATAGTCCTCCCTGGGCAGGTTATCTCCAAAAATCCCATGCTCCGGATATTGTGCATGAAGCTCGTTTTTGAACAAATCAACCAGATGGAGTTCAGCTTCCGTAACAAGCGCCTCATCGAACTTTACCTCGGGATTGCCTTTGCCGTAATAACGAAGCGCCTCATCTCCTGCACGCCGAACCGTATCGATGGCGAACTGACTCAACTCTTCAATGCTGGGATTGGCCAACTGCGTCATTTCCCCTCCTTAAAAAAGATGTTCGTAAACGAAAACCCTCCTGAAACATCCACCCCGTCACCCGAGCAGCCTCTTTGCTGAAGAATGCAAAACGATGGGGCCTTGAAGCTCTTCTTCGGATTATGTTAGCAGAGCACCGATAGATGGCAATGAGAAAATCGGAAGATGCACCTCCCCTTTCTCATTCAACCCGGCGCTCCCCTTGAATTTCCCCATTTTCAATTCTATACTTTTTCATACGGCTGCAATGCGCTGTTTCAACCGCCGGATTTTCCTTTTTCGAAATGCCTGAAAAAGCAGTTCGTCGGAAGATCCATACAGACAACTTTTTTTAATGCAAGGCTTTGAATTCATGGATCAATCGGCTTCCATTCCCAAGCGGGGTTACCTTTATGTTGCCCTGGGCGCCCTTCTTTGGGCCATTTCCGGATCATCGGCGAAGTTTCTCTTTCAACAGGGAGTGACCCCTTTTGATCTGGCCCAGGCACGGGTCACGCTGGCATCGGTTCTCCTCTTCCTCTGGCTGCTTTTACACCGCCCTTCCCTTCTCCGCATCTCATACAAGGATATCGCCTATTTCGTCGTCCTGGGAGTCGCAGGCATGGCGATGGTGCATTTGACCTATTTTCTCGCCATCAGCAAAATCAAGGTTGCGGCCGCCATATTGCTTCAATATCAGGCGCCGGTGCTCATTGCCCTCTACGGCGTCATCGTGGCAAAGGAAAATCTGACAAGATACACGGTACTGGCCATTCTGGGGGCCATCGCCGGCTGTTACCTCGTCGTAGGCGCCTACAATCTTGACCTACTGACTTTAAACCGCGAGGGAGTCATTTACGGGCTCCTTTCCGCCATGGCCTTTGGAGGGTACTCTGTGTACGGCGAACGGGGGATGCGCCGCTACGATCCCTGGACAGTGCTCTTCTATGCGCTTCTGATAGCCGCCATTTTCTGGAACAGTGTGCATCCTCTATGGAATGCAGCGCCCCCACCTTTCGCTTCCGTCTTGAGAAGCTACTCTCCCGTTCAATGGGCATGGATTCTCTATATCGTCGTTTTGGGAACGATTTTACCCTTCGGCCTCTATTTTCAGGGAATCAACCTCATCCGTTCCACCCGCGCCAGCATCACGGCGACATTGGAACCCATTACAGCAGGCGTGATTTCCTACATATTTTTGAGAGAATCCCTGTCATCCTTGCAAATTCTGGGAGCGATTCTCGTCATTGGAGCCATCGTCCTCCTGCAGCTGAGGCAGGAATACGACGACAAGACGCCGGCTCTCATTCGCGCCCGCAGCAATACTGCGAAAGCAGCATGAAATGAAGTGAACTCATGTCGCAAAAGATCGTCATTACCCTCCTGACCGATTTTGGAATCGAAGACGGCTACGTGGCGAGCCTCAAAGGAGTGATTTTGGGGCTGTGCCCTGAGGCCGCTCTTGTGGATATCTCCCATTCAGTTCCCCCCCAGGATGTTCGAGCGGGAGCATTTCTCCTCTCCACAGTCTACAGGGATTTTCCCAAGGGTACGATTCACCTGGCGGTGGTCGACCCGGGAGTCGGCACGGAACGCAGGGGCCTTGCCCTTCAAACCGGTTCTTATCAATTCGTGGGGCCGGACAATGGACTCTTTTCGTTAGTCATCGAAGGCAAGCAGGACTTGCAGGCGTACAGCCTCGAGAATCCGGTTTACTGGCGCCCCGAGGTCAGCAACACGTTTCATGGAAGAGACATCTTCGCACCGGTTGCGGCACACCTGGCTTGCGGCGTCCCTATTGATCTCCTCGGTCCTTCGTGTACCCCCATAGTGGCCGACTGGGTCTCTCCCAGCAAAAACGAAACGGGACTGCGGGGAGAAGTCATCTACATCGATCATTTCGGAAACTGTATCACCAACGTCACGGCCGAACACATTGAAGGATTTATTGACCGAAAACAGTGCATTGTCAGGGTGGCTCAGAGGATGATACCCGGAATTTCAAAAACTTATGCCGAAGCGGCTGAAGGGGAAGCCGGCGAAGTTCTAGCGCTTGTGGGCAGCTCGGGGCATCTTGAAATTGCGGTGAATCGTGGAAGCGCTGCAAAAAACCTCAAAATTCCCGTGGGAGAACCGATCATCATTTACAAGCAGCAGCTATAGGCAATAACAGGTCGATCTTCATTCATCTCAACGTATTCCCCCCGGCTTTTATCTTTTCACCGTCCCATCCATCCAAAAATTTAAAATAAAGGAGAAGAATCCCGCCTTTACATTGAATTTGAATATGATTAACTTCATGGCAAGCTCGAAAAAAATGGTTCAAAGGAGGACGATATGAACTTGAGACTTTGTAACATCGACAATTCCCAATTCTACAGGGGAAATGAATTGCCTTCGGCAGGAATGGAAGCCCCGCGAAGCAAAGGGGAGGGGGGAATGTCTACGCAATCCTACTCGGCAATAAATTCCAAGCAGCCGCAAGTTGAAGGACTGAGTAAAGAGCGGGAAGAGGAACTGAATGCTTTCATGGACAGTATCATGGCTTTCATCCGCAAAATCGATATCAACAACTTGTAGAACTTGTCGCAATCATTTGACCGCGGCATATTGAATATAAAAAAACCCCTTTCTTTCAAACGTATCAAGAAAGGGGTTTTTTATATGGAGTTTCCTTTATCGTGCGCCACGAACCACGAGAATTGCCCTCTTGTTGATTGTGCCCCAGTATGATAGAAGCATGCACCGTCTTTGTATATCTTGAATTTACAATCCCCATAATATTGAATTGGAGATCCTAATGCTGGAAGCGATACACGAACTGGCCAACTGGGTGGTTGCCTGGGCCTATACCCCTTATGGAGCAATGGCCCTGGGTATCCTGGCATTTGCCGAATCTTCTTTTTTCCCCATCCCCCCCGATGTCCTGCTCATTGCCCTCTGCCTCATCGATCCAGGAAATTCCATCTTCTATGCCATCCTCTGTTCATTGGCTTCCGTCATGGGAGGAATATTCGGTTATGGATTGGGAAAATGGGGTGGACGCCCGCTGCTCCTGCGCATGGTTTCGGAATCAAAGATCCGTTTCGTGGAACACTATTATCAGAAGTACGATGTATGGGCAGTGGCCATAGCGGGTTTCACTCCCATTCCCTACAAGGTATTTACAGTCACGGCCGGGGTTTTTCTGCTGGATCTGAAACGCTTCATACTCGCCTCGGCATTGGGCCGAAGCGGGCGGTTCTTTCTAGTGGGAACTCTCTTCTATTTTTTCGGAAAGCCCATTTCGGAAGTCATCCAGAAATATCTCAACATCATTTCCATTTTGTTTGTTGTAGCGCTCATGGGCGGCTTTTGGTTCATTCACTTCTGGTCAAAAAAAAATATGGCAACCGTCCCTGAGCCCCGGGTCGTTGCAGTGACAGACAGAAGAGACAATTGAAGATGTATCCACTCATAGTTTTCATCTGGCTCTTTTTGCAGATGTTCTGCGTTCCGGGTGCTTCTGTTTTCTGCGCGGAAAATGGGGGGGCACCGGTAGATGGAGATTGGCTCATCAATCACCTCGGTGCCGAACCCGCAACTTTGAATCCCATCACGTCAACAGACGCGTACGCTTCCAACATAAACGATTACATATACGAATCGCTTCTCAAACGGGACGAAAAAAGCCTCGAACTGGTACCCGTGCTGGCCGATTCATGGGACATCGCGGAAGACCACCTGACCTACACCTTTCACCTGAAGAAAAACATCCGCTGGCAGGACGGACAACCCTTCACGGCACGGGACGTTTTATTTTCATTCGAACGCATTCGAGACCCCAAAGTGGATGCCGCTCATCTCAGAAACTATTATCAGGACATCGAAAAACTGGAAGTGCTCGACGACTATACGGTCCGTTACCATTACCGCATTCCTTACTTCAGAGCGCTTGAATTTTGCGGCGGCATTCCCATCGTGCCGGCTCATCTTTTCAAGGATGACGAGGATTTCAACCAGCACCCCATCGGGCGGAACCCTCTGGGCACGGGTCCCTATAAGCTCCTTCGCTGGGATACAGGCAAAGAAATCGTCCTGGTGAGAAATCCAGACTATTGGGGAGAACGACCTCACCTCGACAGGATCGTCTTCAAAATCATTACGGATTCCACTGTGGCTCTGCAGGTTTTGAAGCAGGGAGGCCTCGATGTCCTGGGACTGCGCCCCATTCAATGGGTCAAGCAGACACAGGGAAAACGCTTCGAACAGAACTACCGGAAGATCAAATATTATCTTCCCAGCTACTCCTACATCGGTTGGAATCTGCGCAAACCGCTCTTTGCGGATCGAAAAGTCCGGCAGGCCATGACCCTCCTGGTCAACCGGGAAACAATTCTCAAGAGAATCCTTTTCGGGCTGGGTACCGTCGTGACAGGTACTTTTTATGTCAACAGCCCCGAATACGATCAGAACATCAAACCTTACCCTTACGACCCTGCAGCGGCAGTGGAACTTCTCAAATCCGCCGGATGGCAAGACCATGACGGCGATGGGATCCTGGACAGGGATGGAATTCCCTTTTCTTTTGAGTTTCTGATTTCCGCTGGATCCAAATTCGGTGAACAGCTCGCCACCATACTCCAGGAAAATCTGAAGCAGGTCGGTATCAAGATGGAAATTCGCAAATTGGAATGGGCTGTTTTCATTCAAAAAATTCAACAACACGATTTCGATGCCTGCACCATGGCATGGAGTCTGGGCTGGGTTTCAGATCCCTTTCAGTTGTGGCATTCCTCGCAGGCGGCGCAGGGTTCCAATTTCGTCGGTTTCCAAAACGAAGAGGCCGACCGGATCATAGAAACCGCCCGTATGGAATTTGACGCTCAGAAGCGCTACAAACTTTACCATCGTTTTCATGAAATCCTCCACGAAGAGCAGCCCTATACGTTTCTTTTTACGACGGAAGCCCTGGTGGCTGTGGCGCGCCGCTTCGAAAACGTGAATGTATACCCCATGGGGCTGGCTCCTCGTGAATGGTGGGTCCCGCCAGGCGCTCAAAAATACAGGGAGCAATGAGATGCCGGCGCAGCACTTTCGCCGGGAAATCAGATTCGTTAAAACGCTTCACTCGAAGTATTCGACAACGGAACAGACAAGACATTCATGGACCATTACGAACGTTCCTCTTTAAACGGTTTTTCCATGTATTCCATCGATCGGATTCACCTCAAACGCAAAGACGAAAAGTGGATCAGAGAACAGATGGAGGCTTCCAACTCGCGATTCATTCCCCTCTGGCAGACCAAGAATTTGTTTTCCGAAGAGGGAAATCCCAGACCGGTCCTGCTTTCGCGGGCTCACCTGGGTGATGCGATAGAACTGGCCGAATCCGTCACCCTACTCGGGGAGGATGGTGAAAGGGTTTATTTTGCAGTAGACTTGCCTGATCGGGAGGATTCCCCGCCCTCTCATATTGCGGGGCTGGGGAAATTTCAGGATCTGCGGCGAGTGAGCGCAATGCTCGGACGGCGCGATGGAGCCTTGCTGGCTTACGCCAGGGCCATCGCCCACTGGCATCGCCGCAACCGTTTCTGCGGAGACTGCGGCAGCCCTACGGCTACGGCACTGGGAGGACATGTAAGAGTTTGCACGAACCCGGATTGCGGGCAGCAGCATTTTCCTCGAACGGATCCGGCCATCATCGTGCTTGTGAGTTCCGGGGAATATTGTCTGTTGGGACGGCAGACGGTATGGCCCCAGCACATGTATTCCACTCTTGCAGGTTTCGTGGAACCCGGGGAAACCCTTGAAAGCGCTGTAGTGCGTGAAGTCATGGAAGAAACGGGAATTGAGGTCACCAGGGCCAATTATCATTCCTCTCAGCCATGGCCCTTTCCGAGTTCCATCATGCTGGGTTTTATGGCGGAAGCAGTGAAAGCCCCTGTTCGACTCGATGATAATGAACTGGAAGATGCCGGATGGTTTTCAAGGCGTGACATCGAGAAGGGGCTCAGGGCGGGCACATTCCGCCTTCCAACGCCCTTGTCCATTGCCTACAGACTGATTGAAGACTGGTTCGATGCGGAAGGTACAACTCCCCTCAAGAGCCTTCCGGGCATCAATGAACAGATCGTGAGCCGATAGGTCGAGAGGCGAACAGTCCCTCCCTCACCCCCAAAAAACGGTTTCGCGAGCAAGTCGTAGGGAAGATGAAAAAACGATGTTCATTCGGAAATACGCTTCACTGCCAGGGCTTTCACACAGAAAGGGGCTTCGCACATCATGAGTGCCTACCTGTTCAAGAGGCTTCTTCAGATCATTCCAACGCTTTTGGGGATTACCCTCATCACCTTTTTGATCATCCAACTGGCACCGGGAAATCCGGCTGTTTTGAAACTCCAGATGGCCAGTCAGGGGCAGATAGGCGATTCAGCCCTTTCTCAACAAATCATCGAACAGACCAAGAAACTCTACGGGTTGGATAAGCCCCTTCCCGTCCAATACCTTCTTTGGGTAAAACGCGTTTTCACGCTGGACTTCGGCACATCCTACAAGGATCATCGCAGAGTCTGGGACAAGATTGCTGAAAGGCTTCCCATAACCATTCAGCTCAATGTGATTTCCATTTTTCTCGTCTACCTCATCGCTATCCCCTGCGGCATCTATTCGGCCACCCGCTCGGGATCCTTTTCGGATCGTTTGCTGACGCTCTTTTTCTTTTTTCTGTACTCACTCCCCAGCTTCTGGGTAGCTGTTCTGCTCATCATGCTTTTTGGAGGGGGAGATTTCTGGGATATTTTCCCCGTTTACGGAATTTCTTCCATCGGCGCAGAAACCTTGCCTTTTGCCCAATGGCTGGCAGATCGCCTCTGGCACCTGATCCTGCCGGTCATCTGCCTCACCTACGGAGGGCTCGCGTACCTTTCAAGACTGACGCGTGCGGATATGCTCGAAGTCATTCGTGAGGATTACATCCGCACGGCACGGGCCAAGGGACTGAGTGAACGCGTGGTGATTTTCAAACACGCCTTCCGCAATGCCCTCCTGCCCATCATCACGTTGCTCGCCTTTCTCCTTCCATCCATGTTCGGCGGAAGCGTCATCATCGAAAGCATTTTTTCCATTCCCGGGATGGGGCAATTGGGATTCGAGGCGGTACTGAGCCGCGACTACCCGGTGATCATGGCCATCACAACCCTTTCGGCCTTTCTCACCCTGATTGGGCTGCTCATCTCGGATATCCTCTACGCCACCCTCGATCCCAGGATCAAGCTGGAGTGACACGTAAGAAGCGTGGGAAACCAAACTTCAGCGAGAGGTTCATTACTTGGTCAACCACCGAATCATGAGGATTTCCTTCATCTATCGGAAAACAAAGCGTGAACTATGAACAGCAAAGACATTTCCCAAAAGTCACCTCCAAACTCCTACTGGAAAATGGTCTGGTACCATTTCAAGAAAAAAAGGCTTGCCCTGCTGGGCCTCTGGGTCACTTTGTCGCTCTTTTTCGTCGCCATCTTTGCCCCCCTTTTGGCCAATGACCGCCCCATTTTTTTCCGATACCAGGGTCAATGGCATTGGCCCATCTTTTCCGGTGAGGAACAGGTGGGAACTGCGACCTGGAAGGAAATGAAGAAGGAGGTTCCATTCGTTCTTCAATACAGTGGGGGAGGGGAAGGAAACTTTGCCGTCTGGCCTCCGGTGCCCTACTCCCCCACGGAATATGACCTACTGGAAAGCCTGGCGCCGCCGAGCAAAGCGCACTGGTTCGGTACGGACGACAGCGGACGGGATGTGCTGAGCCGCATGATTCACGGGGCCCGCATCTCTCTTTCCGTTGGATTCGTGGCCGTAGGCATCGCCCTTCTCATTGGCATCCTTCTGGGGGCTCTTGCCGGATATTTCGGCGGCTGGTCGGACCAGGTGATCAGCAGAATCATAGAAATACTGCTCACTATTCCCACCTTCTTTCTCATCATCGCCATCATCGCCTTTCTGCCTCCGAGCATTTACAACATCATGGTGGTGATCGGCCTCACCGGGTGGACGGGAGTGGCGCGTTTCGTACGGGCGGAATTTTTCAAATTGAAGCGGTTGGATTTCATCATGGCTTCCCGAGCCCTGGGGGCATCACATGTGCGGCTCATTTTCCTCCACATGCTTCCCAACGCCATGGCCCCCGTTCTGGTTTCCGCCGTATTCGGCATTGCCGGAGCGATTCTGACCGAGTCGAGCCTCAGTTTTCTTGGGTTCGGCGTACCGCCTCCAACTCCAAGCTGGGGAGACATCCTGTCTCAGAGCCGGGATTACATCGAATTTGCCTGGTGGCTCACATTCTTCCCCGGTCTTGCGATTTTTCTTAGCATTACCGCCTACAATCTGGTAGGAGAAGGGCTGCGCGACGCTATGGATCCAAAGCTTTTTCAATAGGAAAGATTCCCATGAGCTCCACTATGCTCCATCCTGTTTTAGAAGAAAAACCGAGCGTTTTTACCGTCAGTGAACTGAACGCTCAGATCAGGGGGACTCTCGAATCCAATTTCCCTCTGGTATGGGTGAAGGGAGAAATTTCCAACTTTCGAGTTCCCGCTTCGGGTCACTACTATTTCACTCTCAAGGACGATCAGAGCCAGATTAAAGCCGTTTTTTTTCGTCCTCAGCAGCGCCGTCTCCGCTTTGTTCCCGAATCGGGACTCCAGGTGCTCTGCCAGGCACGTCTGAGCGTGTATGAACCCCGCGGGGAATATCAGCTCATCATAGAAGTCATGGAACCCCAGGGATTGGGTGCTCTTCAGCTGGCTTTCGAGCAGCTCAAGAAAAAGCTCGAATCGGAAGGCCTCTTCGATTCCGGGTTGAAACTCCCCCTCCCCCCCTGCCCTCAGAATATCGCCATCATTACCTCCCCAACGGGAGCCGCCATTCAGGATATTCTGAAGGTGCTGCGGCGGAGTCCCTATCCCCTCTCAGTGACCCTGCTTCCGGTGCGCGTACAAGGCCAGGAAGCGGCGGGAGAAATCGCCGCAGCATTGAATGCGGCAAATCTTCTGGCGGAGG